>DIEW01000039.1:6079-9204 GCA_002418825.1 Syntrophaceae bacterium UBA5764 | reverse complement strand
TTTTTGTCCCTTTGGAACCTTCGGTACCGATGGAAGCATACCAGTCAGCGCCCTTATTGATTATCAATGGCACGTTAGCCCATGTTTCCACGTTATTGAGCGCTGTCGGTTTGTCCCACAAGCCTCTTTCCACTGCATGCACGTATTTAGCGCGCGGTTCTCCGGCGCGGCCTTCAATTGAAGCAAACAACGCGGAAGACTCGCCACAAACAAATGCTCCTGCGCCTTTATTAATTCTGATATCGAAAGAAAAATCAGTTCCTAAAATGTTTTCTCCCAAGAGCCCATTTTCTCTTGCTGTCTCAATTGCGAGCGACAAATGTGTCACAGCTAGCGGATATTCGTTTCTTACGTAGATATATCCTTCGTGCGCGCCCACAGCATAAGCCCCGATAATCATTCCTTCGATAACACTGTGCGGATTTCCCTCCATAAGACTTCTGTCCATGTAGGCTCCCGGATCCCCCTCGTCTCCATTGGCGATGACGTACTTGGGCTCGCCGTGTGCCTTGCGCACCCCTTCCCACTTGATTGCTGTGGGAAAGCCACCGCCGCCCCGGCCACGCAGACCAGCTTTCTTTACTTCGGAAATGACATCTTCAGGTGTCATTTCCGAAAGCACCTTGGCCAAAGCCTGGTAGCCGTCGATGGCAAAATAATCTTCAATTCGCGTCGGATCAATCATTCCGTTTTGGCCAAACACCACACGCAGCTGTTTTTTGTAAAAGGGCAGGTCTTCCTCTCTGAACAATGTTTTCTTCGTGTCCGGATGACGGTACAGCAGTCGGCTGATTACCTCCCCTTTAATCACGGTTTTGGAAACGATTTCAGGCACATCTTCAACTTTTACCTGCTGATAAAAATATTTGTCCGGATGAATAACCACCAGCGGCCCTTTTTCGCAAAAACCAAAACAGCCGGTAGCAAGAACTTCTATGTTCATACCTTGTTTTTTTACTTCGGCCTCAAGAGTTTCTTTAACTTTGAGGCTACCGGAAGCGCGGCAACCGGTACCGGCGCAAACAGTTATAAATTTCTTCTTCGGGCCGTAGTTTATTCTTACTTCTTCCGGAAGCTGGCGGTTTTGAGTATTCATGTCCTTTTTCATCGCTCGGCCCCTTCTTTGTTGATTTCGTCGATAATCCTATCCACTTTTTTCAGGGTGACCTGACCGTGATATTCGGTATTTATAATCACAACAGGCCCCAGTGCACAGGCACCCACGCAGTTAACTGTTTCGAGAGAAAATTTTCCATCGCCAGTTGTTTCCCCCGGTCTGATACCCAAGATACGTTCAAACTTGTCCTGAAGGATAGAAGCGCCACGAACATGGCAAGCGGTTCCTTTACAGATTTTAACTACATTTTCGCCACGCGGCTTTAAGCTGAAAGCGGCATAAAACGTGGCCGCCTCGTAGACGCGGCTCAAAGGAATGCCCATGACTTTGGACGCTACCGTCAGGGCCTTTTTCGGAAGATAATTGAATGCTTCCTGTATATCCTGCAAAATAGCTATCAAAGCGCTTTTATCGCCTCCGTGTTTTTTCACTATTTGTTTAGTTTTATTAACAATATCAATTGGTTGCTTCATAATTAACTTACCTCAGTATCGTCCTAAATGCAGCATTAGTTTATTTCAGGTATTTGGCTTTATGCGTCAACTTTTGATACTCAGCATCCACTCTGTCCTGAATCATCTTGATTTCTTCTTCTGTTAAATGCCTAAAACGGCCCTGCGTTTTAAAGTAATCTTTAATCGGCCTCAGTTTCTTCGGCATCTCCGCGGATAGCCTATACTTTCCGTTTTCCACCTCATACAACGAAAACGCACCTGTTTCTACCGCCAGACGCCCCATGGCTATTGCCATATGTGAAGGGCAACGCCAGCCGGTAGGACAAACAGAAAAACAATGGATGTAAGAAGAACCTTTTATACTTTTTGCTTTTTCCATCTTGCGGATGAAATCGAGTGGATAACTTGGACAAACGGTAGCCACATAAGGAATGTTATGAGCCGCCATAATTTCCGGCATATTTTTCTTCCATGTTTTTTGTCCCATGCTAACTTTACCTGCGGGAGCGGTCGTAGTGGAAGCGCCCATTGGCGTGCCGCTGGACCTCTGAATACCTGTGTTCATGTAAGCTTCGTTGTCAAAACATACATAAATCATGTCATGGCCGCGTTCCATCGCTCCGGAGAGAGCTTGGATGCCGATATCCATTGTGCCACCGTCTCCGCCCATGCCGACTACCTTGACGTAGCGACTGTCGATCTTGCCTTTTTTACGTAGCGATTTAAGACCGGCTTCGATACCGGAAGCCACGGCGGCCGTATTTTCAAATGCCACGTGAATCCATGGCACGCGCCACGCGGTTGTAGGAAACATGCTGGAGATAATCTCCATACACCCCGTCGCGGAAGCGATTACGGTGTTTTCTCCGAGTGCTTTGCACATCAGCCGGACAGCCAGAACCTCCCCGCAGCCGGAGCAGGCACGGTGACCGGCAGATAACAACTCGTTCTTATTAATCAATCGTGGGGCATACAAATCAAAATTTTCGACAATATTCATTATTCCCTCACCCCCCAGAATTCATAGGTATCAGCTGCCTTGCCGGCCAAATCCGCCAAAACCTTTTCAAACATGCCGATAAAATCACTGACGGGAACATCACGCCCGCCCAATCCGTAGATATAATTATAAATAAGGGGACGCTGAGTTTCTGCGTACAAAGCCGATTTGATTTCAGAAAAAACCGGTCCGCCGGGGCCGCCAAACGATATGGCACGATCCGTCACAATCAGTTTTTTCGCATGCTTAATGGCGGCTTTGACTTCCGCGAACGGAAAGGGACGCCATAATTTTAATTTCACCAGACCTGCCTTGATGCCCCTGCCACGCAATTCGTCAATCGCCATCTGCGCCGTTTCGCCCATTGAGCCCATGGTCAACATCAGGATCTCTGCGTCTTCAGATTTGTAAGCTTCCACCGGCTTGTAGGAGCGGCCAAATAATTTTGCCCATTCGCTCCAGACTTCCAGAATAACTTTTTTGGAATTTTTTAGAGCTTCATCTTTAGCTTTCATAATTTCGGCAAAGTAATCGGACATGGCAAAAGCGCCCA
>DIEW01000039.1:0-6058 GCA_002418825.1 Syntrophaceae bacterium UBA5764 | reverse complement strand
ACTTCTTCCTGTGAGGGCATTTCAAAAGGTTCCACCATGTGCGTTAACTGAAAACCATCAATATTAATATTGACCGGCAACATGACGTCCTTGTGCTCGGCGATTTTGAAGGCAATGATGGACATGTCAATGGCTTCCTGCCCATTTTCCACAAAAATGGAAATCCAGCCGGAATCGCGCTGCGGCATAATGTCAGTATGATCATTTAGAATATTCAGAGGTCCCGAAACAGCCCGGTTGGCAATAGCCATACATATCGGCAGGCGCATCGCCGATGCAATCGGCAGCAATTCATGCATCAGCATCAACCCCTGAGAACTGGTTGCTGTATAGGTGCGAGCGCCCGCGCCGGACGCGCCAATCACCGCACTCATCGCTGAGTGTTCTGATTCCACTGTCACAAATTCCGCATCAACCTTGCCGTCGGCCACCAGATCAGAAAGATGTTCCGCGATATGCGACTGAGGTGTAATGGGATAAACGGCAGCCATGTCGATATTGCATAATCCAACGGCTTCCGCCACGGCCATAGCCACTTCCATACCTACGCGCTTGCCCATCTCATCCCTCCTCCACCATAGCTATCGCTTTCGGCCAGCATTCATGCGCGCAGATACCGCATCCCTTGCAGTAATCCATATTCGCTTTGAAAAAGCCTTCTTCTGTTTGCTGGACACATCCTTCCGGACAAAATACATAACAAATGCCACATTTGATGCATTTCGAATCATCCCAGACAGGCCTCTGCGACCGCCAGCTACCGGTGTGATATTCACTTGCGCTTCCCGGTTCATATACTACACAACCTATAGGAAGTTCTTTCCATATTTTCAATGCCATGTTTACCTCTTAATTGCTGATTTGAATTTCGTCGTAGGCACGTTTCATTGCGACGAGATTTTTCTGCGCGATACGCCCGAAACGATGTTCCACAGCTTCTTTAAGTGCATCCAGCCCCAAAACGCCCGTGACCTTCAAAAGAGCGCCGATCATCGTGGTGTTGGCAATAGGCACACCCATCTCCTTGCGCGCTATGCCCGTACCATCAACAGTAGCGACCGTTCCGCTGAAATTCAATTCTTTACGAATTTGTTCCGGCGATTTGTGCGTGTTCACGATCAATTTACCGTTTGGCTTCAAACCTTCGAGTATGTTGACCAAGCCGATAAGACTGGAATCAAGAACTAATACAACATCTGGTTCATAAATACCGGAACGGACATTAATTTTCTTATCATCTATTCGCGTGAACGCTGCAACGGGCGCGCCTCTTCTTTCCGGTCCAAAACTGGGAAATCCCTGCGCATACTTTCCTGCGGCAATTGCCGATACAGCAAGCAATTCCACCGATGTTACCGCACCTTGGCCGCCCCTACCGTGCCATCTAACTTCAATCATTTACCGTCGTCTCCATGATTTTATTACAAAAATGACCGTCATTCATAATATAGAACATTGTTTCAGTCAACTTTTTTCTTATTTTTAATAGAATAATTATATTGACTGGATACGCCACTTGTTTTGGGCAGACAAATACAAATCATTACCATGCGCGTCATTGATGACAACTGCCGGAAAATCAATGACAGTTAATTTTCTTATCGCTTCCGGGCCAAGGTCCTCGTAGGCCACCAATTCAACTTTTTTTACGCAGCAGGCGGTAAGAGCAGCAATGCCGCCGATAGCGCCGAAATAAACCGCGCCATATTTTTTGAGCGCGGCAACAATTTCCGCGGACCGGCCGCCCTTGCCAATCATACCTTTAAGACCATTTTCGATTAATTTCGGCGTGAAGAAATCCATCCGGTAACTCGTCGTCGGGCCGATGGAGCCGATGATTTTTCCGGGCGGAGTCGGCGCGGGCGCCGCGTAAAATATTACCGCTGCCTTTAAATCAATCGGCAGTTTCTCGCCTTTGAGCAACGCTTCATAAAGACGGCGATGCGCGACATCGCGCGCGGTATAAACCTCACCGCTTATGAGCACCATATCTCCCGCCTGCAGAGAGGAAATAATATCCGTCTTTAATGGAATCTCTAGTCGACGCATCACTTTTTCTTTTTTGTTCAAAACGCTATCCTATATAATTTCTTCTTTATGCCGTGCCACATGACATTGAATGTTAACCGCAACGGGCAAAGAGGCAATATGGCAGGGCAACATCTCAATATGCACGGCCAGCGCGGAAATTCTTCCGCCTAAGCCCCCCGGGCCGATACCCAGTTTGTTAATACTGTTGAGCAGTTCTTTTTCCATTTGTGCCAGGTGCTCATCATTGTTATTAGCTTCGCCCACTGGGCGTAGCAAAGCTTTTTTGGCTAAAACACACGCTTCTTCCAGTGAGCCGCCGATGCCGACTCCGACAATAATCGGAGGGCAGGGATTGGCGCCGGCTTGTTTCACTTTTTCAACAACAAAATTTTTAATACCTTCGCTGCCCGCAGCCGGCGTAAGCATTTGCGCCGCGCTCATATTTTCGCTGCCGCCGCCTTTGGGCATGGCAATTATTTTTAGCCTGTCGCCAGGTACAATATCAATGTGGATTATCGCCGGCGTGTTATCCTGTGTATTTTTTCTGGTCAACGGATCACAGACGGATTTGCGCAAAAAACCATCCTGGTAGGCCTGGCGCACTCCTTCTTCAATTGCCGCCCGCAAATCGCCGCCGATAATATGGACATCCTGCCCGATTTCAATAAACAGCACCGCCAGACCTGTATCCTGACAGATGGGCATTTTTTCGCGGCGGGCAATTTCCGCGTTATCAATTATTTTTTCGAGCACCTGCCTGCCCAGGGGAGATTCTTCCCGCGCGAGCGCATCCTGCAGGGAGCAAATCACATCCTGGCCCAAATTTATGTTGGCTTCGATAAACAGTTTTTTTACTGTTTCGGTAATAAGTTTGCTGTCTATTTTCCTCGTCTTATCCATAAAATTACATGCCGCGCCTGAATTCCAGCGATTTGGAAATGGTCATTTTATCGATATATTTAAGGTCGCCGCCCAGCGGCACGCCGGTGGCAATCCTTGTTATCTTTATATTTTTCCCTTTGAGCATTTTTATAATCAATAAGGCGGTTGCCTCTCCGTGAACATCAGGATTTGTCGCTATTATCAATTCCTTGATTGTTCCGCTATCGACGCGTTTCATTAATTCGTTAAGATGCAGGCTTTCCGGACCGATACCGTCCAGCGGCGCCAGCGCTCCGTGCAAGACATGGTATGTTCCGCTAAAGCAGCCACTTTCTTCAATTGCCGCCATGGCGTCCGGTTCCTGCACCACGCAAATTACCGCATGATCCCGGTTTTTATCATGACAAATATGACAGATTTCCGTTTCCGTGAGATTCAGGCAAACGCGGCAGAATTTAATTTTTCTTTTTACTTCGACAATGCTTTCGGAAAGTTTCTTTACGTCATCTTCCGTCGCCCGCAAAATATAATTGGCCAATCTTGTGGCTGTTTTCTCTCCGATGCCGGGAAGCTTGCTCAACTCCGAAATCAGTCTTTTGATCGGTTGCGCATACGCTTTCATAAAATTCGCCCTAGAAACTTAATCCGGGGATTCCCAACCCTCCGGTAATTTTTGCCATTTCCTGTGAGGCCATTTCCTGCGCTTTGCGCACGCCTTCATTGACCGCTGCCACGACCAGGTCCTCGAGCATTTCCACGTCTTCAGGATTCACCGCTTCCTTTTCTATTTTAATGGATACGACATTAAATTTACCGTTCACGACCACCCGCACCATTCCTCCGCCGGCCTGCGCTTCAACGGTTTTAGCTTCCAGCTCTTCCTGTATCTTGCCCATTTGTTCCTGCATTTTTTTCGCCTGTTTCATTATATTGCCAAAATTCTGCACTTTTATCTTCCTCCGAGAATAATATTTATCATCAATTAAATGTTCAGAGAACCTCAGTCCGCGTCATTTCGCGCTTTAATTTCTCTTATTTCGGCGCCTGAAAACTCGTCCATCACCTTTTGTAAAATCGGGTGATTAATTGCCTCTCTTTTCACTTCATTTATTGTGTTTGCCTTGCCACGTGCATTGTTGCCGCTTGCGTTTGACTTTTCCACTTCCACCAAGGTGATTTTAATTTCCACATTTTTTTGAAAAAATTTTCGGATTATTTCTGCCAGTTTGTCTTTCTGGTGCTTGCTTTTTATATCCTCATAAAATATGGAGTTTGCGGGAAAACCAAGCGTCAGGCAACCATTTTCATAGCCTATAAACTCTGCCGTATCAGTTTTCGCTCCCAGTAGCGGGTTTTCTTTTTTAATAAAAACCTTAAGCCGATTGCTGATGCTTTCCAAGCTTTCACTACAGCTATTGCCGGTGAAATGGTTAAAATCTGCAGTTGAAAAAATGCCGTTCTCTTTTTTCATGACCGAATTCTGACGGTTCCGTACATCCCTATCACCTGGGACCGGTTCCGTTTCACCGCCCTCTGCCCCGGATAAATCCGTTCCGATTCTTTGCTCGATTGACTCGATGGTGGAAATAATTTCTCCCAGGGGGATTATCGGTTCCAAATAAGCCATTCTAACGACAATTGTTTCCAGCTTCACGCGCGCCTCCTGAGAACGACGTAAAGCGTCCTCCTCGGCGATCAGAATCTCCACATAACGCTGCAATGTTTCACGCGTGATATTTTCGCACTGATTTTTCAGTTTTTCAATTTGCTCGGAAGCAATATCAAAAGTGTCGCTGTCATCGCCGGCAATTTTAACCAAAAGCAAATCACGAAAATGCTTGAGTAGCCGCTGATAAAAATGTTTTAAATCTATACCCGCCAGATAAGCCTCTTCCAGAATATTGAGACACGCTCCGGCATTCTTTTTTATGACGGCGGCTGAAAGAGCAAAGAGATATTTTCTGTCCTTAAGCCCCAAATTCTCTTCCACATCGGCGTCTTGTATCTCCTTGCCCGCATAGGAAATAACCTGATCAAAAACACTTTGTGCGTCGCGCATGCTTCCGTCGCCCGCTTCGGCAATCCAGCCCAGGGCGTTCTTGCTTATTTGAATTCCTTCGGCGGCCGCAATTTTTCCCAGATTCGCAATTATCTCTTTGAGTGAGATTCTACGGAAATCATAACACTGGCAACGTGACATAATTGTTGCCGGTACTTTATGACTTTCTGTCGTGGCGAAAATAAAAATCACATGCGCGGGCGGCTCTTCCAGTGTTTTCAGAAGGGCGTTGAAAGCCTCACGCGTCAGCATGTGCACTTCATCTATAATATAAACTTTATACTTGGACGCGGCTGGAGCGAATTTGACGTTTTCCCGTAGCTCACGGATTTCATCGATTCCGCGGTTGGAGGCGCCGTCAATTTCGCGTACATCTAGGGAGCGGCCATCGGTGATTTCTTTACAATTGGCGCATTCACCGCACGGAGTTGGCGTCGGTCCTTTTTCGCAATTGAGTGACTTGGCTAGAATGCGGGCGACAGAAGTTTTTCCGATACCGCGGGGGCCGGCAAACAAAAACGCGTGCGCCACCCGTCCTTGACTAATGGCGTTTTTCAATGTTTTGACGACATGTTCCTGTCCGACGACTTCTTCGAAACACTGCGGGCGGAATTTGCGGGCTAAAACCAGATATTCCAAGGACGCTCCTTTAAAAATTTCAACTTACGCATGATAGCTGGTGGCCAGGTTTGCCGCAACACATGAAGGGATTTGCTACCGCTGCTTCCTTCCGGACCTGACGGGGTTTACAAGCCTCCATTGCACGGGACCCGGCCATATTAAAAAATTAACTCATCAAAACTCTTAATTGATAAATCAGCAGGAATCAACTCAATTTTTATTTTTTATGTTATGGCAAGATTATACCGTGATTACTTATCATTACAATGATTTTCAAACATCCGGAAAATAAAAATGGCGGAGAGAGCGGGATTTNNAACCCGCGGTACACCTTTGGGGGCAGACACACGATTTCCAGTCGTGCTCCTTGAGCCGCTCGGACATCTCTCCGCTGATATAATTCTCAGCTTCTTTATTTCAATCTTTTTATAGCCACGCAAATTCTGGCGGAGAGAGGGGGATTCG
>DIEW01000008.1:5323-5551 GCA_002418825.1 Syntrophaceae bacterium UBA5764 | reverse complement strand
CGGGCTGGGCGCCGATATGCATCAGTCTCCATTGAGCAAGTTTATAATCCGCGAGCTTTAAATCCCCGTGCTCGATGGCGTCCAGAATATCCTGCGCCCACGGGACCAACAACCAGACAATCGTGATCTTTTCTTCGGAAACCGTTTTGATAATCCATCCCGGCTTGACACCGCGCAGCAAAACGGCGCGGCTTCCGGCAAGAAAACTGCCGAACCAGTGCATTTTCG
>DIEW01000008.1:4902-5307 GCA_002418825.1 Syntrophaceae bacterium UBA5764 | reverse complement strand
GCGTCTGCTTGTGGTGATTCATTTCCACTTCGCAGGAGAGCATCAAGGCGCGGTGCGCATGAAGAATCGCCTTGGAAAAACCGGTGGTGCCGGAGGAAAAATATATGGCGGCGTCATCATCGTCGGAAAGCTTAATTTTCGGAGCCACAGAGGAACAACACGCCGTGAGCGCGTAATAACTTTCGGCAAACGCGGGGCAGTTCTGGCCCAGAAACAACCGTATTTTTACGTTTGGAATCCTCTCCCCGATCGTCTCAATTCTCCCCGTAAACTCCGGACCAAAAATCAATACATCGCATTCAGCCAGGTCGAGGCAGTATTTTATTTCCTCTTCCGTATAGCGGTAGTTGAGCGGCACGGCGATGGCGCCGGTTTTCAGGATACCGAAATAAATCGGCAGCCACT
>DIEW01000008.1:0-4848 GCA_002418825.1 Syntrophaceae bacterium UBA5764 | reverse complement strand
GCCAGGTCATTTCCCGGCGGTATCTCCTTTCGGGATCTGGTTCAACCAGTTCATAATCTTTCCAGTTTGCCGTTACTTCCTTTATTTCGGGATTGATTTCAACAAGACTGACTTCTTCTCCATACAACGCGGCGTTACGAGCAAGAATTTCTGTGATGGGCATTTTTTGTTTCCTTCGGTTTTTTCCTTGTTACTGTCTTTCTACGATATGCCGCCGGTTTTATGTTTCATAAGCAACATACTTAAAAGAACCCGTTTTTTTATCTGGTGAAGCATAAAAAACGTGGTCTGGTCTGTCAAGGAAATCTTGACCGCGCCTCTGAGGTAAAAACATTTTAAAAATCATTTGGATGCCGTCTCAACAAGGCCGGATTCGACCACGCGGCGAGTCAAACTCACCAGTTCATCAAGATTTGCATCGGTATAGCCTGACGTATCAATCGGCTTATGAATTATCATCCGCGCCTTCCCGGGAAAGAGATCTATAGAGTTCGACGGCAGAATTTTATTGGTGCCGATAATCGTAATCGGCAGGATGGGGAGTTTGAGGTCGAGGGCCATCTTAAAAGCACCCTTTTTAAATTCGCCGAGTGACCAGTCTTTGCTGCGTGTGCCTTCCGGAAAGAACATGACCGATGTGCCGTTGACGATTTTTTCTTTCGCTTTCTGCAAGGAAGCAAGGGCTTTCTCATGATTCGAGCGATCAATAAAAATATGCCCGACCTTTTCGCATCCAATTCCGATGCCGGGCACTTTTCTCAATTCCTGCTTCATCACCCATTTAAAATCAATCCCCAGCCAGCCGTAGACGACAAATACGTCATATTGACTCTGATGATTCGCGATAATGACGTAAGACTGAGTCTTTACAACGTTCTCCCTTCCTTTAACATTAACAAGCATGGGCGTCAGGCAGCCATTGAGCCGCGCCCAGATGGTTCCGCACACAAAGCTGGTTGTCCGGGGATTAGTCAGAAAAGCCATGAGTATCGTTAACGAACCGAAGAAAATAGTGGATATTGCCAAGTAGGGACCAAAGATCAGCCACTTGTAAGGCTGATACATAACGCGCAGCATTTTTCTCATCGTTTCTTCTTTTCGAAGCAAAATTTACAGAGCAAACTACCTGCAGTAAAAACAGTCATCTATCGAACCGAACTCAAACAGTTGAAGAGGCTATGATTAAAAATAGTTAGTTCTTTCATTCTAATAGAACATTAAAATTGCTTTATAGCGGCGAACTGTAATGCTTACAGTCGCATCTACTAATATTTCTTCCGACCGCGGCAGTGTTTTATCAAGCCCGATAATTTTACACACCCCCCGGATGATTTTCATATTTTGCGGTATTTATCTCCTTCTTTGACAACCAGACCATTTTTTTGCAGACGTTCCAGGTGCTTCTTGACCAAAACGCGCTCGTTAGGTTCGAAAAATTCCAGCGGTTTTCTGGGCCTGCCGTAAATCGGCCAGGCGGAAGCGATTTCCTCCAGCGTACTGGGCTTTCCGGACACGATATCCAAAATGCGTTTCTCCCGCGCATATATGATATTTTCATAATCATCCCAAAGTCTTCCCGGATTCTCCTCAAACAGGCCTTTTTCATGGCAAGCAATCCACTTCTTGGCTGGAATTTTTTTAAGAAGTCTAATAGATTCAATGGTTTCTTCAATGCTCGAAGCCGCGTCGCCGTACCAGGGCCCAAAAGGCGTCAAATCATAGTCGCCGATAAAAAGAACTTCTTCCTCGGGAAAGAAAAAAGAAAGGTATCCGGGAGTATGACCCGGCGTGGCAATGGTTTGCACGCGAATGCCCCCGATATCCGCCTCTTCGTTTATCGGAAAAAAGTTTGCCGAAGTCCGGGGCCGATAATTGAATTCTTCGTGCACAAGTTTATTCCAGTAGGTGCGGATTTTGGCATCGTCTATCCCATACCAGTTCAGGTATATTTCCACATCCGTAAGCGGCGGGAAATCTGTTTCCGAAATCCATAGCTGAGCGCCATCAAAAAGATACATGTAATGGAAATGGTCTTCATGCCAGTGAGAAAGCCAAATCATGTCCACTCCTTCTTGATCGCGCAGACGGGTGAGTTTTTCCAAAGAACAGGCAGGGTCAATAATGATACGTGCTTCGCTCCCCTTAATATAAACCGAATGATTGAACGGATACTTTCCATAATTTTCCCCGCAAATAAAACGTAGACGACCAAATTGACGATCTTCCATGAAATCTCCTTTTTTGTTTTCACTATAAAAAACATCACAAACAATTTCAATAGTTAATTACCCATTGCCACATCAGTATACAAAAAACGGCCAAACGGTTTATATATTACTTTGATTTTCAGTAATTTGTATAGTAAAATTTAGCCAGATTAAAAGTTTTATAGCTGTTGTGGCTGTATCTTATACTGTATTTTACATTCCAAGGAGAAAATGGTTTGATTATAAAATGCCGCTTTCCCCACTAGCCAAGGTAATAGTTTCAGCAGTCGTAACTGAGGATCACCGGTGAAAACAAGAACCATTTCTGCAAAAAAAGCCTCAAAACAAGCCAGAATTCCTCAAAGAAAATTTTTTACCGCAGAAAAATCCAAAAACATAAAGGAAACAAATCCCGGGCAAATAAAGAAAGCACTGAAATCCTCCCCCGAAAGCATACGGAATTTCCGGCAATTATTTGAGCATATGAACAGTTGCGCGGCCGTTTATACCGCCAGTGCAAACGGAAAAGATTTTATCATCAGGGCATTTAATCGAGCAGCCGAAAAGGCAGAAAATGTCAATAGAAAAAACATCATCGGCAAATCGGTACTTAAGGTATTTCCGGGTGTTAAAAAGCTCGGTTTATTCAAAGTGTTTCAACAGGTATGGAAAACCGGCAGACCTCAACGGCACCCCGTTGCCTTTTACAAAGATAACCGCATCTCAGGCTGGAAAGAAAATTACGTTTACAAAACACCTAACGGTGAAATTGTCGCCATCTACAATGACATCACCCGGCAAAAACAAACAGAATACAACCTGAAAGAATCCGAGAAAAAATTCCGCAACATAATTACACACAGTCAGGACGGTATTATCTTTTTCGATAAAAAACACAGAATAGTTTTCGGCAACGCGGCTATGGCTAAACTGATGGGCTGTTCCACAAAAGACCTTGTCGGCAGAACAATCTCTTCCCTGCATCCCCCTAAAGAATGGGCAAAAAAAATTAAGGCGGAGTTTCAGAAACATTTGAATGGTAAACTCCTTTCCTTTTACAGCGAAATACCCGTTCGTCGTAACGACGGATCTGTTTTCTATGCGGATATCAGCTTCAGTTCCTTAACAATCAATGGAGAAAAATACTTCTCGGCCTTTTTCCGCGATATTACGGAACGCAAGAGAGCAGAAGACAGCCTTCGCAAAAGCGAGGAAAGGTACCGTACCCTGTTCGAAAAAATGGCAAATCCGGTTCTCGCTATCGATACGCAAGGCAGTTACATCGACGGCAATAATGCCGCGCTGCAATTTCTCGAATGTTCAAAAGAAGAACTGCTGAAAAAGCACGTCAGGAACACCATAATTGATGAAGAAAATATTTTACCAAAGCTGAAACGCTTATGGCAAAGCGGGGGGCGAATAGAAAGAGCATATAAGGTTCATGATAAAATAAAACACTTGGATTTAACTATCAGTCCTTTTATCTGGCACGGCCGGAAAGCTGTTTTAGGCGTGGGAAACGATATCACTCGACGCAAGCAAGCAGAGGAAGCATTAAAGGAAAGCGAGAAAAAATATCGCGGCATTCTCGAAACCATGGGAGAAGGATATTATGAAGTTGACCTCAATGGAAATATAACTTTTGTCAATGATGCTGCGTGCCGAATGCACGGTTATACCCGTCAGGAAGTAATCGGCATGAACAACCGTAACATCACTACACCGGAAACAGCAAAAAAAATTCATCAAATATTTGAACAAGTTTATAAAACGGGGCGGCGGGCAACAACCTCCGAACATGAAACCATCAGAAAAGATGGGTCTAAAATATGGATTGAAACATCAATCGATCTGTGTAGAGACACTTCCGGCAAAAAAACCGGTTTTAAAGGAATCATCCGCAATATTACCGAACAAAAGCTGGTCCAAGAAAACCTGCGGCAAAGCGAAGAAAATTTTCGCCGTTCGCTTGATGAATCGCCCCTGGGCATCCGCATCGTGACTGCTGCGGGTAAAACAATTTATGCCAATCAAGCAATACTTGATATTTACGAATACAAAACGATTGAAGAATTAAACAAAACACCCTTAAAAAAACGCTATACCCTGGAGAGTTACGCAGATTATCTGGCAAGAAAAGCCTTACGAGACCAGGGAAAAGAAAGCCCCACTGAATATGAAATAAATATTGTACGGAAAAATGGCGAAATCCGCAACCTTCAGGCATTCCGCAAAGAGATTGTCTGGAATGGCAAAAAGCAGTTCCAGGTTATTTACCATGATATCACGAAACAGAAAGCGGCGGAGAAAGCTTTGCAGCAAAGCGAGGAAAAATACCGCACGATTCTGGAAACCATGGAAGAAGGTTACTACGAAGTTGACCTGGCCGGCAATACAACATTTGTCAATGATGCCGTCTGCCGGATCAACGGCTATTCCCGCCAGGAAATAATCGGCAGAAACAACCGAGATTACACTTCTCCGGAAACGGCAAAAAAAGTTTATAAAGAATTCCGTGAAGTCTATATAACGGGAAAACCGGGTAAAACATCAGAACATCAAATCATCAGAAAGGACGGCTCTAAAACATGGATTGAGTCCTCCATAAACCCCCGCAAAGATGCCGCCGGTAAAATAATCG
>DIEW01000069.1 GCA_002418825.1 Syntrophaceae bacterium UBA5764 | reverse complement strand
GGCCCGTCGGCGTGATTATCCACGGTGAGTATTTCCGGCGCCAATCCTTCGTCAAACATTTCTTTCGTTCTCGCGGCAATCAAATCCAGAAGCGCGCGTGTTTCTTCGTGCGTCAAATCCTCTTCGCGCAGTTTGGAACCACGGCCTGTGTAGACCAGATGATAAAAACAAAGCCGTTCAATATTTTCTTTTTTGAGCAAATCAAACATCGCCGGCACGTCGGCGAGATTGCGTTTATTTACCGTAAAGCGGATACCAACTTTAATGCCCGCATCACGGCAGTTACGTATCCCTTCCATGGCTTTTTCAAACGCGCCTTTTGTGCCGCGGAAGCGGTCATGAGTTTTCTCCAGCCCATCGAGGCTCACCCCCATATAGGACAAACCGATTGTCTTAAGTTTGGCGGCGATTTCGCGAGTAATTAATGTGCCATTGGTGGAAATAACCGCGCGCATTCCTTTATCGGTGGCATATTGCGCCAGTTTCAGCAAATCGGGGCGCAGGAGCGGTTCGCCACCGGAAAACAAAATCACCGGCGCGCCGAACGCCGCCAAGTCATCAATCAGTTTTTTCCCCTCATCCGTGGTCAATTCATCGGGGTAATCAATATCGGCGGAGGCTGAATAGCAGTGCACGCATTTTAAATTGCAGCGCCGCGTCATATTCCAGACAACCACCGGTTTTTTGTCCGCGGAAAACTGCAGCAGATGCGAAGGCAAATCTCCCGATTTCCTGTTGTAGCGCAACACGTCGGATGGTTCCGCCGCGCCACAGTATAATTTGGAAATACCGATCATTTTATCAATTCACTTCCTTGAGATAGCATCTGTTTTTATCACAATCAAGCAAGGACTGCACGAGGCCGGACATGGTGTATTCTTTCTGCTCGATGTCGACCTGAAATCCCGCCTTTTTCGCCGCAGCCGCCGTTACCGGTCCGATACAGGCAACGCGCACTAGCGGCGGTAGAACAAAATCCTTCCCCATTATTTCCACAAAATTCGTGACGGTGGAGGAACTGGTAAAAGTAATTATGTCCACCCCCTGCGCATCGAGTAGCGCCATAAACTCCTCTTTTTTTCTGCCGGAATTTATCGTCCGATAGACGGTCACGACATCAACTTCAGCGCCTTGATTTTTAAGCCCTTCGGGCAGAATATCGCGCGCCTGGGCAGCGCGGGGAAGAAGAATTTTTTTCCCTCGCACGTTTAGGGCGGAAAAAGATTTCAAAATGCCTTCGGCGATAAACTCATCGGGCACCAGATCAACCTTGATATCTTTTCCCTCAATCTGACGGGCTGTCGCCGGGCCGATGCAGCAGATTTTTATTCCTTTTAAATCCCGGATGTCTTTTTCTTTTTGCCGCAGGCGCTCGAAAAAGAAACGCACGCCGTTGGCGCTGGTAAAAATCAGCCAGTGATAGCTTTCCAGTTGCTTAAGCGCTTTGTCTAGTTCGCCCCAGTCATCGGGAGGCTCGATGGCGATGGTGGGAAAAGAAATAGGATTGGCGCCCTGCTCCAGAAGTAAACGCGCCAAGTCATCAGCCTGTCGCTCAGGTCGTGTTATCACCACGCCCAGGCCGAAGAGAGGCTTATTATCAAACCAGCGCAGTGTGTCGCGCAAATCGACAACACCACCCACTACTAGAATAGCCGGCGGCCGGAAATCATTGGCGTGCGCCAGGATCACAATATTGGAAAGCATGCCGACCAAAACCTGCTGCGTGGGCAGACTGCCGTTGCGGATAAGCGCCACCGGTGTGTCCGGAGGTTTACCGTTTTTAATGAGTTCTTTAGTAATCTGTGGGAGATTTTTCACACCCATCAAAAATACAAGCGTGCCTATTTTAGTAAGCGCCGGCCAGTCGATGTCGCTTTTTTCTTTCGTCGGGTCCTCATGCCCGGTCACAAACGCCACGGTCGAAGTGAAGCCTCGGTGCGTGAGCGGAATACCCGCGTATGCCGGAACAGCAGTGGCCGAGGTCACGCCGGGAATTATTTCAAAAGCAATATCGTTTTTCGCCAGCATTTGCGCTTCCTCGCCACCGCGCCCAAAGATAAAAGGATCACCGCCCTTGAGGCGCGCCACGGTATTGCCCGCCCGCGCCTCCCTGACCAGCAATTCGTTGATCTGTTCCTGCGGCAGTGTGTGATCGCCGCCTTTTTTGCCCGCGTAAATAAATCTTGCCTGTGGAGGCGCGAATTTCAGCAGCTCTTCGTTGACAAGATTGTCGTAAACGACAACATCAGCGGCCAGCAGAGCTTCCACGGCCTTGAACGTAATGAGACCCGCGTCTCCCGGCCCCGCGCCGATGATAAAAACTTTGCCTGTTTTTATTTTTTTATCCGTCATATCAGCACATTAAATCCAGCAATCTCTTGCCACCTTTTTCTAAAATCAAATCCGCCAATTTTTTTCCCAGTTCTTCCGCCTGGCCGATTTCCCCCCATACTTTATCCCTGATCATTGTCGAACCGTTGGGCACGGTAAGTATTCCTTCCAGCGTTAATCTTTTTCCTTCCAATAATCCGTAAGCCGCAATGGGGAGACGACAACCGCCGCCCAGCGCCCGCAGATAAGCGCGCTCCGCGGCAACTTCCGCGGCAGTTTGCTCATCATTCATCTTAGCGCATAATTCAGACAGTTGTGTGTCTTGCACACGAATTTCTAAACCCAGCGCTCCCTGCCCTACCGCCGGCAGCATTAATTCAATAGGCAGATACTGCGTTATCTTTTCCAGATATCCCATTCGTTTCATTCCCGCCGCAGCCAGGATAACACCGGTGAGATTTTCCGTCTCTATTTTTTTAAGCCTGGTGTCTATGTTACCGCGGAGCGGCATAATACTCACATCCGGCAACATCGCTTTAATCTGCGCGGCACGCCTCAGCGACCCCGTACCTATTTTCGCCCCTTTGGGCATAAACTCCATCTTCACATTGCCGCGGGAAACCAGAACATCGCGCACATCTTCGCGTTTCATAACAGCGGCAAAAATCAATCCCTCCGGCGTTTCCCCAGGCACGTCTTTCATGCTGTGCACCGCCAAATCAATGCTACGGGCAAGCAATGCTTCCTCGATTTCCTTGACAAAAACACCCTGGCCACCGATTTGCGCCAGCGATACATCCTGCATGATATCGCCACTGGTCCTAATCACGCAGATCTCCGCTTCAATTTCCGGCGCGACTTTTTTCAAGGCCTCGATAACACTATTCGTCTGTGCCAGCGCGAGTTTGCTACCGCGCGTTCCTACTTTTATATGCACATTCTTCCTTTCTTAATCATCCAAGCGGAAAAGCTGGCGCACGGCGGCCACAATATCCGGAGAATCAAATTCAACCTTTTCTTCTTTGAGCGCGGTCACCGGCGCGTGCAGTATTTTATTGACAATGCCCTTGACCAGCGCCTCGATTTTTTCTTTATCCGCGTTTTCCATGCTGTTTATCCAGCCCTGCGCTTTCTCCATCTCCGCGCGCACAATTCCTTCCGCTTTAGTACGCAAAGAAATAATCGTCGGCACGGCTTCCAGTTCTTTCAGCCAGTTACTATATAATTTTACTTCTTCCTCAACAATCTTTTCCGCTTTCAGTGCCTCACGGCGGCGGTTTTTTATGTTTTCATCAACGATATTCTGCAAATTATCGATATTATAGAGATAAACGTTTTCGATATTGTCCACAGCAGGGTCTATGTCGCGCGGCACGGCAATATCGATTAAAAAAAGAAGACGGTTTTTTCTTTTGCTCAGTGCCCGCCGAATCATGCTCTCCGTTATGATATAAGAAGGCGCGCCGGTGGAGCTGATCACAATATCTGCGCAAGAAAGAATATCGTCCAGATTATCAAGACCTGCCGCCCTGCCGTGAAACTTTTCCGCCATCGCCGCGGCCTGAACAATAGAGCGATTGACCACCGTAATATCCTCCGCTCCGTTTCCGATCAGATGCGTTCCGGTCAATTCGGCCATTTCTCCCGCTCCGATCACCAGAATCTTTTTGCCGGTCAACGTTCCTAATACTTTTTTGGCCAATTCCACCGCCGCGAAGCTTACCGAAACCGGATTTGCCGCAATTTCTGTTTCCGTGCGCACGCGCTTGGCCGTGCGAAAAGCGCGGTGCATCAGGCGATTGAGCGCGACGCCGGAGGAATTTTGAGCCAGCGCCTGACGGTAAGCGTCTTTTACCTGACCGAGAATCTGCGCCTCTCCCATTACCAAGGAATCAAGGCTTGCCGTAACTCGAAACAAATGTTTTATCGCCTCATCATCACGGTAAATATACAGGCAAGTTGCTTCGCCATCCATGAGGCCGCCTTTCTTCATCAGCACCTTTTTTAGTTTCTCCGCAGTTTCGGGATTATCGTCAATTACGGCAACCACCTCGACACGGTTACAGGTGGAAAGAAACAAAACTTCCGCAACCCCGTCGATGGCGAGAAATTCCGGCAGCAAATTTTTTTCTTCTTCACAACCGGCAAAAAGTCTTTCCCGCACAGCCAGGGGAGCTGTTCTATGGTTTAATCCGACAAGTATAATCATTTTCAAATAAAGCTATGAATGGTCGGCAAATAAAAGCGAATCGCCAGGGCTGAAATAAAAAACAACACAAAAACAACACAGGAAAGAGCCGCCATTCTAAACCCTTTCCAACCAATAGCTAAACGTTGATGCAATAAGAAACCATAAACAACCCAGGTGGCAAGAGCCCAGATAATTTTGGGATCAGAGAACCAGCGGCCCTCCCAGACAAAAGCAGCGTACAGCGCCCCCGCAATCATACCAAAAGTAAGCAGAACAAATCCCCACAGAAGTCCGCTCTGATTAATCCGATCCAAGTCACCCAAAGAAGGCAAAAAACGGCTCATCTTACCCGGTTTTTTGTGTTTGAGTAGATTATCCTGAATGATAAACATTGCCCCGGCGGCGGCGGCCAAAACAAAAAGCGCTTCACCCGCAATGGCTAACAGCAGATGCAAAGTAGTAAGCCACCCCTGCCAGGGAAGGGGCACAAGGTTTTTATCCGACTGCTGACCAGCTGCAGCAATAATAAATAACAGAATCAATGGCGCAACAAATGCGCCCAAAACGCGTGTTTTTGTTTTTATTTGCATCCCCAAGTAAATACCGCTTATGGCCCAGGCATAAAGCGACAGGAAACAACGCGACCCAAAATTACTCCAACCGGTAGAATGGGAAGCTATGAGAATTAAACTTAAAGCAAGAAAAACAAATCCGCCCAACAATATCCACGTGGACAATCTGGCCAGCTGAACTTTTTTCACAACCAGTGACAACAGATAACCGATAGTGCTCGCTGTCACGCAGATACCGGCCAGCACAAAAAGCTTTAATTCCACCTCAGTCAAACCGCACCTCCTGACCGGTAATATCCCGGACAATTTTTCTTGCCGTTTCATTGTCCTGGTGTCGGATTGCGTCCAGTAGTCCTGCTGCCAGCAGCTTTTCAAACCAGGACTTGCCTGTGCCGGAATTTTTATCCATTTTCGCGCGCAGTTGGCCTAAAATATTATTCAGCACGGCGTATTCTTCGCCGTATGTTTTTTCTAGTTTTTCACGCAGATAACGCGCCAGTGCCGGGGAATTGCCCCCTGTGCCAATGGCGATAGTCAGGTCACCGCGCTCCACAAGAGAAGGTAAAATAAAGTCACATTTTTGCGGATCATCCACAATATTGACAGGAATTCCTCTTTCCTTGGCGTCATGCGATACCGCGGCGTTTATTTTCTCGTCATCCGTCGCGCCAATAACTAAAGCAGCGCCATAGATGTTTTCCACAGAATATTCTTTGGCGATATGGCTGATGATATTCTTTTCTTTCAGCAGGGAAAGCCCTTCATTTAGCAAAGGGCTGATGACATAAACCTTTGCTCCGCAATCGACTAGCCGCCTGATTTTTCTTTCCGCAACATCACCGCCGCCGATGACCACACACTTTTTGCCCGCAATTTCCCAAAAGACAGGGTAATATTTCAATATTTTCCTTTCCTTATCTTCTCAGTCTCTGCGAGAGAACTATTTACGAAAGAAAGTATCATGAAGGGTGGTAAAATTCAAGCAAGGCGATTTTATTAAAACAACTATTGAAACCCGTAAAAATTTCATTGAACATTAATTAATCCATCTACTGAGTTCACTTGAATTATTAATTAAAACAAGCTATATAAATTTAAACTCTTCAAGGGATTTTTCATGGTAAAAAAACAGCCGGAAAAATGGCTCAAAATGGAAATAGAAGCGAACGCCCAGGTCATGGATGCTTTGGGAAATTTTTTGACCGAAACAGGCGCCCAAGGTATTTTCCAGGAAGCACTGGAGCCTCAATTGCCCGGTGATTTTCCCGAACAGTCCGATACGGAAAAGATCCATGCTTATTTTCCCGATGACGCGCGCGTAGGAAAAAGAATCAGCACCGTACAAAATTACATGGACAGTCTTTCTCAAATATTCCCGGAATTCAAAAAGCCTTCGCTAAAGACAGAAGTTATAAGCGATCCGGATTGGGGAGAGCAATGGAAAAAATATTTCAAACCTATAAGGGTAAGCGGTAATATTATCGTCAAACCAACCTGGGAAAGATATTCACCTTCCAGCCGTGATATCATTATTGAAATAGACCCGGGCATGGCTTTCGGCACCGGCCAGCACGCATCAACAAGGATGTGTCTGCAGGCCGTGGAAGATATTATATTGAAAGATCGTTCAATCAAAAACTGGAAAGTTTTGGATGTCGGCTGCGGCACGGGAATCCTGGGCATCACTGCGGCCAAGCTCGGCGCGCAAGATGTGATTGGCGTGGACATTGATAAAAAAGCCGTGGAAATCGCCCGCGAAAATGCGGCAATCAATGAAGTGGACGATTGCATAAAATTTATCAACCGAGATGTTAAAACCCTGAACGAAAGCCGCAATTTAATTATCGCCAATCTCACCGCAAAATTACTTTTGGAGCTTGGCGAACACTTGAAAAATCTCCTTGTTCCTAACGGTTATATGGTTATTTCCGGCATTGTTGAACCGGACAGGCAGGCAATCGAAGAAAATTTTTGTATCGCACCCTTTATTCAGGACGCCGTAATAACCGAAAAAGAATGGGTCTGTTACGCTTTGAAAAAAAGTGGCAGAGATATTTGATCATTCAAACCCAAGACGTCTTTTTGATCATCCGTAAAAGGAAAAAAGTTGACCATTCCCCGCATATACAGCACAGAAATTCTGGAAAGCAAAAAGTCCATACAGCTGCCCGAAGATAACCTGAAATATTTAAAGGCAGTAATGCGTTTGAAGCCCGGTGGCAAAATTATTGTTTTTGACGGATATGGCTCTGAATTTGAGGCAATTATTGAAGATTTTTCCGTAAATGGCATAGGTGTAAAGCTGGGAAAACAGATCCCGCGCGAAAACAAGAAAATCAAAATTAGTTTGGCGCAGGCGTTGCCCAAAGCCACCAAAATGGACTTAATCGTCAAAAGCGCGGCAGAGCTGGGCGTGGATTTGATTATTCCTTTTACCGCGGCCAGATCGGTGAGCCGGATTGACACAGATCGCGCGGCACAAAAAATTAAGCGCTGGCAAAAAATCGCCATGGAAGCATCACGCGCCAGCAGATCCGGCACGATAACAGAAGTTGAGAACATAGCTTCACTGGAATCGGCGATAAAATTCGCGGACGATAGATCGGCAAAAATGATTTTCTGGGAAGAAGAAGAAAAGACAGCTATCAAAAACGCGCTGACGGATAAAAGTCTTGACGCCTGTAAAAATTATTTTATTATTGTGGGGCCGGAGGGAGGTTTTTCCAAAGACGAAATTACCATGGCAAAAAAAGCCGGTTTTAAGTCTGTCGGTCTCGGCAGACAAATCTTGAAAGTCGAAACAGCGGCGGCGGCAATAATTTCCATAATCCAATACGAAAAAGGCATTTTCAGCCACAAATCATAAGGAGGTAAAAAACATGCCCGTTTATAAATTTGCTGGCTTTTGGCGGCGCCTAGTCGCTTATCTAATTGATAATACTATTATTGGCATCATTTTCTTCGTTTTATTTTTAATCGCAATAATTGCTTATTTTGCCGGCGCCACCAGCGGTGAAGAAAGTGAGTGGATTGCCGCCTTGACTGACCCCACAAAAATTTCTTCGTTAATGATTTATACTTGGCTTTTGCTTTTAGTATTAACCATTGGCTATTTTACTTATTTTCACGGCGCGACAGGGCGCACACCGGGAAAAATGCTTCTCGGTCTGCAGGTTATAAATCAGGACGGCTCCCCCCTGAACTTCGGCATTGCTTTCTTGCGTTCGGTAAGCTATCTGGTTTCCAGCGTTATATTCAACTTAGGATTTATCTGGGTCGCTTTTGATAAAAGAAAGCAAGGCTGGCATGACAAAATCGCCGGCACGGTGGTGATCATAAGGGAGAAACAAAATCAAACTGACGGCATTTTTCTTCCCGATAGCTCGGCCACTGCTTCCACGACGCCCCAGAAAGAAGACGAAACGCCGCAAATGCCGCAAAACAATAATTAATTTACGGCAAACTCAAGGCACGACGGGAAAAAATACCTTGACAAAGAATCCTATATTTTATAGACGATTCTGCCTCGGGTCGGTAGCTCAGTCGGTAGAGNNCTGAAAATCCGAGTGTCGGCAGTTCAATTCTGCCCTGACCCACCATGACACTCTTGGCCCTCTTTATTTTTTTCAATAGAGAGGGCTTTTTTTGTCGCATTTATGTTTTTTGGGTAACACATGGCCAAACCTAAATTAAAAATCATGCTCGTTAATCCTCCCAACTGCGGCCGCTCCATACCGGAGGAAGAATACGGCATCACTTCGCTCAAGCAGCTTTTCAAGGGAGAACCTTTTAGCCTGCAAGTGCTCGCCGGACCTCTGCGCGAGCATGATGTGCTGATTTTTGACATGAAATGCGAAAGCGAAGAAGCTTTTTGGGCGGCATTCAATCAGTTTCGGCCGGATGTTGTGGGCTTAACCGCTGTCACCTGCGAGGCTAATACCGTTATCCGCCTGGCCGAAAACGTCAAAGAAAAAAGCGATGCAACAGTAGTTATCGGCGGCAATCACGCCACCTACAATCCAGAGTATTTCAACCGCCCGCCTTTTGATTATATTGTCATCGGCCTGGGCAAAAAAAGTTTTGCCCAGCTGATCGGAAAGCTCGCCGAGGGTAAAAAATCAAACGGCATCGCCGGGATTGCGAAAACCACGCCCGGTAAACCTCTCACCTACTTGATGCGCAATTATGATGAAACCGATTTGATGCCCGAAATACCGCCGCGCTATGATCTGATAGCCAAATACCGTGACCAGTACTTTCTGGAACAGCTCGGCCTGCGCATGGGCTTTGTGCTGAGCGCTTACGGCTGCACGCATAAATGTTCTTTCTGCGCGATTCCCAACATGGCCGGCGGCAAGTATCTGAATTATGAAGCCGACGCCGTGGTGCGCGATATCGTTCTTTTGGGTGATACTTCTTTTATCCGCCTGGTGGATGCCAACACTTTCGGCAACGCGCGTCATTCGCAGAAGCTTTGCGATAAAATCATTCGTGCCGGCATCGTCAAAAAATACTTTGCCGACGTGCGCGCAGATACTATCGTCAAGCATCCCGAACTGATAAAGAATTGGAAAGACGCCGGCCTGTACGCGGTAATAGTCGGCTTTGAGGATGTCTCCGACGAGCGGCTTACTTCCTACAATAAAAAGTACCAAGGGCAGGTAATCAGCCAGGCGATCGAAATACTGCATAAGCTGGGCATCGTCATTATCGGCGATTTTATCGCCTCGCCTCGCGACGAGGAGGACGATTTCAAAAAACTGGAGAATTTTATCCTAAAGCATCAAATTGAAGTGCCGGTAATATCCGTTTTGACACCGCTGCCGGGAACGCAGCTTTACAAAACAATGAAAAAAGATATAATCATTGATGATCTTGATTATTACACCTTTACCAACGCCGTGACGGCCACCAAAATGCCAGCGAAGGTGTTTTATCAGACCTACGCCGGCCTGATGAAACGGCTGCACGGAAAGCCGCACCGGCCGCAGTAACAAAGGAGAAGAATTTTCGTGGAAGTTTACGTAAACGACATCGCTACTTTTTTACCCAACGAACCGGTAGATAATACAGAAATTGAAGATGTGCTGGGCAAGGTCAAGGGAAACCGCTCACGCGTCAAGAACATGGTGCTCAAAAACAACGGCATCCAGAAACGCTACTACGCCATCGACCGTAAAACCGGCAAGCTCAACTACACCAACGCGGGGCTCGCCGCCGAGGCTGTAAAGAGATTGAAGCCCTACGAAGGATTTAAGATAAACGACATCCAGTGCCTTTGCTCCGGCACCACGATTGCCGACGTGATCGCGCCCGGGCACGGCCTGATGGTGGCAGGCGAATTGGGCATTGGTCCCTGTGAAGTTATTTCCACTTCCGGTATTTGCCTGTCCGGTGTCACTTCTTTTAAAGCGGCCTGGGCCAACGTGGCGCTGGGCTTAAGTGAAAACGCCGTGGCGACAGCATCGGAGCTGGCCTCATCGTTGATACGTTCCAACTTTTTTGAGCACCTGCCGGGCGATCCGGATTTTAAAAATCATCCGGTAGTGGCTTTCGAATCCGATTTTCTACGCTGGATGTTATCGGATGCCGGCGGCGCGATTTTCTTCTCCGGCAAGAAAAACACGGGGCGCAAATCTTTGCGCGTGGACTGGATTGAGCATGTTTCCTATGCCGGGCAGATGAATGTCTGCATGTACGCGGGTGGCATGAAAACGCCGGAGGGCAAATTTATCGGCTGGCGCGAGCTGGACTCGCTACAGGAAGCGGTAAGCAAAAATTATCTGGCGCTCAAGCAGGACACGGAAATACTTGGCGACCATGTGGTACGCCTCACCGTGAACGAAGCGCTGACCCGCACCATGCAGAGAAGAAAAATCAAACCGGAGGAAATTGACTGGTATCTGCCGCATTACTCCTCGGAATTTTTCCGCGATAAAATTCACGACGCGATGGTCGAAGTAAACTTTAAAATCCCTTACGAACGATGGTTTACCAACCTCACCTACAAGGGCAATACCGGCGCCGCCTCCATTTACGTGATGCTGGAGGAAATTTTTCATGCGGATAAACTCAAAGAAGGCCAGAAAATTCTTTGTTACGTTCCCGAAAGCGGCCGCTTTTCCGTCGCCTATATTCTTTTTACCGTCATATAGATTTTGCTTTCTGCGCCACCAGCTCCGTGAAGTATAAAAAATTGATGTTCCAAAAACATTTTTATGAATAAAAGAGTCCGTCCGATACGCCGCTCTTTGGGCTTTTGGCGATGCTGTATTTCGCGCAGGGGCCTCCTTCCGGCCTGCTCGGCAAAGCGTTGCCGCCGTTTTTGCGCAACTGCGGCGTTTCTCTTTCCGCCATCGGTTTTACGCCACTGCTTGCCCTCCCCTGGACACTGAAATTTCTCCGGACGCCGTTTATCGACCGTTTCTCGACGCGCCACCGCTGGCTTTTAGCGCTCAATCTGATTATCCTCGGGCAGCAATAAATAATCCTATTTTTCTTTTTCAAACTTTGCTTTCTCCGCGCCGCAGATAGGGCAAGTCCAGGAATCAGGTATATCTTCAAATGCCGTGCCGGGAGCAATGCCGCCGTCCGGATCACCTTTTTCCGGATCATAAATATAGCCGCAGATGGAACAAACATAGCGCGCAGATACTTTTGACGTGGTTTTTGCCTTTGGCTCGTCCTGTATATAGGTAGGGGCGTTTTGGGAGGATTTTCCTCCCTTGACACTTTGATAATAGGCGTAAGTCAAAGGTTCCCCCTCGCCGATAATATCGGCCTCCACAGCTTTGGCAAAGAATATCGTGTGCGTGCCGCAGCTCATCTCGTTCTCCACTTCTGCTTCGATAAAACTTAAAACATTATCCAGCACAATCGGTATACCGGTCACACCGGTTTTTGTTTTTATGTCTTTGAGCTTATCAACACTACGGCCACTTTTAAAACCAAAAAGGCCGATAAAAGTCATTGGCGTGTCCTGAGATAAAACAGAAACAACGAATTTACGGCTGGCGGTAATTAACTCATGCGTGTAATTCTCTTTATTGATGCTGACGGCGACGGTTGGCGGATTGGAAGTTACCTGAAAGAGGGAATTGGCAATCTGTCCGTTGAATTTGCCGTCCTGACCGGAAGTGATAATATATAAGCCATAGCTTATTTTATGGAAAGCTGTTTTGTTCATTGTTTCTCCTTTTTATTTTTAAAATTGTCGTATTATATAACGTATAATGCTTGGTAATACTACTTAATTTTATCCGGCAATTTTTTTGTGCAAATTTTTGTTGAATTTTTTTTTCATAAAGCTATGATTTCGCATTCTTGGGTCAGGAACCCCTTCCGGAGCGAATAATGCACATAATGAAAAAAACCGCCCGTTATTTTGCCCAAAAAAATTATTGCAAGACAGCAATCGCCACACGAGCCGATTTGAGCATCTTCCAAGAAAAACCGACGCCTTCGATGGTTATCGGCATACTGATGATTTTTTTAAGCTATGTAATAGGTTTGCCTGCGGTTGTGTTTATGGCCGCGGTTTCCATGTGGGCGAAAAAACCTTTGATTGGCATTATTGGCGGACCTCTGATATATGGCATTTCCACGGTGGTTTTCATTGTCGGGATTAAGATGGCGGGAGCCAAGCATATCAAGGCGCTGTTTGCCTGGATTACAAGAGTTCTGCTGGAAAAAATACTCGGAGATGAAATTAATAAAATTGGCGATATGAAGCAAGAAACCGCAGAAACCGGCGAAAGTAAATAATCGAAAAGCGTTGAAAAACGCTGTCGAAAAAGCAAGAGGTGTTAAATGGGTCAAATTGAAGACTTAATCGATGAGCTTAAGGTAAAAATAATCAAAACACTTGGTTTAATGGATGTCACATCAGAAGACATTGAAGCTGACGCTCCCCTGGTGGGAGGAGACACGGGAATCGATTCCATTGATGTGTTGGAATTGGTAATGATGATTGAAAAAGACTACGGCGTCAAAATAGAGAATAAAGAATTGGGCGCCAAAGTTTTTGCATCTGTCCGCACACTGGCCACTCATATTTCCGAAAACCGGCTCAAAAAAGCTTAGCTTAGAACGGCGGCGATTATTTTGCCTTTATTATGAAAGTACTGCTAATTTCAGCGAACACTTTGAAAGTACCCTACCCCGTGTATCCACTGGGACTCGATTACGTGGCCGGCGCGCTCGATTCCGGCTATCAAACAAAAATTGCAGATTTAAATGAATTTTCAGATTTAAATCTGCTCGGCCAGCTAATCAGAGAATTTTCGCCCGATATTGTAGGATTGTCGATAAGAAATATCGACAACACTGATACGATAAACAGCCGGGATTATCTTGAGGATTACCAGAACATGGCCAAACTAATCAGGAAAAATTCAAAGGCTCTGCTGATTTTGGGCGGGAGCGGCTTCACTGTTTTTCCGCTGGAATTTTTAAAAGCCATTGACGCTGATTACGGCATTGCCGGAGAAGGCGAAAGATTGCCTCTGCTTCTCGACGCGCTGAAAAACAAACGAGAAGTGAAATCAATACCGGGCGTCATTACTAAAGAAACTACCGAAATCGAGTACCAGCCTTGGGACAGTACAATTCAAAGGCGCTTTGATCCGGAAAACTCGCATACAAAATTTTATCTTTCCTATGGAGGCATGCTTAACCTGCAAACCAAAAGAGGTTGCCCTTTCCGCTGCAGCTACTGCACCTATCCGCATATAGAAGGCGCGAAAATGCGGTTTTTCCCGCCCAAAGAGATCGCGCGGCGCGCCCGCGCGCTGCAGGATGCCGGCGCCAAATAT
>DIEW01000044.1 GCA_002418825.1 Syntrophaceae bacterium UBA5764 | reverse complement strand
CATGACGTGCCGGGCCATGCGTTTCAACATCGACAATGTCCATGCAACCGGGAAGTTCTTGGTTGTTCATCCTGACTTCTTCCACGGTGAGCTCGCCATTGGCACGCCTGCTCACGGGGCGGACCCACGACCCAATTTTGCCATCCGCCCATTCCTTGCCGGCAATGCAGTAGCCGCCGTATTTACGGGAGGCGGCAAGGACAACGAAAGTCTTGATGTTACTTGTACACATCTGTTCTTGACTCAAAAGATATAAACGAACAATTTTTAATTCTTCGTAAGAGATGGTTTCGTTCAGATCATCAAAAATGGGGCGTAACAGGGTTGTTCCCAGACGGGAAAACGAGGAGCACGCCAATAGCCATTGGTCTTCGCTGAGTGAAGAACTTGCAATAAGGTGTTCCCTCTGAAGTGATCCGTGATAGCTTATATATCGGCATAGATGATCAATGATTGTGTTTCTCTTGACACCATAATCTGACGATAATTGCTCGATGGTGCGTCCCTGATTAAACAGGCTGCCAACGTTTATGTGACGCTGGTCTTCATTATATATTGGCTCACCGGCAGAAGATTTATAAGGAAGCAAAGGCTTTTGTTTTTCAGAAATCTGCCGCACTTGGCAATACTGCCGAATGATATCCAAAAAGGCGTCGGCGTAATTTTCTGTTTTTCTTTTACCTACCCCATGGAGTTCCATTAAACTTTCCCGTGTCTGCGGAAAGCAGAACGACATTTCCCTTAAAGTACGGTCATGGAAAATGATGTAGGGGGGCAGGTTTGCCTGATCTGCCAGTTCCTTCCTTTTTGCCCGGAGGATTTCGAATAGTTCAGCATCATATGTTTCTACTTCACCTGAACGTACGTTTTGAACCACTCCCTCTTCTCTTTCCGTTCTTCCTGGTTTGCCGAAAAATGTTTCGTCACCCTGCAATAGTTTCCAAGCTTTTGGCGTCAATTTTAATGATCCGTGATCGTAATCATTTTTCAACAGGCCCTTCTGGAGCAATTGACGGGAAATGTAACGCCACTGTTTTGTTGAATATGATATGCCAATGCCATATGTGGATAATTTTTCGTGTGCAAACTTTGTAATCTTTTGTGATTTTGAGCCTCGAAGAATATTAACGATGTGGCCTGCGCCGAAGATTTCTCCGGTCCGCTTCACGCAGGAAAGAAACATTTGCGCCGGAATGGACAGATCGACGAGTTCTTCGTCTCTTTTTTCCGTTCGGCAGTTGTCGCACATATCGCAGCGATTTGCGATATCGGTTTCGCCAAAGTAATTTAGAAGCGGAATGCGGCGGCAGAGGTCTGTTTCAGCAAATCCAATTAAATGATTCAGAAGTATATTGGCTACCCGCTGTTCCTGATCCGATTTTTGCCTGATAAAGAACTGAATTTTGTAAATATCGGCGGAACAAAACAGCAAAAGACAATGAGCAGTGAGGCCGTCACGCCCCGCACGGCCGATTTCCTGATAATAATTGTCGATACTCTTTGGCAGATCATAATGAATGACAAACCTGACATTGGGTTTGTTGATACCCATTCCAAAAGCTATTGTGGCGACGATGATCCGGATATCATCCCTTCGGAAGCACTCCTGATTTTCCGTGCGTTCCTTTTCCGACAGCCCAGCATGGTAAGGACGCACAGCGTAACCCTTCCGTTGCAGGGTAGCGTATAGTTGTTCCGTCTGCTGTCGCGTCGCGCAATAAATTATTCCCGATTCGTTTGGATATTGATCAATGAACGCCATCGCTTGTTTAATTCCGTCGGTCTTCGGAGTGACTTCTAAAAAAAGATTGGGGCGGTCGAAAGAACCTATATATTCATTTTGGCAGTCAATATTCAGGGTACGACGAATGTCTTCCCGAACGCGCGGCGTGGCTGTTGCCGTCAGTGCTACAAAGCACGCATCTGGAAATACGGATCGCACATCCGCCAGTTGTCTGTATTCCGGACGAAAATCGTGTCCCCACTCAGAGATGCAGTGGGCTTCGTCGATAGCAATGCAATCCACTGATAAATCGGATAACATGCTAAGGGTTCTTTGAGACAACAGTGTCTCCGGGGATAAATAAAGGAGTTTCACAGTATTGCTGCGAAGTTTTTGCACGTTCCGCCTGTAAGAATCCACATCCAACAAGCTATTTAGAAAAAGGCATGGCACACCGTATTCTGTCAGTTGATCGACTTGATCTTTCATGAGGGAAATCAGTGGTGTAACCACAATAGTGAGGCCGTCAAAAATTATTGATGGAATCTGATAACACAGGGACTTGCCACCTCCCGTCGGCATCACAACCAAGGCATCTTTTTTTTCAAGGATATGAGCAATAATCTTTTCCTGAAGTGGCCAAAAAGCATCATAACCAAATATGGTTTTCAAAACCGTGTAATATTGACGATTCCTATCATCAATATTTGCTCCCATGAAACCTTTTTCTTTCCCGGCGCGGGGATCCTTTCCAATTGTGGCTATGTCATCAAACATCTCCATTATGTTTTCGATTTCTTTTTTCATAAATCGATTCGCTTACCCGAAGTTATGAGATTTGCAAGATTAAGGTCATTGGTAAAAAGAATGATCTGCCTTTCAGTAGATAATGATAAAAAGTAATCACGCAAATTTTCTCGACGTAAATCATCAAGATACATACTCGGGTTATCCACAATTAAGAAATCTGCGCCTTTCATGAAATGCGAAACGCCAACTTTTAACAACAGGTATAAAATGCTTTTCTCGCCACCTGATAGTGCATGAAAACTGCGATTTTCCAAATCGGGAAGCAATTGTGCTTTTTCCAGATTGAGTGAAACATCTTTTGCTTGAAGTAAACCAAAATTTTTTAAACAGTTGTAAATTTCCTTTTCAATTTGGCGAAGGGGCATCCCCATTGTTGATTTAAGCGTCATGTCGAGAGCGTCTGTTATCCATTCTGAAAATAATCGGTTATGGCTCGTCGCGTGGATTTCATAATCTGCTTTTTGAATTTCGACCCGTCGTCGTTCGAGTAACGCATGATTGGTCTCTAAGGTTTTCAGTGATGCTTTTTGCTCATCGAATGTTTGTTTGAGTTCCAGCAACTCTTTACTGCTGGCATGCACTAAAGTATGATCCGTTTTCGTCGATAATTCGGCCAGTTGTTGCTCAATTTCGGCAAGCTCATCATTTAAATGTTGCAGATGTATAGATCGTTCCTTGAGATCCGCATATCTTTCCGCCAACTGGTTGAGCAAAAGTAGCGCTTTGGTTAATTCTTTTTCTTTTGTTTCAGCTTCCTGGATTTCGTTTCTTAGTTTTTGTTTTCTAATCTCAATATCGGCAACCAGTTTATTACGCTGATCTGAAGAAACAGTTTGCCGACAGGTGGGGCAGAATGGATCATTCTGCATTTTATTTATGGACATCATTACGTCTTCTTCATTTTTTAACTGATTTATCAGTGTGTTTCGTTTTCCCTGCTGAATTGATATCTGATTCAGATGTTCATCCCGCACGGCTAGGCGATATGAAAGCTCTTTCAGCACTTTATTTAATTCCTGCACACTGTTGAAATCAGACAAGGTATTCGTAATTTTCTCACGCACAGTTTGCTGTTTCATCGTAAGTGCTGATTTCGTCTTCTCTAATTCGACAACAAGACGATAATTTTCAGTATAATCTTTGATGTTCTGAATCTTTTCTTCAATCGCTTTGATCTGAGACAGTTTTTCGTTTAATTCGTCACGATAATCAGGTAGAACACCTGAACCCAAAGCGTTACGTTTTGCAATAGCGCTTTTCTCAGCGTTTTTAGCGAAGCGGCGATAATCTATGAAAATGTTTCTTGCCGCCATTAAATTTTCTACACCAAGTAATTGATGGAGAAGATCACGACGGTTAGCCGATGTTAAAGACAGGAACTCACCCAATTCTTCTTCTTTTAGGAAATATCCTACTTGCCATTGATGAAAATTGAGAGGCGGGAGAACCGCACTTTTTGCTGGGTGCCATATCTGATCCTTGAATTGTTCCTCTTGAATATCGCCTTTTGTTGATCGATAAATGCGGAATAAAATATCGTGAACTGTATATGTGATCCCGACCGTACCACTTTTTGCGCCATCAGAAACAATGTCTTTTGTTTTAATGCCGGCAGTTAAAATTTTCCCGCATAAGGCAAAATAGATGGCCCGCATTAAAGTTGATTTCCCGGAAAAATTCTTTCCATAGATCACTGTAATATGCTGATCAAAATCGAATCGTCGAATGCCTGAAAAGACGCCGATATCTTTAATGGTAAGTTGCTGAATTCTCATTCTTGAGTTCTTTCCTCTATAAGAACATTACACAGAGTGGCTAAGGAAAGTGACGGATTATCAAGGATTAAATTGAATGCATACAATGCTTTTTCCTGATCGTCATCCTCAATACCTTCACAGTATTTATTTTTATTTTTCGACGTATTTAAATGTTCCTTGAAAATCGTCAGTATTTCCTCTTTATTCACTTACATTTTCTCCTTCTTTATAGATGATCATCGAAAGTCGTCTGTAACTGATCCTTTCGATCACCTGTTTTTTGAAATCCAACTGCTTTGTTTTCATTCTGCTTGATGAATTTGTCTTTCATCCGATGAAAACGGGAATCGAGAACAAGCACCTTCCCATGGTCCGTTTCGCAGCGGATCAGGCGGCCGATGCCCTGTTTCATTTTAATGTAGGTATCGTAAAGATAACGATCCATGTATTTAGCCGGATGCATAGTCTTCTTTCTGGCCATATTCATGGCGTCGCCTGGGTGAGGAAAGGGAATCCGGGTGATGATGACCTGTGTGAGTGTGTCTCCTTTGAAATCGACGCCATACCAGAAGGTGTCCACGCCGAAGAGTACGCTTTCCTTGACGGCCCGAAATTCATCACACAGGTCGCCCGTCGGATAACCGTTACGCTGGATGAGAAGCGGGTACCCTGCTTCAATGATGTCATTTCCGATCCTTTTTGCCACTGTCTCCAAATCCTGATAACTGGAAAAAAGCACCAGTGTTCGCCCTTTGTTCTTTTCTATCAGATCGGGCAATGCTTTTACGACAAAATCCATCCAGACTGTTTTGTTTTTGTAATCTCCGGACGGCGTTTCCGACGGAACAATCATCTTCATTCTGTCCGGCGAGAAAGACGATCCTAAAAAAACATGCCGAAACTCACGCTCAGCGGTTTTTCCCTTATTCAGAAAGAAAGGCAGGTCCGTTCCGGCGATCCGTTTAAATGTTTTATAGTTTCCGTCCATGCAGATTGTGGCCGAGGTATAGATGAGACCTTCCGTGTCTCTATAGAGATTTTCTCTGATCAGGCTGGAGACATCGACCGGTCTGGATAACAGCGTCCAATGCCGTGAAAAGACATCGTAGGTCAAGATCTGGTTTTGCTTGGTGTAAGCATCCGCCATGGCTTTTAAAGACAAGCCCTGATCCACCAGATCTTCTAAATTTCTTTTTATCCGTTCCTGCGTTCTTTCCTGAATC
>DIEW01000029.1:26929-32151 GCA_002418825.1 Syntrophaceae bacterium UBA5764 | reverse complement strand
GGCGGCGACATCACCCGCAAAAGAAAGCTGCTGGAAAAACAGAAGGCCGGCAAGAAACGCATGAAAATGATCGGTTCGGTAAGTATTCCGCAAAGCGCTTTTCTGGCGGTATTGAAATCGGACAGCGATTAATAATTATCGGCAAAGCATCCTTATGCAAAACGAAAAAGCCGGCCTTTATATTCACATCCCCTTTTGCCAGAGCAAATGCGCTTACTGCAATTTTTATTCGATTACATCCGTAAATCTGATGCCTCAATTTGTCGCGGGGCTTGTTAACGAAATAAAATTATATCAGCGACAATTTGACGCTTTTGACACAGTTTATATCGGCGGCGGGACGCCTTCCCTTCTTAGCTCCGGGCAATTATCTGACATCTTATCCACTATAAACAAATTTCATAAACTTGACAAAGAAACCGAAATTACAATGGAGGTTAATCCGGGTGATGTTTCCGTTGAATATTTTAAATCACTGCTTTCTCTCGGGATTAATCGGCTGAATATCGGCGTGCAGTCGTTTGATGACAAAATATTAAGATTCCTGGGGCGCAGGCACAGCGCGAATGAAGCGCGCCAGGCTATCCGGCACGCGCGCGCGGCGGGTTTCAAGAATCTGGGAATCGACCTTATCTATGGCGTCTACGGCCAAAGCATTAATCTCTGGAAGAAAACACTCGCGCAGGCTTTGCCTTTTCGGCCAGAGCATCTTTCCTGCTACGAGCTTACCCTGGAAGCAAGCGCCCCTCTTTACAAAAGATATCTCGAAAAAAAAATAAAAAAGCTAAATGAAAAACAGCAGAAAAAATTCTTTTTCACCACAGCGGAGGAACTGGGAAAAGCCGGCTATATCCATTACGAAGTATCCAATTTTGCGCGCAAAAATAATTTTAAATCCAGGCACAATATGAAATACTGGAGGCACACGCCTTATTTGGGTTTGGGCCCCGCGGCGCATTCTTTTTTTAAAAACAGGCGCTGGTGGAATGTTAAGTCTGTCAAAGATTATCTGAATAATGTTCCTCAGGGAATATCGCCGGTGGAAAGCGAAGAAATACTTACAGCGGAACAATTAAAATTAGAGACGTTATTTTTGGCTTTACGTACTAAAGATGGAATCGACTTGAGAGCTTACCAGAAAAGATTCCGTACGGATTTGCTTGAAGAAAAGAAAATGGTTATTGAATCTTTGATAAACAGTAAATTGCTGGAACTAAAAAAAGGTTTTCTACGCCCAACTCTCGCCGGCATGGCTGTGGCCGACAGTCTGGCATTAATCTAATAGAATCTTCAAAAAATGACATATAACCGATAATTCCTTTGAGCCTTGCTATACAAGGCGAGAGTAGTTTCTGTATATTTTTTCCTTAACAAATAGTTCGAAGAGATCAGCGTCGATATAATTATCTTTAACCATGCCTTTCATAATCCTGAGCACTTCGGGGACGCTTTTACCTTTTTTATATGGCCTGTCTTTAGCCGTGATGGCCTCAAAAATATCGGCAAGAGCTATAATACGCGACTGCAGCGTAATATCGTTTCCCTTGAGCCCGGTAGGATAACCTGTGCCGTCCATTTTTTCATGGTGAGCGGAGGCGTATTCGGCTATACGGCGCATTTTTTTGGGGAAGGGAATCTGGGAAAGCATCTTTTTCGTTACCGCGGCGTGATTGGTAATAATTTTTTTTTCTTTTTTATTAAGAGTTCCAAAAGGCACGCTGAGATTGCTGATTTCGTCTTTAGTCAGAAGCGGCTTGATCCTGCCGTTTAATTTCCATTTGCGTTTTGCTATTTTCTTAATCCTGGCAATATCTCTATTGTCTATATAGACTGTGCCCGTATTTGTTTTTTCTAAAAAACGTATTTCCTCATCAAACTTTTTTATTTCTTTTTGCGTACTTTTTACATCAGCCTCACGTTGGACTCTGTTTTTTACCGCCGCGCCGGTTTTAATCAAATAATCTTTTTTAATAATTTCCATTCGCGCTTTAATTTCGTTAAATCTATCATATACTGTTTGCAGCTTCTTTGCTTTATCTATAACATGCTCCGGCGTCGTAATCTTACCCATATCATGCAGCCATGCGGCCATGCGCAATTCTTTGAGTTGATCCGCCGAAAAACCAGTGCCTGCAAACGGCCCGCTTTTAACCTCGTTTATTTTATGCGCTATAGCCATAGTGAGTTGCGCGACACGGCGGATATGGCCGCCGGTATATGGAGATTTTTCATCAATAGCAGCGGCTATTGTCTTGATAAATGATTCCAGAAGGCTTTCCAAGTCATGTATCAACTGATTGTTGGTCAAAGCAACCGCTGCCTGTGAAGCAAGAGATAATGTCATTTCCTGTGATTCCGGAGAAAAACTTATTACTTCCCCTGTTTTTGGATCCAGTGCGTTAATCAGCTGCAATACCCCTATAATTTCGTTTTCATGATTGCGCATGGGAACAACCATCATCGATTTAGAACGATACCTGTTTTCCCTGTCAAATTTTTTCGTTCCCGAAAAATTGAACCCTTTAGCCGAGTAAACATCATCGATATTGACTGCCTCCCCGGTAATTGCGGCATGCGATGAAACATTGGAATGATTGGGGTAACCATCGTCATTTTTCATTTTAACGGGAGGCCAGGTAATTCTGCCTTGCGTTCCACCCATCCGAACATTTATGGAATCGTTTTGAATAATGGTAAAAATGAGTTTCGATTCGTCATCGGACATTATATAAAGCGTCCCTCCATCCGCGTTGGTAAACGCACGCGCCTCTGACAGAATCATTTCCATGAGCCGGTTGATATTTTTTTCCGCGGAAAGAGCCAAACCTATTTCGGTCAACCGCTTAATGTGACCAGTGTGAGTATAACTGCCGCTTTCACTTTCTTTTTCCATACGCATAACGCACCTTCATGACCCATGTTTGATGCTATCTAACTATAACATAGGCTATCTCTTTTTCAATGCGTTTTTTAAGCTGTTCCAGCTCTTCATCGGATAATGTTTTTTCTTTCAGGTACTTTTTGTCCAATACTTCGGTGGTGATAAATTTTTGCAGGACATAGCTTTGGGCGCCGGAGATGATTTTTGATATTTTCATGATATCATTGGTGTTCAAGCGCGACTCCACTACGGTGGTACGAAATTCATGGTTAATCTTGGCTTGTAAAATAAGCTTGATGCTTTCTTGAATCGACTGCGTATCCGCGGAAACTCCCGTAATGTCGGCATACTTTTCCCACGGCGCCTTAATGTCCATGGCGATAAAATCAAGCAGTTTAGCCTTGAGCAGCTCTTTTATCACTCGCGGCTGGGAGCCGTTGGTATCAAGCTTTACAGCAAATCCCATCTTTTTGATTTTTTTTACAAATGGAATTAAATCTTTTTGGATAGTCGGTTCACCGCCGGTAATGGAAACGGCATCGAGTTTGCCCCTGCGCGTAGCCAAAAATTCCATGATTTTTTTCTCATCGATACAGGGGCTGAATCTCTCCGGATCCACCAGTTCCGGATTGTGGCAATATCCACACTTGAAATTGCATCCCTGTGAAAAGACAACCGCAGAAATCGCGCCGGGGTAATCGATAAGCGATACCTTTTGGAAACCACCTATTTTCATTTTCTTTTGACTCTGAAATTAAACATCAAAAACCCTTCCTGCAGACAGGGTTAAAAAACATTAATCCACTATATTTTACTGTAATTTGAAAACTTGACGCGCGTTAAATTCCGCCTGTTTTCCCTTGTTCCATTGTTTGACCGGTCGTAAATAACCAACAACGCGAGAGTAAACTTCACAATCATCGCCGCAGTTCGGACATTTTTCTTGTTCGCCTTTAATATAGCCGTGCGACGGACAAACGCTGAATGTCGGCGTGAAAGTAAGATAGGGCAAATGGTAGTTGGAACAAATTTTACGAACCAATGTTTTTACCGCCTGTGGGTTATCCACACGTTCTCCAGCAAAAGTATGAAACACGGTTCCGCCTGTATAGCGGGTCTGAATTTCATCCTGCAAATCCAGCGCCTCAAAAATATCATCGGTATAGTTAACCGGCAGTTGTGTGGAATTAGTGTAAAAAGGTTCGCCTTTCTTCAACCTGCCGTTGCCGTTTCCGGCGCAAATAATATCGGGGTATTTTTCCTTGTCTATTTTGGCCAGGCGATACGAAGTCCCTTCCGCTGGTGTTGATTCCAGGTTATAATTATTTCCCGTTTCTTTCTGAAAATCAATCAGCTTATTTCTCATAAAATCGAGAACGTTTTTCGTGAATTCCTGACCTTCCTTTGAAGCAATGTTTTTGCCCAGCAAATTCATACACGCCTCGTTCATACCGACCAAACCGATAGTGGAAAAATGATTTTTCCAGTATTCATTAAATCGCTCTTTTACACTGCGCAAATAATACTTGGTATAGGGATAAAGATTGCCATTGGTGAACTTTTCCAGCACTTTTCTTTTTGTTTCCAGGCTTTCCTGCGCCAATTCCATCAACTTTCCCAGTCGTTGCATAAAATCATTCTTTGATTTGGCCAAATAACCTATTCGCGGCATGTTTATCGTGATGACGCCGATGGAACCGGTGAGCGGATTGGATCCAAACAACCCCCCACCCCTCATCTCCAGTTCACGGTTATCAATGCGCAGTCGACAACACATACTGCGCGCATCTTCCGGCTTCATATCGGAGTTGATGAAATTGGAAAAATAAGGAACGCCGTATTTTGCCGTCATCTCCCACAAATCCTTCAAATTAGGATCTTCCCAGTTAAAATCGCGTGTGACATTGTAGGTGGGAATGGGAAAAGTAAACACCCTGCCCTTGGCGTCACCTTCCGCCATAACCTGTAGAAAAGCCTTGTTGAAAAGGTTCATTTCTTCCTGAAATTCCTTGTAAGTTTCTTTATGGGGCATACCGCCGATAATCACACTTTGGTCGGCGTAGTATTTAGGAACGGTTACATCCAAAGTCACGTTGGTAAAAGGCGTCTGAAAGCCGACTCTGGTCGGTACGTTGATATTAAAAATAAATTCCTGCAACGCCTGTTTAATTTCTGGAAAAGTCAAACCATCATAGCGGATGAACGGCGCCAAAAGAGTGTCGAAATTGGAAAATGCCTGCGCGCCGGCTGCTTCTCCCTGCAACGTGTAAAAGAAATTAACCACTTGTCCAAGAGCGCTGCGCAGATGCTTTGCCGGTTTGCTTTCCACCTTGCCGGAAAC
>DIEW01000029.1:284-26885 GCA_002418825.1 Syntrophaceae bacterium UBA5764 | reverse complement strand
AATCATGAATATGAAAATCACCGTCATTGTGTGTTCTCTTTATTTCCGGCGTATAAATCTCATTCAGCCAGTAAATCTTGCTCACTTCCGAAGAAATATAATTGTTCAGCCCCTGCAGTGAGTAATCCATATTGCTGTTTTCGTTTATTTTCCAATCTGATTTTTTTAAATACTGGTCAACAAGATCGACCTCCATTTTATTGGCAATATCCCTGAGGCGGGCGTGTTGATCTCGGTAGATGATATAGGATTTGGCGGTCTGCCGGTAAGGGGACTGAAGCAAAACCTCTTCCACTATATCCTGGATTTCTTCTACTGTTAAAATTTTGCCATTAAACAATTGTTCGGCCAGATTCAATACCTTGATGGTGAGCTTCTTCGCTTCCTTCTTATCGAATTCGCCAGTAGCCGCACCGGCTTTGGCGATGGCATTGGTAATTTTTTCCGCATTGAATTTAACTAGACGACCGTCTCTCTTTCTGATCTTTGTGTTCATTCCCCCTCCGTAAGCATATGAATAAGAAATTATTATCTTCCGTTTGGAACGCTACATATTGTGGTTTTATAGCACATTACCACTATATGTAGTTATTTTCAAGAGGAAAGTGAAAATTTTTTCCCACAATCTGTCAAAAAATAGTTCTATAAACCTTGCTTTTTACGCTTTGGAAGTTTATTCAAAATAAAACTCTTTCACACCGGAAAGGAGCCAAATTGAACATAGACAAAATAAAAATTGATAAAATAAAAGGGTTTCTGGATGAACGCGAGTCAGATTACCTCTATCAATTGGCACTTAAAGCCAGCAAAAAAGGCCCCTGTCTGGAAATCGGCAGTTACTGTGGCAAATCCGCTGTGTATATAGGAGGGGCATGTAAGGAAAATAATGCCGTATTATTTTCCCTGGATCATCATCGCGGTTCGGAAGAGCAGCAGCCGGGGCAGGAATATTTTGACCCTGATTTACTCAATGAGCAAACCGGTCTTATCGACACCTTGCCACTTTTCCGCCATACACTTGCCGTTTTTGCTTTGGAGGACACGGTTATTCCGATTGTCGGGCGCTCGGAAACAATCGGGCGCGCCTGGCAGACTCCGCTTAGTTTGATTTTTATTGACGGCAGCCACGCTTACGAATCCGTGCTCAAAGATTATCAAATTTGGTCAAAACATCTGATGCCCGGCGGCTACCTTGTTTTTCACGATATTTTTCCCGATCCGGAAAAGGGTGGACAGGCGCCTTACCGGGTTTATCAGCTTGCCGTTGCCTCCCGACAATATGAAGAACTGCCGCTTTTTGTGTCTTTGGGAATATTAAAGCGCAAAAAATAGTATTATAACACGATCAAACGTCGTCAGACCAGATCCAGCGGCATCCTTCATCAGACATTTTTGCCGTTAAGTACCCGCGCTGTGCAAAATCATTCATCGTATGATTCACGATTTGTGGTTCATCTCCTGTTGCAACAATTATTCTATTACACAACTCCATCAGAGCGCTTTCCCGAGAGCCGTTGCAGAGCGTGTGGTCAATCAAACCTAATTTTTCAATCAAATCATTTTTCAAAATCTTATAGGTTAAATGCATGCGCCAATGCCCCATCACCCGCAAATTTTCCATCGGCGAGTTGGTCTTGTTTTCATAGCCAGCTAATATTTTTTGCCAGTCCGCATTCATCTCTTCCTCGTAAATAGCGACAAAAGCTCTCATATCTTCCGGCGACAAAGCTGATGTCCTGACAATGGCGTCATTGGCGTCATATTTATTCCAATCATCGGTGAGTATTTCTAAATCGTATTTTTCAATTTGCTCCCGCACGGTAGTTCCCGGAAACGGCGACAGATAATGATATCCGTAAACTACATCTAAACTGCGCGCCAACCGGTCGGTGGCTCGCATTGTTTCTTTGGTTTCTCCCGGTAAGCCGACCATAAAAGAAACGTGCGGAAGTATTCCCACATCTTTACACATTTGCATAGCGGGGGCGGCATGCTCCAGTCTGATTCCCTTCCTGATACGCTGGAGCATCTGCGGATCGCCTGTTTCCACGCCGAAGCTTATCGAGTCGCACCCGGCGGCCGCCATCGCCGCAAGTATTTCCGGGTTAACTGTATCGACGCGGGCAAAAGCGCTCCAACCGAGTTTAAGGCCTCGCTTATTTATCCCCTCGCAGATTTCCAGAACTCTTTCTTTATCGGAAGTGAATAAATCATCAGCGATGTTGATGCGTTCAAAACCCAAACCAAGTATCTCTTCAATCTCGTCGAGCACGCAATTTGCCGTCCGGCGGCGGATTTTCGCGCCGACCATTTTGCGCCCCAGACAAAAAATGCAGGCATTGGGACAACCGCGGCTTGTAATCATGCTGACCGGAAAACCCAACGCGCGGTAACGAAAGATGGGCAGCAAACTCCTCGACGGCAGGCTGATTCTGTCCACATTGTCAATAAAAGGCCTTTTGTCCGTAATGATAACATCGCCGTTTTCCCTGTACGCAAGGCCAGGGATCCCTCGCCATTTTTTTTTCTGCTTTAATACGGGTGTAAGTTCGGCGATAGTGTCTTCCGCCTCGCCGATAACAATCAAATCTATTTCCGGACACTGACGCAGGGTTTGCGCCGCCGCAAAAGAAACATGGGGCCCGCCTATCATTGTGATAATATCAGAATTGCAGTTTTTTACATCCCGCAGAATTTTCTGTGCTTCGTAAAAATTCATGGTGACGGAAGTCGCACCTACTGCATCGGGCTGAAAATTATCCAGCTGTTTGCTGATTTTTTCCTTCGAATAGCCACTGACAATATAGTCAAGAATGCGCACTTCCGCACCGACCGCGACAAATGCTGCCGCTACATATGTTAATCCTAGCGGTGGTGAAGGGTTTTCTTCCAGGGGATAAGGTGTGGCCACAACAGCGATACGCAAAGAATCAATCTCCTTTACGGGGGAAAAACACTGTCCTCAGCCAACCAAAAAATGTGTTTCCTTCCCGCATCATGCGTTCCACATTATCATAAAATTGATTAAGCTTGTCAGGTTCGGCCATCCATTGCGACCTTGATTTCAACGGCTTATCCGCATCCAGGTACTTCACCACTGCCGCAGGGTTGCCCACGGCAATGGCATTAGCAGGAATATTTTTCACCACAACGGTTCCCGCTCCGATGACTGCGTTATCACCGATGGTCACTCCCTTGCAAACTATGGCGCTGTCGCCGATCCAGACATTGTTGCCGATTTTAACTTCGTAGGTGCTGCCCACGGATGATGTGCGGTCATACAAATCGTGCCAGTCGGAATCAGTGATATAAACATCCTGTGCCAGCATGCAGTCATCACCCAGTGTAACCGCTGTCGCCGATGTTATTCTGGTGCCCGGACATATCAAACAGCATTTACCGATTTCAATTTTTCCGTATTTCTCATCTTTTGTCCACACGCTCAGCCTGACTTTTTTATCGGATGTGGCGATTAATGTGGTAAAGTCGCCTATGGAAACAGACCTGCCGTAAATTTCCACGTGCCAAGGTTTCATAAACGCCATACCATGCCCAAAACTTTCACATTGCGGCGCCAGAAAATGATACGCATACCACTGTTCAAATTTATGGCTCAAGCGTTTTAGGTAATACGGCCGGTGGTCTTTGTTCATTCAATTTGCCTTTTAAAATTGATACTGAAAAATGGATTAGCTATAAATTATCAAATGATCTTTTGCTTTTTACCCAGCCAAAGACAAAATCAATCACAACTTCCATGTATCCCAAAATTTATGATTGAAAATTCTCCCCGCGGGAGTTATTTCGTTCAAAGCATCCCAGGCAAGTATAACCGCCGCTGCCGTCCAGCCCGTTTTTTCTTCCGGCCAAATAATGCCATCAGGATATGTTACCCCCATCCAGTAGGAATCATCGGAAAATCTTTTGTCGGAAAGCCAGCTAAATACGGCTCGCGCGCGCGTATAATCTTCGATGGCTGCCAGAGTCATAACAAGTTCCGCCGTTTCCGCCATAGTTATCCAGGGACGATCACTCACGCAGCGCACACCCCAGTCAGGAATAATAAATTTTTCCCAGGATTTATCAATTCTCCTTTTTGCTTCTTCGCCACTAATTGCGCCACACAAAACAGGATAATACCAGTCCATGGAGTAGCGTGATTTAATCATATTGAAGAGATCAGGCCTGAATCTGATTGCGTCACCCAGAGAAGCCTTGGCTTTATACCAGCTGGGCCTTTTTTTACCCAAAAGTTTGGCAATAGCCAGGGCACACTTGATGCTCATATAAACCGAACTGGAGCCGGTGAGCAAAGCCATTTTATCAACTTTGCCGTCTTTGTTTTTTGCCCAGTATATTTCCCCCTGCGGAGACTGCAGTTTTATTGCATACCGAATCCCCCCGGAAATCACCGGCCACATTTCCTCCAAAAAATTCAAATCCTTGGTAATAAGGTAATAATGAAACAAGCCCACCGCCACGTATGATGAAAAATTTGCCTCTCTGGTGGAGTTGATAATTTTTCCATCGAGTGTTTCCGACCACCAGCTGCCGTCAGACAGTTGAGTGCCGATCAACCAGCGATAAGCACTTTGGGCTTCCTGATAAAAACCTCCGACACACAAACCCATGGCGCTTTCTATATGATCCCAGGGATCCGTTTTGCCGCCAATCGACCAAGGAATTTCGCCATTTTCTTTTTGAATAGACGCGATAAAAGCGCCCATTTTTTCCACGGATACCCTACTTTTTTTTTCAGACAGCTGGGGCAAATTGATTTTCATTAATCTTAGTCCTTTTTAAAATAGAAAACGATGCTTTTACCCATGAATGGATTCAAAAACTCTTCCAGGGAGCGCACCCAAAAAGGTTTATGCATAATGTCCCATTCCAGAAACTTTTTGTAATACTTAACCAGCAAGTTACTTTCATTTTTGTGGCCAACCAGGCATTTAATCCACCAGTAAGGCACGTGTAAAGCGTGCTTATAATTAATCTTCCAGCATTTAAACCCGTATTTTTTCAGCATGTTCAGGACTTTATCCTTTTTGTAAATCCGCACATGTCCTCCTTCTTCATTGCGATAAGCGCGCGAAAGTAACCAACAGATTTTTTCCGGGAAATAACGCGGCACACTGATGACCAAAGAGCCTTTAGGTTTTAAAACGCGGATCAGTTCCTCAAGCGCCTGTTCATGCTCCCAAATGTGCTCCAACACCTCCGAGCAAATAACGCAATCGAAAAAATCGTTGTTAAACGGAAGATTTCTTATATCCGCTCTGGCAATATGGCAATTATCTGCTGAGGAACCTGGGATTTCCGCGAGCGAGGCATAAGCCTTATCAAGGTCTTCCTTCTTCATATCGATACCAAAGTACCTCACACCCGGAATTCCCGCCAAGCCACGCAAATGCCGGCCCGTACCACAACCGGCATCCAGAACCGCGTTTCCCGGTTGTAATCCCAACTCAGGGAAGTCGACGGTAAGCATCAATCGCCTCCCAGTAAATATTTGTAACTTCTTCAGCGGCCCTCGACCAGCTGAAAACATTGTTGACGCGTTCCAAACCAGCCTTGGCGTATCTTTTTCTTTCGTTCGGATTGTTCAGCAAATAAGTTATCGCCCCGGTCAGCGCCGATGCGTCGGCAGGCGGAACAATTATCCCCCCGTCTCCGACTACTTCCTGCAAGGCCCCGCCTGAAGTTGATATCAGCGGCACGCCGCAAGCCATGGCCTCCACTGCCGGTATTCCAAAGCCTTCATACAGTGAAGGAACAACGGCAATCGCCGCTTTGCTGTAGTATTCGGCAAAGTCTTCATTAGCTATACGCCCGGTAAAATGAACAATGTCGCCAATCCTTAATTTGGCGACCAATTTTTCAATCACCCCGTTCTTTTTCGGTTCGCCGATAACCGTAAGTTTTACGGATTGTCTTTTTCTGACTTCGGCCACGGCTTCCAGTAAATACCTCAGCCCTTTAAGGGGTATATCCGCGCTGTTGGTGACGATGATCGTGTTCTCCGGACGCGTCCCGTTTTGTACGGGATAAAAAAATTCTTTATTGATACCATTATAAACAACACGGAATTTTTGCTCGCCAATGGAAAATTCCCGAGCGATATCCTTTTTTGTAAACTCCGAGACCGTCACAATATGCGATAGGCCCCTGGCCACCTTCATCTGCATTTTGATAAACGTGTACCAACGATAAATCTTATACTTTTGGTAAATTGTTTTTGCCGCATTCAATTCTTCGCGGCGGTCAACCGTAATCGGGTGATGAATTGTTGCGATAGTAGGATAAAGTTCTCTTCCGATTTTTCCGATACCATAGGACAGACATTGATTGTCATGAACGATGTCATAATCCATTTTATTCTCACGCAGATATTTATATGCGCGTTGACCGAAAGTGTAGGGTTCCGGAAAACTACCGGTGCACATGTTTAAAAATTCATACATGTTCAATGGATTGAAAAGATCAGTCACCTTTTCCACGCGGAAGAAATGCTCGGGGTTGTAAAGATCAAGGCTGGGAATTTTATGCAGACGAACTTTCTCATCCAGCTGCGGATAGGGCGGGCCGGAAAGAACATCAACTTTATGCCCAAGCTCCGCAAGAGCTCTGCTCAAATGCTTGATATAAACCCCTTGTCCGCCACAGGTGGGATTCCCCCGGTAAGTAAGAAGACAAATTTTAAGCGAACGGGATTTCTTTGTTTCGGTCACACACAGGCCCTCTGAATAATTTTGCCCGAATTGTTCAGCATCGCGGATATTTCATCATCAGTCAGTCCCGCCCCGCGCGCAATTTTCAAAGCCATTGTTTTGCCGACAAAATCAGATGCCGCGTGAGCGTCATTGTTGAGCACAAGCTGGGCCTTAAACTTTCTGGACATACTGGCAACATGGCCATTGGTGTAAGCGTGACCGCGGCGGGTGGTAATTTCCAGATAAACTCCTTTTTGCGCAGCCAGTTTCACTTCCTCTTCACCAATTAATCCCGGGTGGGCTAGAATATCCACCTCCGCTTTTATCGCCGCAAGATTGGTGCCCGCGGGTACCGGCTCCGAAATTGTCTCTCCGTGTACCACAATAATTTTTGCTCCGATTTTCCGGGCTTCATCGGCAAGAGAGGCTATATCGCCGGGGTAAACATGCGTAAGTTCAATTCCGGGGATAATCTCTATATCGCCTTTTTCCGTTATCAGATTACAAACTTTGACAATTCTTGGAATAACAAAATCTATATTGGAGTGATCGGCATGATCGGTAATGGCTATTGTTTTATAGCCCGCCGCCCAGGCACGTTGGGCCAGTTCCGCGGGTACCAATTCACCGTCACTAAAAATCGAATGGGTATGAAGATCAATCACTTGAAACACCATTAAAGAAAATCTTGTAAAAAATCCGATTACATGAAGGTTTAACTAACAAATTTGCGACTGATAGTCAATAAGGAGATAAAAACGGCATAATTTAGAAGTGGTCATTTATTAGTAGATGGAAAAACCAACAGGATCACGGTTTGATTAGCAGTCACCTCTTTTAAACTGAAAGACGCATGTGATGCCCCCACATAAGAGCATCGCTATATTTTTTTTTGTAAGTCGCTGTAGCATTTCAAGCCACAAAGGCCCTGAGTGTCTTTGACTGCGCTAACAACGGCGCGTTCCATAACGCGCGCAGCCAAAAGGCCAACGACACTTAAATCTGCGGTGACAACTCCGGTGGAAAGAGCAAAAATTGCATCTCCGTCGAACATGGTGTGTGCCGGACTCATCGTGCGGGCATAGCCGTTTTGCGCCATTGAAGCCAGTTTTGTCGCCTGTGCTTTATCCAGCGCGGCATTGGTGGCAACTATGCCGATGGTTGTATTGCCGCCGAAAAGATTTTTCTTCTCGGCATAAGCATCTGCCATGATTGTTTCCGTATCAATAATTTTTTGTCCGTCTTCGCTCAGCGGCCCGGCAAGCTTTTCGCCGGTCTGGGGATCGTTCACATCTCCAAGACAATTGACCACCACAAGCGCGCCGATTTTTAAATCGCCAATACGCACGGCATAAGTCCCCAATCCGCTTTTCATGGCGCGGTTCATATCCATGATTTTCCCGACTGTCGCGCCTGTTCCCGCCCCCACGTTACCATGGGGTGAACATGGCCTGTTTGTGGCGTTTTGACAGGCCTGATAGCCCATTTTCTCATCCGGCCTCACTTTGAAATCCCCTATAGCCAAATCGAACAAAACCGCTCCACAGACAATCGGCACGCGCGTGACGCCGACATCAAAACCAATTTTCTTTTCTTCCAGGAATTTCATAACGCCTGACGCGGCGTCAAGACCGAAAGCGCTGCCACCGGACAGCACAATCGCGTGGATTTTTTGCACCATATTGACGGGATTGAGAAGGTCTGTTTCACGGGTTCCCGGCGCGCCGCCGCGCACATCCACGCCGGCTACCGCACCTTCTTTGCAAATAACAACCGTGCAGCCGGTGGCAGCATCCAAATTATGAGCATGCCCCACTTCGATTCCTTCAATGTCCGTAAATTCAATTTCTATCATTTCACCAGTAATTGTTCGAATATTAGCCGCCTGACCGAAAAACATCAACTACTACCTCGCGGCAATAGCGGAAATCTCCACGAGCACATCATGCGGCAAGCGGGACACCTCCACGGTGGCCCGCGCTGGCGGCTTTTCCTTAAAATACCTGCCGTAGATGGCATTCATTTCGTTGAAGTTATTCATGTCCTTGAGAAAAACCGTTGTGGAAACAACATCACCCATGGTCATGCCGTTTGCGGCCAGTACCGCCTTAATATTCTCCAAAACCCGTGTCGTTTGCTCCTCGATGGAGCCACTGATTGTCTGATTTGTCTCGGCATTAATCGGAATCTGCCCGGCAAGAAATAATATATTGCGAAACTTAATTGCCTGGGAATAAGGCCCAATGGCCGCGGGCGCGTCTTTGGTATTAATCACTTCTTTGCAACCATCAGTTGTGCAACCGGCTATTCCTAAAACCACAAGCACGACAGCACCCAGATTAAACGGCGTACGGCGTCCAAACTTCATTTATCGTCTCCAAATACAAATTGATTTTGTTTGACTCTTCTTCTGGCGGGAAACCTGAACTTATTACTCAAATAGCCGTCTGTAGTACAATAATAAAATATCAAACGGCTGTATGAATTTCCGCCGCTGTTTTCCGCATCTATTCGAGCAAACAATCAGAAAACTTCAGGTTCACGCTTTCTTGACCAAGCGCAGTATAAATAGTAAAATTATCGCACCGATCAGCGCCATCACGAATGAACCGAAAATACCTCCAAGGGAAATGTTCAGCAAGCCGAATAACCATCCCCCCAACAAGGCACCGATTACTCCGACAACCAAGTCGCCCACCAGGCCGAACCCGCCGCCCTTCATAATTTTACCGGCGAACCAGCCTGCCGCAAGACCAATCAGCAAAAAAACTATCAAACTGGTTAGATTCATTTTTATTGTCTCCTTTCTTTAAAGTTAACAAATCAGCGGGCTAAGATAACCGTCTTCTGCAAGATTAATGTCCCTTTTATGAATTTGAGTTCTCTTGGATTGAGTCATGCCCGGCGACCTTTAACAACATTTCTTGTCAAAACGTAACCGAATCTGAAGGTTTGGAAAGAATTGGAATTATAAAAGCATTTTTCACCTATCGGCGTCAAGATTAATTTTTTCAAAGACAAAAGTATTTTTATAAACCTTTATTGGATAAAAAACCAACAGGCGCAAATCCGCTGATTTTAAAGTTCTAGCTTCTTGATAGAAAATATTGTAAAAATGCGAAGATTTTACAAACCTTAAAAAGAAAAGGTAAAAATATGCTTGAATTAAAGGACCTTGTTTTTTCCGTCAACATAAAGGATGAAAAGAACAACGATCAAAAAATTGACATAATCAAGGGGATCAATTTTAAATTTGAAAAAGGTAAATTCTACGCCATAACCGGCCCCAACGGCAGCGGCAAAACCACTTTGGCCAAATTAATCATGGGCATAAACAGACAAACAGGCGGCAATATCTTTTTTGAAGATAAGGATATAACCGAACTTTCCATTACCGAACGCGCAAAACTTGGTATCTCTTACAGCTTTCAGCATCCCGCGCGTTTCAAAGGAATCACGTTTCGTGACCTTCTGGCCATTTCCAGTCAAACTGATGATGAAGAAAAGCTGTTGAGTATCGTGCGACGGATGGGCATTTGCCCGCTTTCTTTTCTGGACAAGCCTGTAGATGCTACGCTCTCCGGCGGCGAAATAAAAAAAATTGAGTTGGCGACCACAATAGCAAGAAATCCGAAACTCGCCATTTACGACGAACCGGACACCGGCATTGATCTTTGGACGATTATGCCAATGGTAACTTTATTGAAAAAGGAGCAGAAGGATAAAGACACCACAACAATAGTCGTCAGTCATAATAAATCCTTTTTCGAGGTAGCGGACACAATTTTAATTTTAAACGGCGGAAATATAGTGTACAAAGGCAATTTGGAAAAAGCTTTGCCGATACTGGCTGATTTCAGAATATGCAATTTCCGCCCGTGTAAAAAAGGAGAAAAAGATGCTCGATGCTACCGATAAAAATTTACTCAAGACCGTAGCCGATCTCGAAGATCTCCCCCAGGGCGCCTACAATATCAGAAAAGACGGCAAGCTCCTGTCGCGTTCCACAACGGCGAACATTGATATAGAAGCCAGTGAAAAACAAGACGGGATTACCGTTACCATCGCGCCGGGAACAGTAAACGAAGCCGTTCACATACCCGTCATTCTGGGCAAAGCTGGGCTGCACGATGTTGTTTATAATAAATTTATCATCGGTGAAAATTCCGACGTCACGATTATCGCGGGCTGCGGCATCCACTGCGGAGGACCGGAACCGGAAGGCCATGAAGGGATTCACGAATTTATCGTGAAAAAAGGGGCAAAAATAAAATACATCGAAAAGCACTATGCCGGCGGACAGGGATCGGGAAAAAGGACGCTGAATCCCACAACAAAAGTCTTCCTGGAGGAAAATTCCAAGGTGGAAATGGAGCTCACGCAAATCGGCGGAGTGGACGAAGCAAACCGAGTAAACGAAGCGGTTTTGGCAGCGGGCAGCAGCCTGCTCGTGACCGAAAGAGTAATGACCGACGGCAACCAGAAAGCGGTTTCGCGAAATAAAATAATTCTGGGGGGAGAAAACAGCCGCTCCAACATGGTATCACGTTCGGTCATAAAGGGAAAATCTCAACAGGACTTTTATGCGACGATCGTCGCCAAAGCCAAAAGTTTCGGGCATATAGAATGCGACGCCATTATCATGGATAACGGCACCAACAAAACAATTCCGGCTCTGCGCGCCGAACATCCCGACGCGGAATTAAGCCATGAAGCATCCATAGGAAAGATAGCCGGAGATCAATTGATGAAATTAATGAGCATGGGCATGACCTACGACGAAGCGGTGAACATAATTATTCAGGGTTTCCTGCGTTGATTTTCCATTTAAACGCGTTTCTGTGAGGAACATCGTAACCTGGTTCCTCCTACCTTTTTCCCATACCGTATGTATTTAGATCTGACGATCATGCAAAATATCACAAAGTCTTTTTTCAAATAACACCCAAATAGCTGTGCTTTTTTAACCAACCAAGCAATTCCCTAACGCTTGTCGTCGCTAAACAGATGCTGCTATCGGCGGCTCCGTAATAAATATAAAGCGTGTCTCCATCGTCATCGAGAACATAACCGGTGGGGAAAACGACAGCGGACACATCCCCGACCTGTTCATATTCCCGTGTCGGTCCTAATATCCATTCCGAACTAAAATATAATCCACTAATTCTATTTTTTGTGCTTCGGCACAATCAACAATTTTTTTGTCAAAATGTAACCGAATTTGAAAACAGGGGAAAAGTTGCAGTTTTAAGAAACACTTTTTAGTTATCTGTATCAATAATCATTTTTTTAAAAGCAAAAAAGTTGCGGAAACGCGGCAGATGTTTTTTCCTTTGTCTTCCGTCACCAGGCAATCGCCGATCATCAGGCTCTTGCCTTTTTTGAAAACATTAGCCCGGGCGATAAGTTCCCCTTTGCTTACCGCCGCCAGAAAACTGCTTTTGAGCTCTATCGTGGTCAAACCCTCACCCGGCTTCAATTGCGTCATCATCGCGTGCGCGATGGCTTCATCGCCTAAGGCTACTACCAGTCCGCCCTGCATGGTTTTTGCCCCCTGCAAATATTGCGGGCGCACCTTCATGCGAAACTCCGCAAAACCGTCTTTTAAATCGGTAAGCTTTATATCTAAAAAATCCAAAAAGGGATTGAGCCCTTTTTCGCCCTTTTTAAGTCTTTCCAGATATTCACGGTAATTGTTCATAAATTCTTCTCCTTATCAACTAATCAAAAAAATTCCGCTAATACATACATAATATTTTTTATGTGCGCCATTTAACCAATATAATTATAATTTTTCAAATTATTTTCTGGTAATCGCATACATGAAACAATAATGAGATTGACTAAAACCATCCTTTTTTATAAACACGAAACATCAGGTGATGGAGTTCGCCTTATAACCGCTTATATAGCTGATAACTCCTGGAGGATATTTACCCGAAGGAGTTATTCATGGAAAACCAAAAAAAAACAACCCTTTCACAAATCAGAAATATCATTGATACTATCTACAGCATAACGGACAAGCTTGGGTTAGTCTCCCAGGAACGCCAACTGGAAGCGGCACAAACACTGCTGGCGCAAAACCCGCCTATTGATATTGCTGTTTTGGGACAATTCAAGACAGGAAAAAGCTCTTTTCTCAACAGTCTTTTAGGACAGAAAGTTTTGCCCGTGGGTGTAATCCCCGTGACCACGGCGATAACCCGCCTGCAATACGGAGAAAAAGAAAATATAACCGTCCGGCATTTTGATGGTACTGTTACATCCGTGCCACTTGCCGATATTGCCGAATTTACGTCGGAGGCCAAAAATCCGGACAACAGCAAAAATGTGGCGATTGTTGATATTGAACTCCCCTCTCTCCGAAAATATGCCGGATTGCGCCTGGTGGACACACCGGGCCTCGGCAGTGTTTATAAGTATCATCAGTCCACAGCGGAAAACTGGCTGCCGGAGGTGGGCACCGCTTTGCTGGCCATCAGCGCGGACAGGCCGCTTTCTGAAAATGACCTGGTATTTATTTCCGAATTAACTATTCATACACCAAAAATAATAATACTTTTAACCAAAGCCGATCTTCTTTCCGCGGGGCAACAAAATGAAGTAATAAATTTTTTCCGGCAAATCCTGCAAAAAGAATTGAATCGGGAATTACCCGTTTATCTTTATTCTACGAAAAATGAAACAAATCGTTACAAAGAAATTATCGAAAGTGAAATCTTAAAAATAAGCGCAAACCGTGATTTTGAATTCCAGCGGATTCTGCGTCACAAAACAAGGTTTCTCGTGAAAAGCACACTTGGTTATCTAAACATCGCCCTGAACAGCTCTTTGCAGGTGGACCAGCAGAAAGAAACACTTCGCGCGCAAATTATTAACGAAAAAGTAAATGAAAATATCATCCGTGAAGAACTGATAATAATCGCGCGCGAAAACCAGCGCCAGACCAGGACGCTTATTCAGACATATTTGGAAAATTTTCAGGCGCCGTTAACAAATAAAATTAGAACTAAATTAGCCAAGGAAATTCCTTTATGGAAGGGCAACCTCTGGAAACTTAGCCGACGCTATGAAGACTGGGTATCGCAAATCCTATCCGAAGAAATGCGCCTGCTTTCAAAAACGGAACATCACAATTTTTACGGCACATTGAAGAAGGCGCATGCCAGTTTTTCGCGATCTATTGAAGTTTTTCGTCAATCGTTAAACTCCAATATCGAGAAGGTTCTGGGTATAAAATTGGCGGATGTGGAATGGGAAATCAAGCCGCCGCAGCCTGATGAGCCTGATATCGCTTTCACCAAATCCTTCGATATTCACCTTGATTTAATTTGGTTTTTGATTCCCATGTTTATTTTCCGTAAACTTTTTGAGCGTCACTTTATCAGAGGTCTGCCGCGAGAGGTAGAAATTAATATATCAAGGCTAGCCTACCAGTGGGAAAAAAGAATAAATTATGCTATAGATTCTATGCGCAATCAGGCCATAAACTACGTGCAAAAGGAAATTGCCACAATTGAAGGATTGCTCTTGCAAACCAAAGGAAAAACGGAAGAGATAAAACTATTGATCGTTAAGCTGCGAAATTTATCGGATAATTTGGCGGCATAACATAAAATTTATTCTGAAAGGACACCACTATGAAAAGAAAAATCAGAGAAATTCGCGCCATGGAAATTCTGGATTCGCGCGGCAATCCGACAGTTAAAGCAACCATCACATTGGATAACGGAATCACGGCTTCGGCCTCGTGTCCCTCGGGGGCTTCCACCGGCGAAAATGAGGCCGTGGAACTGCGCGACGGTGACAAAAAACGCTATGGAGGCAAAGGTACGCTTAAAGCCGTGGCCAACGTCAACAAAAAAATTGCGCCGGCGCTGATCGGTATTGATCCCATATGTCAGGCACAGATTGACAAAATTATGATTGATCTGGACGGCACGCCGACTAAAGCGAAACTCGGCGCCAATGCCATTGTTGCCGTATCCATGGCGGTGGCTAGAGTAGCTTCCATATCAGTTAATCTTCCGCTTTACGCTTATCTCGGTGGCCCGAGCGCTACACGCATCCCTGTGCCGATGATGAATATTCTTAACGGCGGCAAGCACGCGGACAACAGCGTGGATTTGCAGGAATTCATGATTATGCCTCTCGGCGCCCCCACTTTTGCCGAAGCTCTGCGTTACGGCGCGGAAACCTTTCACGCCCTGAAAGCCATTTTAAGCAAAAAAGGTTACGCCACCAACGTGGGTGACGAAGGCGGGTTTGCTCCCAATCTGAAAAGCAACGATGAAGCCTGCGAAGTCATTATTCAGGCCATCGAAAAAGCCGGCTACAAACCGGGCAAAGATATCGCTATCGCGCTTGATCCCGCGGCAAGTTCATTTTACGAATCAGGCAAATATAACCTGGCCAAGTCCAAACAAGGCAAAAAATCAACCGATGAAATGGTCGCCTTTTATAAAAGCTGGATTAAAAAATATCCCATTGTTTCGATCGAAGACGGCCTGGCAGAAAACGACTGGGCGGGATTCAAAAAACAGACCGCTGAGCAGGGTGATAAGATCCAGGTGGTCGGGGATGACCTTTTCGTAACCAACACAAAATACATCGCTCGCGGCATCAAGGAAAAAGCGGCCAATGCCGTATTAATCAAGCTTAATCAGATCGGTTCGGTCACGGAAACGATTGAAGCAATCCAAATGTGCCGCCAGGCGGGCTGGGGATTTGTTATTTCTCACCGCTCGGGCGAAACGGAAGACGCTTTTATCGCCGACTTCGCAGTTGCCATGGGAGGCGGTCAGCTCAAAACCGGTTCTGCATGCCGCAGCGAGCGCATCGCTAAATACAACAGATTAATGGAAATTGAATACGAGTTGGGCAGCGCTTCTGTCTTTTCTAATCCGCTGGCAAAATGAGTTCTCTTTAGCTATGAATTTTATTGACGAGCAGGTTTTTTTAAAACCTGCTCGTTTAGTATTTGAGGAATTTTTATGACAAATCCAGAAAATTGTGTCTTTTGCGACATTGTAGCAGGTAAAGCATCGGCTTATAAAATTTATGAAGACGAATTATCCGTGTGCATTCTGGATATTCACCCTTACACCAAGGGGCATTGCCTGGTAATATCCAAGCGTCATGTTCCCTGGTGGCATGAATTAAATGAGGAAGAAAACGCCAGTCTATTTAAGATGGCAAAAAATGTTTCGGAAAAAATGATGAAGGTCTTTAAGCCTGACTTTGTTTTTCTTTACGCCCGCGGCCGTAGAATCCCGCACACGCATCTTTTTCTGATACCAACTTACAGCGGAGATGTCTTGGATAAATTTTTCAACGCGTTGGAAAACTTTCAGGAATCTCCCCAGATGCTGGCAGAACTTAAAACACCCGCGCAGATGGAAGAAGCAGCGCAACTTTTAAAGTTCTAGTACCATAATATAATTTCAACTACGCGGAAACAAGCTTAAGAAAGATGGAGTATTGAGTTTGTTTACTACACTTTTTTTCCTGTTTATTTTGAGTTGGTTTGCGGCTGCCATATCCGGCGTGGCAGGTTTCGGGGGCGCTTTGTTATTATTGCCTATCCTAACAAACATGCTTGGCGTTAAAGCAGCCGTGCCTGTCCTTACTATTGCTCAATTATTCGGCAATGCTTCCCGTATCTGGTTTGGACGAACAGAAATAAAGTGGCAACCAGTTATTTACTTTATCATAACGGCCATTCCCTTCAGCATTATCGGCAGCTTACTTTTTGTGGATTTACCCGCAAAACATATTCTCATCGGTATCGGTATCTTCCTGATTTTTATCGTTATTATGAGAAGGCAGAATGTCACCCATTTCAATTTCGGCAATAAAGGCCTGTTATTAGGCGGTGCCTTGACCGGCTTTTTATCAGGAATAGCAGGTTCTGCCGGTCCGCTTGGCGCTGCTTTCTTTCTGGGTCTAGATTTATCAGCCATTTCTTATATTGCAAGCGAAGCTGTTACCGCGCTCGCGATGCACATTACAAAAACGATTGTTTACCAAAAATACGCTTTAATCGGCGCGCAAGAGTTAGGATACGGAATAATTCTTGGAATAGCAATGATTCTTGGATCCTGGACAGGCAACAAGATTGCTCAAAAACTATCCAAAGATAAATTCGTTTTGCTGGTTGAGATTTTATTAATTTTATCCGCGCTACATCTGATATTCCTGCAATAAAAAAAATCAGAATAATATCTTGACAAGGAAATTATTATTTGATTAATGTCGCGTGCCGTAAAGATCGAATTTCTTTCGCGCGGGTGATGGAGTTCACCCCTAATCGCAGATACTGCTAATGACTCCTGCTTAATTCAACAAAAGGAGTCATTTTATGGAAAGTATCTATTTACTCGCCGCTTTTTGGTTTTTTGCCGCTGTTTTATCAACTATCCTTGCCAACCGCCTGAAAATTTCTATCGCCTTGATGGAAATAATTGTCGGCGCAGCAATAGGATACGCGGCTTATTATTTTAACCTGCTAGATAATCTCTCTTTAAACGCTGACTGGATGAAATTATTAACAGGCGTCGGGGCAATTATGCTGACCTTCCTCGCCGGCGCGGAATTAAACCCTGACGCGATGAAATCAAAAATTAAAGAAGTTTCCGTTATCGGGCTGGTCGGATTTTTCGCTCCCTTTATCGGATGTTCTCTTGTCGCCTATTACATTATTGGATGGAATCTGCAGGTAAGCCTGCTGTGCGGCATCGCCCTTTCCACAACTTCAATGGCTGTAGTTTACGCGGTCATGCTGGAGTATGGATTTAACACAACCGAATTCGGCAAAGGAGTTTTAGGGGCATGTTTTATCAACGACTTGGGAACCGTCATCGCGCTCGGGTTGATATTTGCTCCGTTCACATACAAGACTTTTATATTTATCGGGGCAACGATCGTTTTAAGTATTTTTCTGCGACCAATGACGGATTACATAATCAAACGCTTCGCTTATAAAACAGCCGCCATCCGGGCAAAATGGGTGATTTTTATATTGCTGACCATGGGGGTTTTAGCTTTATGGTCGGGCAGTGAGCCGGTTCTTCCCGCGTATATCATCGGCATGGTGCTCGCGAGAACGATGGAAAAAGATGGCCATTTCGTCCGAAGGTTACGAACTCTGACCATCGGCTTTTTAACACCATTGTATTTTCTACGCGCCGGCGCGCTTGTTTCCATACCCGCGCTGATTGCCGCTCCTGTGTTTTTTGTTTTGCTTTTTTTCGGAAAGGTAATTTCAAAAATATTTGGTTTATATCCGGCAATACGCAATTTCAGGGATGATAAAAGAGAAAAATGGTATTACACCTTGCTCATGTCCACCGGGCTTACGTTTGGAACTATCTCGGCATTGTATGGCTTGACTAATAATATCATTTCGCAAGAACAATATTCTCTCATCGTCGGCGCGGTAATTGCCAGCGCGGTAATACCGACGCTTATCGCCAATAATTTTTTTCTGCCGAAACATTTACTGGAAAAACCGTTCCTTGACGATCAGGTACCAGACGAAAAAGACATTATTAATAAGCTTTAGCTGCAATAATTATCGTTTTATTACATGCACGGCGGTGGCCTTAAAAGACACAACCAGCATGCTTCCTTCGCGGATGTTCAGTTCATCAAAAGAAGGCAGCGTGATGTAGGCGGAAAGCGTAAAACCGCAATCCAGCGTGAGCTTGTAGAAATAAGCCTGACGAACGGCCTTGATAACCCTGGCCTCAAAAACATTGCGGGCGCTGATTTTCCCGGGTATGGTTTTGGAAACAGTAATATTTTCCGGCCGCAGGCAACAGCAGACTTTTTGTCCCTCCTTAAACTCGCCGACTGCTTCTATAACTTGACCGTTTACCGCTATCTCCATTAATCCTTCTTTGCTTGTTTTGACCACACCTTCGAGAATAACTTCCGTTCCGACAAAACTGGCGATATATTCATTAACCGGCTGCTGAAATACCTGCGCAGTGGCACCCTGCTGGATTATTTTTCCCCCGCTCATCACAACTACATCCTGCGCTAACCTAAGCGTTTCCTCGCGATCGTGCAGCGCCAGCACGGCGGTAATTTTTGTTTCCTCCAGAATATGCCGGAGGTCGTCGATCAGCGTCTCCCGTGTCGGAGGGTCAAGCGAGTTGAATGNNGCCAGCACGGCGGTAATTTTTGTTTTTTCCAGAATATTCTGCAAATCATCGATAATCGCCTCGCGCGTGGGCGGGTCCAGTGAATTAAACGCCTCATCCAAAAAAATTATTTTCGGCTTGATGGCAAAGGCGCGTGCCAGGGACACGCGCTTGGACTCACCGCCGGAAAGAGTCTTGGCAGCGCGTTTGGCCAGATGTTCAATACCGAAATATGCCAGCGCCTCGTCAACACTCTTTTTTATCTCCGCGCTGCTCAGATTGCGGAACTTAAGCCCCACGGCAACATTTTTTTCCACAGTCATATTCAATAAGAGCGGCTCCTGAAAAACCACTGCGACATTGCGTCTCAGCATCGCTAAATCTGAAGAGCTGTTAACTTGCCGCGCCTGAAAATAAAGCCTGCCGCTTTCTATTGGCAAAAGCCCGGCTAAAGTCAGCAAAAGCGTGGATTTTCCCGCGCCGTTCGGTCCGATAAGCGCCAGTGTCCGCCCGGGAAATACTTTAAGTTCATTAACGTTCAACACGGTAAACTTGCCGCGTTTCACCACCAGATTTTCTACGGATAAAAGAGGTGATTGCTTCATCTTGACTGCTGCCTCTGCTGAATCTGCGTGAGGATGAAGTTAATCGTAAAGGCCAAAATCAACAATATAACACCAAGAGCGATGGCCAGGTCGAAATTACCCTTTCCTGTTTCCATAACCGTGGCGGTAGTCAAGACACGCGAATATCCTTTGATATTACCACCCACCATGATGGAGGCGCCGATTTCAGAAATGACGCCACCGAAACCAGCCATCACCGCCGCCAAAAGCGGCAGACGGGATTCTTTTATCAAGACCCAAACCATCTGCAGGCGGCTCGCGCCCAGAGACAGAATCTGTAATCGCAAATTCGGCGGCAGGTTTTGAATAGCGGCCAGCGATATGCCCATAACAATCGGCGTGGCAATAATCGCCTGCGCGATAATCATCGCGGTGGGAGTGTAAAGAATTTCTAAAAATCCAAAAGGCCCGCTGCGCCAGATCATAATAGTCACAAAAAGGCCGACAACCACCGGCGGCAATCCCATGCCGGTGTTAATGATGCTGATAGCCAGACGTTTGCCGAAAAAATCGTTAAGCGCGACGGCAACGCCTATGGAAACACCGATAAACAGACTGATAAAAGTGGCCGTCCCCGATATTTTCAGAGACAGCCACGTAATGCCGATTACTTCGGGATCAAGACTGATTAATAAATGAAAAGCCTTGACAATTCCCTGTACAATTAACTCCAATTAATACCTCTATTTTCCCAGATCTTCCACTTTTTTACCCGCGTCGGGGAAAAACAGCGGCGAACCGAATTTATCCACGCCAAAAGTTCTGATGATTTCTTGAGTATCTTTTGACACCATAAAATCAGCAAATGCCTTCGCGCCGGCGGCGTTCACCTTGGGCCATTTCGCATTGTTTACTTCCATTACATGATAAATGTTTAACAGTATCGCATCGCCCTCCGCCAAGATATCCAGGACAAGATTTTTCTTCAAAGCCAGATACGTGCCGCGATCAGCCAGCGTGTATCCATTTTTTTCTGACGCGACGTTTAACGTCTGCCCCATGCCCAAACCCGTTTCCTGATACCATTTTTTGCCCGCGGGAGTAATGTTCGCCTGTTTCCACAGTATCTTTTCTTTCGCGTGCGTGCCGGAATTATCGCCCCGCGAAATGAATAAGGCGTTAGCGGCGGCGATTTTCTTGAGCGCATCCGCTGCTGATTTCATGCCTTTGATTTTTGCCGGATCGGCACCGGGGCCGACGATGATAAAATCATTATGCATCACCAGGCGGCGGTTGACCCCAAAGCCCTCTTTTACAAACTCCATTTCCGCTTCCGGTGAATGTACCAGCATGACGTCAGCTTCACCTTTTTTCCCCATCGCCATAGCCTGGCCGGAACCGACGGCAATAGTTTTAACAAAATAACCGGTCTTTTTTTCGAAGATCGGGATCAGGACATCAAGCAGCCCGGAATCCTGCGTGCTGGTGGTTGTGGCCAGAATTACATTTTTTAGTTCAGGTTTTTTTCCCGCGGCATCCGCATTAGGCGCGCAAAACGCCAATAGAACAGCCGCCACCAATAGCATAATTAATCTACTGTTTCTGAAAATTTTCATATCTGTACTCCTTTACTTTTTTTGTTTTAGTTTGGCTTCAATGTCCTTTGCCATTCAACAGAATTGGGAAAGAAAAGGGGCGCGCCGTATTTATCCTTCCCAAAATCGCGAATTATCAGTTGCCCCTTCTGCGGGGATGTCAGCCACTGGACGAACTTTATCGTATCCTGATGGTTTACCTTGGGAAACTTTACCGGATTAACCGGAATGAGGGAAATAAAATTCAGCAAAGCCTCATCGCCTTCCACCAGAATGGCCAGCTTTATCGAATCTTTCAGCGACAGATACGTGGCCCGATCAATGACCGTATAGGCCGATTGGGCATTCGTGTATTTCAATGTGGCAACGTTGCCTTCGGATCCCTTCTCATAAACAACATACCATGCACCTTTTGGTTGGATACAGGCTTTTTCCCATAGAACCATTTCCGCAACGTGTGTGCCCGATTTATCGCCACGACTGATGAATTTAGCTTTTTTATCCATAATTTTTTTCAGAGCGGCCGTCGCGGATTTCTCGCCTTTAATCGCGGCGGGGTCATCCGCCGGACCGACAATCACAAAATCGTTATACATCAGCGGGATTCTTTCGGTGCCGAATCCATCAGCGATAAATTTTTCCTCCAGTGATTTGGCGTGCGCCATGACCAGATCGATTTGCCCCTTGGTGGCCAAATTCAATGCCGCGCCTGTGCCCGCACCGACGTGACGCACGCGAATTCCCGTTTCTTTTTCAAACGCATCTTCGAGTGTCGCCACTATTCCGGAATCAATCGGACCAATTGTCGAGGACAAAAGAATAAATTTGGGGCTTTCCGCCGCCAGCATCAAACCTGGAAAAAGCAAAATCATTAAAAATACCAATCTAACAACACACTTTTTCATCTACTTCTCCTTTCTTTACTTGATATTACTAAAATCAGTTTCATTGACGTGAATAAAGAATTTTCCCGGAATCTTCAAAGTTGTAGCCGCCGATTTTTTCCACGCGGCTTCTGAAGTCGCCCGATTTAAGAGTTTCGATGAATGCCTGCACACCGGGCTGAAAATATGTCGATTGATCCATAATCATATCAAAGTATTCGGAAGTTATCGGCAAAAAGGAAAGCCCCAAAAGTTTACTTATGGCTGTCGATGCAATCCCCACATTCGCCTCTCCGGAAATAATCGCCAAGCCAACTTCAAAATGAGTGTAAACTTCGTTTTTGTAACCCTTGATTTTTTCCGAGCTGATACCTTCTTTCGCGAGATAATAATCAAGCAGCAATCTGATTCCCGAACCTTCTTGACGGTTTATGAATCTGATATTTTCCTCAGTAAGATTTTCAAAACCTTTCACGGCGCCGGCTATTTCTTTGTTAAAAAGAAAACCTATATCGCGCTTGAAAAGATTCACCACCACCGGATTAATAGCGGGCAGATATTTTCCCAAATAGGGAATATTGTATTTACCGCTTTCGGCATCATACAAATGGGAAAGAGCGATATCGGTCACGCCGGAATTAAGCGCTTTAAGCCCCTCAGTGCTGCCGGTATTGGCGGAAAAAATGTAAAAATCGGGATGAGATTTTTTGGTTGCCACCAAAAGCATATCCAGAACAGGGTCATTACTGCCCGCGGCCAAGACGGCGCCGCTGATTTGAGAACTTTTTTTGCGCGCCTGTTTCAAGCCTTCTTTGGCGTTCTGTTCAATCCACTCATCAATAAATTTCTTAGGGAAAATCCACTTACCGGTAACTTTTGTGCAGGGAATCCGCCCGCTTTTAATCAGGGCGTAAACCTGTTTTTCATGAATATCCAGATACTCGGCTACTTCTTTTGTATTCATTAATTGGTCGGACATAAAACCCCTTATACCTGTTTATTATATAAATAATACTGTCAACAATATCAAGAATATTATTCCAAATTCCAACTTGCAATTACAATAATATCCCGATAAACGTTTTCAGCGAAGGCGCCATAAGGTCAAAAATTATCCATGTAGTTAGATTTTCTGGGTATTTATTACCCAGCACCTTATTTTTAAAGTATAAAAATATGAATTTATTTTTAAATTATTCTTTTATAACAATAACTTATATTTCTACTCCTTTTTGGCACATTCCTTGATTTAAAAAATATAAAGAACTTTTATTAGGAACAAAGTTCATAATTTAAAAATTTATTGACCAAAAAATCAGCATGATATTGTTTCGAAAATTTGTTTTAAATATTTGCTCAATATTATTATGATTAACAAAAAAATAACGGCCAAAACTGAATTTATAAGGAAAATTATGGGAATTTTTTTTACCGGAAAATGTTTTCGAAAAACGCCAATGCGCAAGATTTGCAATCGTTGTAAAATAAATTCAACCGCAATCAATTATTGCAACGGCAACAAATATCCCCTGTATCGGTTATGCCTTAAATATTACCGATTTGCCGACGTGCAAAAATCCATCCTTAAATTCGCCGCTAACTCATTGACAATGCCCGAAAAAAAGTTCAGTACTTATATCCAGGCCTCACTGGAAGGGGACAAGCAAACATTTTTCGGTAAACTCGTCGCGCGGGAAAGTTTTGAGCCTACAGGCACACCCGAAACTATGATAGAGGAATAAAAACACCGGCAGTAATTAAAACCAAAAAAAATAGCTGGGTGAAAATATGTTTAAAAAAATTTGTTTGACTCTTGTTTTTTTGTTCTTGACAGCCATTGATACTTATGCGGCTGGGCCGATAACGCCGGGAGAAGTTCTGAATCTGCAGCAATGCGTTGAAATCGCGCTGCAGAACCACCCTTACATTCACGCGGCGCGGGAAACGGTGCGCGTCTATGAAAGCAGAATCGGTCAGGCCAGAGCCGGTTATCTTCCACAACTGACTTTCGAATCCGGTTATCAGAGAATAGGCGCGGCTTCTTTATCCGGTGTGGATGTTGACCCGTATAATCGCTACTCCAATTCCTTAAACCTGAATCAGTTGCTCTTTGATTTCGGCAAGACATTTAATCAAATACAAATACAAAGCCTGAGCACCGAATCCGCCCGGGCCGATTTTCGGGATGTCTCCGGCCAGGTGATTTTCAATGTCAAGCAGGCGTATTATGTTTATCTGCAGGCTAAAATGAGCGTCGATGTGGCGCGGGAAACGGTCAACCAGTTCCAGCAGCATTTTGAAAGGGCTACCGCTTTTTTTGAAACGGGAACGCGCTCCAAAATCGACGTAACCAGCGCGGAGGTCAATTTAAGCAATTCCAAAATCAGCCTGCTCAAAGCGGAAAACACCCTGCGTCTGGCCAGGGTCAATCTTAATAACGCCATGGGCTTAACCAACGCGCCCGCCTATGAAATAAAAGAGGTGCTTTCCTATGCTCCCCACAATATTTCTCTGGAACAGGCGCTGAAAAAAGGCTATGAAAACAGGCCGGACATAATTTCGACGACCAAGAAAAAGGAGGCGCTGGAAAAAACCGTTCTTTTAAATCAGAAAGGTTATTTACCCGTGTTATCAGGAAGTGCCGCCTACGGTTATCTCGGCAATGATACGACAACGGATAAAAACTGGAACGTCGGAGTTTTTCTGACTTTCCCTCTTTTCACCGGCCTTTCCACCAAATACCAGATTGATGAAGCCAGGGCCAATTTAAATGTGCTTAAAGCAAACGAAAATTATCTTCTGCAGGCGGTGTCGCTCGAAATTGAATCCGCATACCTTTCACTGAATGAAGCCAGGGAAAGAATCGACGCGGGAAAAGTTATCGTCCGCCAGGCCGAGGAAAACGTGGAATTAGCCAGGGGAAGATACGAGGCCGGTGTCGGCAGCTCCATTGAAATTACAGACGCGATGATTACTTTAAACAACGCAAAAATGACTTACATAACGGCACTTGCTGACTATCAGGTGGCCTGGGCGAATTTGGAAAAAGCAATGGGGGAAAATTAATGAAATTAAAAAAAACCATCATTGCCGTGTTGATTCTTCTCGTCGTTTTTATCGGCTTCTGTTCTTTTTTAAAAAGCGGAAACAATGCGGCTAAATACATAACCGAAACCGTCGGCCGTGGCGATGTTCAGGCGATGGTTTTTGCCACAGGCACGGTCAACGCGGTGACTACTGTCCTGGTAGGCACGCAGGTTTCCGGAACGATAAAAGAATTGTTTGTCGATTACAATTCCCCGGTAAAAAAAGGCCAATTGCTGGCGACGATTGACCCGGCGACATTCGAAGCTCAGGTCCAGCAGGCCAAGGCAAATCTGCTTGTAGCAAAAGCCAATACGGAAAAAGCGCGGGTTGCCGTGCACAACGCAAAAATAAATCTGGAAAGAAGTAAAACGCTTTTTGCCAAAAACTTTATATCCAAAAGTGAACTGGATAATTCGGAAACAACGTATCTTTCCGCCGAAGCGCAATTAAAAGCCTCCGAGGCGCAGGTGGCGCATTCCCTGGCCGCGTTGAACTTCGCGCAGACGAACCTTAAATACACTAAAATAATTTCTCCGGTAAACGGAACAGTAATATCACGCAATATTGACGTCGGCCAGACAGTGGCGGCAAGTTTTCAGACCCCGACCCTTTTCAACATCGCGCAGGATTTGACCAAAATGCAGGTAAACACCAGCGTGGATGAGGCGGATATCGGTAAAATTAAAACCGGTCAGTCCGTTAGTTTTTCCGTTGATGCTTATCCGGATATAATCTTTAATGGCGAAGTCTCCGAAGTCCGAAATTCTCCCATTATCGTGCAAAACGTTGTCACCTATGACGTGATTGTGAAAGTTGAAAATCCCGACTTAAAGCTCAAACCGGGAATGACCGCGAATGTTTCCATTGAAGTTGCCCACAAAAAAGATGTGCTGCTGATACCGGATGCCGCGTTGCGCGTGAAAATTACCGATGAAGAAGCGGCGGTCTCCAGGCAAAAAGGACAAGGCGTCTGGATTTTATCGGACACTAAACCCCGTCACGTCCTCATAAAAACCGGCATCAGCGACGGTAGATTCACGGAAGTGATATCAGGTGACATATCAGCGGGTGACGAAATAATCGTGGAAGTAAACTATCCGGCGAAAAAGAACTCTTCGCCATCAACATCGAGACCTCCGGGGATTTTCAGATAAAATGCCGCTTGTGGAAACAAACAGTCTGCAGAAAACTTACTGCCTGGGTGAAAGCGAAGTCCACGCGCTGAACAAAGTTTCGGTAAAAATAGAGGCGGGGGAATTTGTTGCGGTCATGGGTCCATCCGGCTCCGGCAAATCGACTTTCATGAACGTCATCGGATGTCTGGACGAGCCGACGGGGGGACGGTATCTGCTTGACGGCATTGACGTCAGCAAAATGGACCGCGACGCTCTGGCGCAAATCCGCAACAAAAAAATCGGTTTTGTCTTTCAGGGATTCAATCTCCTTTCCCGCACGACAGCTCTGGAAAACGTGGAAGTGCCCATGCTTTACAATAACACGCCGCCCCGAGAAAGAAAAGACAAAGCCAGGCAAGCGCTGAAAGCGCTGGGGCTGGAAGGCAGAGAACATCACCACCCCAATCAACTATCCGGCGGTCAGCAGCAGCG
>DIEW01000029.1:0-266 GCA_002418825.1 Syntrophaceae bacterium UBA5764 | reverse complement strand
ATGAGCCAACGGGAAACCTGGACACCAAAACAAGCGTTGAAATAATGGAGCTTTTCGTCCGTCTCAACGAAGAAAATAAAATAACCATCGTCCTTGTCACGCATGAACCGGATATCGCCCGCTTCAGCAAGCGCATAATAAGATTTCTTGACGGCAAGGTTATCAGTGACGAGGTGGCTGTCCGATGATCAGCATACCTTCCACCGTTAAAATATCCCTGCGCGCCCTGCGCGTAAATAAAATGCGCTCGGCTCTGACCATGCTGG
>DIEW01000082.1 GCA_002418825.1 Syntrophaceae bacterium UBA5764 | reverse complement strand
CCTCCGGCTACGAAGAAGCCGCCGCGCAGGGACTTTGGGCGGGCATCAATGCCGCGCGCGCGCTGCAGAAAGCGTCCCCTTTTATTCTGGATCGCTCCGAGGCCTACATGGGCGTGATGATTGACGACCTCGTCACGCGCGGCGTGGACGAACCCTACCGCATGTTCACCTCGCGCGCCGAATACCGCCTGCTTTTGCGCGAAGACAACGCGTTCATCCGCCTGATGGGCAAAGGTCATGAACTGGGGCTCATCTCGGGCGAGGACTATGCCACTTTGCGGGAAAAGATGACGCAAATCGAAAAAGGCATCGCGAAACTAAAAACAGTCAACGTAAAACCATCACCGGAAACAAACGAACAACTGGCAAAACTGAATTCGCCGCCTTTAAATAACGCCACCACGCTTTATGGTCTGTTGAAAAGATATGAATTATCCTATGACAACCTTGCTGTATTTCCCGGCTGGCAGCCGCAAGACGATCCCTTTGTCAAAAAGCAGATTGAAATAGAAACCAAATATGAAGGATACATCAAGCGCCAAATTGAATCAGTCAGAAAATTAAAGGAGCAGGAAAAAAAGAAAATCCCGTCGGATTTTGATTACAATTCCATTCCGGGACTCTCCAATGAGCTCAAAACAAAACTTACAAAAATCGCTCCGGCCACGATAGGACAAATGGAGCGCATCCCCGGCATTACCGAAGGTGCGATATCGGCCGTGCTGATTATGATAAAAAAGCAGGAGCTGACAAACATCCACAAAAAAAACCGGGCTGATTAACAGCCGATGTTCTTTGCACAATTAACCCGCCGACGCACCAACCTAAACCCTTCCAGTTCCTCTTTTGCCGTAGGCGCGACCCATTCCGTTATGGGCGCAATAACGCGGTGCCTGCCTAAAGGCATACGACGTTTTTCAATACGGTCAATAAACGAAGAAGGTAATTAAATATTTCAGAACGCATCGGGAATTTTTTTCGTAAAAAATCGTAGTGATTACAATATATTACCAAATCAACCAATTACGTTTTCTTGACACAGGGCGGTTTTTTTGCAATAAAAGAATAATAAATAAAAAAATATCAAATAAAGCTCAGAAACTGCGTCTATATATTTCCTGAACAAAGTCCAGCGTTTCCCGCTCAGTACAACAAGCATAAAAAGGCGCCGATTAAGTAGAATCTCGTAGAGGACATTATTTTTTTCTAATGAATAGCCAAAAAAGCAAAGCCGATTCAATAATCTTTCGCAGACCGGAACTGAAAGACGCATCGGGAATCCACAATCTTATAAAACGTTCACCTCCTCTGGATGTAAACTCATTATATTGCTATCTGCTTTTGTGCGATCACTTTCGTAACACATGCATCGTAGCCGAAAAAGATCGGAAAGTTATCGGTTTTATCGCTGCCTATTTACCTCCCACAAAACTGGATACACTTTTTGTCTGGCAGGTTGTCGTAGCTAAACCATTGCGAAACCGCTCGCTGGCAACAAAAATGTTGAATAAACTTCTTCAAAGTACCCCTGTACTATACATAGAAACAACCGTAACTCCCTCAAATGACGCATCCATGCGTTTCTTCAGAGCCTTCGCCCATGCCCGCGAGGCGACTTTATTGTCGGCGGCCGGCTATGCAAGAGACCTCTTCGGCAAAAACAGCCACGAGGAAGAACTGCTGCTTCGCCTTGGTCCATTTGATGGGGGAAACCAAACAATCAAAGGAGACATATTATGAGAATAATAGAACAAATAGAATCCCAGGTGCGCAGCTACGTTAGACATTTCCCCACTATTTTTAAAAGCGCCAAGTGGGCCACACTCTACGATGAGCAGGGCAAAGAATATATCGATTTTTTTGCCGGCGCAGGGACTCTCAACTACGGGCACAACAATCCCGCTGTAACAACTGCTCTCATCGAATATCTGCGAAACGATGGAATAGTTCACGGCCTGGATATGGCTACAACCGCAAAAACAAGTTTTCTCGAAAAATTTTACAGCACCATTCTTTCTCCCCGTCATATGGAATATAAAGTACAGTTTTCCGGGCCTACCGGAACAAACGCCGTGGAAACCGCCTTAAAAATTGCCCGCATGGTCAAGGGGCGCTCCAACATTATATCATTTACCAACGGCTTTCACGGTCTCACCATGGGATCAATGGCCGTAACCGGCAATGCTTTTTACCGTGATGAAGCTTTCATCAACCGGACTAACGTGACGTTCATGCCCTACGACGGATATTTCGGAAGCGGAACAAATACTGCGTTGTATATTAGAAAATTCATTGAAGACAACAGCAGCGGCGTTGACCTGCCTGCCGCGTTCATTCTGGAAACTGTTCAGGCTGAAGGCGGCATTAATGTGGCAAGCAGTGAATGGCTCAAGGAGATAGAACAAATTTGTCACGACTTCGATATCCTGCTCATCGTTGATGATATCCAAGTGGGTAACGGCAGGACGGGAACTTTTTTCAGTTTTGAAGAAGCCGGACTTAATCCAGATATCATTATTCTGTCCAAATCCATTGGCGGCGGTCTGCCCATGGCGATGGTCCTGATGAAACCAGAACTGGATCAATGGAAACCGGGAGAACACACAGGAACTTTCCGGGGAAACAATCTGGCTTTCGTTGCCTCGAAGGAACTGCTCAGCTACTGGGACAATGGCGATTTCACCGAAGCTATTCGTTACCGGGAAAATATTTTAAAAGAAGAGCTGTCGGCTCTGGCGAAAAAATATTCCGGTTTGGATTGCTCCGTAAGGGGACGGGGAATGATTTACGGCCTGCATTTCCCCCAGCAGGGATTTTGCGGAAATGTTACTGCGGAAGCATTTGAACGCGGCCTGGTTATTGAATTGTCCGGCGCTAACAGCGACGTGATTAAATTCCTGCCACCTCTGGTAATTGAAGAAGAGCTTTTGCGCCGGGGAATAAATATAATTGACGAATCCATCCAGATTTGTCTGGACAAAAAAGAAGCCATGATGAAAGGAGCGTACTGCCTTGATACTTAGAAAACTGAAAGACGTTATCGGAACAAAGCGGGAAGTATTTGCCGAAAACGGCAACTGGGTAAGCAGGCGGCTTCTTCTCAAAAATGACGATATGGGTTTTTCCCTTCATGACACAATCATCCGCGCCGGCACAGAAACCCATATCTGGTACAAGCATCATCTGGAAGCGGTTTATTGCATTGAAGGAGAAGGAGAGGTCGAGCTTGTGGGCAGCGGCGAAATACTGCCCATAAATCCAGGCACGATGTACGCCCTGAACAAACACGACCGACACTACCTTCGCGCCCACAAACAAGATCTGCGGTTAATTTGCGTTTTCAATCCCCCCGTTACGGGCACAGAAGTGCATCAAGCAGACGGCTCTTACGCGATTAAATAGAACGCCGCGCTGATTATGATGAAGAAAAAGGAAATGGCCGGTTGATTCCTGATTAAGCCGCTATCTGCGCTTCAAACTCATCGTAATGCTTTTTTACCTTCTCAATGTAGCGCCGGTGATAGCCCCTGATGCCGTTTTTGAGCGAAGCCGGCCCCGCGAAATATGCAGCCAGCACGTAATGCCACACAACCGGCTCCTCGTAACCCAGAACAATGTAATTATCATACAAATCTTTGAGAATAACCGACGCGACCATGATATTGGCCTGCGGCTCAAACATGTGTTCCCTGGTAACCGTAAGATTATACTTTGCGACATAAGCGTCCCACGTCCCCGGCTGAATCTGCATAATTCCCTTCGCGTACGCGCTGGACACAACAGTGGGGCGAAAGGTGCTTTCCGTTTTCATAATTGCCAGATACATCTGCATGGGGATATTAGTTTTTTTCGACTCTTCCACCACTGCTTGAGCAATCTGCAGCGACAAAGTTTCTTCGACACCATTGTTTAAAAGCACATCCGCGATTACTTTCTTTTTATCAACAAAAATCGCGCTGTTGTAAAGCTCATAAAACATCATTAGGCGCGACCGGCCCTGTCCGTCAAACGCCGCCTGGGCTTGTCTTTCAATATAAATATATGTGCTCATCACTGTGCCCGCAATCACTGCGCAGGCGATAACCTTGCCGAAGAGTTTATCGCCGGTAGTTTTTTGGGGTTTCGCGCGCTTTTCTTCCCCATGTTCGATATCTTTCCGCTTTTGCGCGACCAATACCGAAGAGCTGTTCCTTACTTTCTTTTCAGTCTTGATTGATTTTAACATCATCTTTCGACTCTCTTTCCTGTACAAAACTACACACACCGGCTTTTACCGCTGAATATACTTTTTCAACTGAATGTGAGATCAATGGTATTGTTAAGGGAATTTACAGGTGTGCGTTGATTTTTTGCAAAGTGAGCTGAAGCCGGAAACATTTACCGCGCGTTTAAAGCGGCGGCGCTTCAGCTGCTATTTAGTTGTTGGTGTTAACCTATGGCTTTCTCCGTAAATCTTTTTATTAACCGTCCGCAATGTTTTTCTGCATCTTTTTTCGCGAACGGAGCGTGATATAGTAAATTAAATGCGCTTCGTCAACCAAAAAATGCTTATATTTACCTTTTAGAACATATAACTAACTATATTCACTTGTTTTTTATTGACGTAATTTTTTTACCGTTAGTCATCAAGAGATAAAAAAACCATTAAAAATGCCTGCCCAGATGCTTCTCCAGCCGGTTGAGGCCTTCCCTGATATTTTCCAGGGAATTGGCGTAGNNTCGCCGCCGCTGCCGAAATCGATGCCGGGGGTGACGCCTACTTTCGCCTCTTCGGTAATCCGGAAAGCTTCCTTATATGAATCTTTGCAAAACTTGCGCGCGTCGGCAAAAACATAAAACGCGCCGGTAGGCTCCACGTGAATGACAAACCCCATTTCCCGCAGGCGTTTCAGCATATAGCGGCGTCGTTCATCATAAATTTTTACCATTTCCGCCACGTCATTTTGCGCCCTGGTCAGAGCGGCAATTCCCGCCCACTGGATAAAGCCGCTGGCGGAAATCATAAAGTTTTGATGAATCCGCTGCATTACTTTGGAAAATTCCTTGGGAAAAATGCAGTAACCCAGACGCCAGCCGGTCATCGCGTATAATTTAGAAAATCCGTTAATCACAAAAGCGCGGTCTGTAAATTCCAAAATGCTGTGCGCGCGGTCTTTGTAAACTAGGCCGTGATAAATTTCGTCGGAAATAATATATTGTTTTTTAAACTGAGCGATGCTTTGCAGTTGCTGGCTGCTCATAACAATGCCCGTGGGATTTGAGGGCGAATTGATAAAGATGGCTTTCGTGCGGGGCGTTATTTTATTTTTAATATCCGCCGGCCGATATACAAATCCTTCCTCCGGGCGTGTTTTTATTTCTTTGAGTTTGCCGCCGGCCGCCAGAATAAAATTCTGATAACAGGGATAGCGCGGGTTGGAGACAATCACCTCGTCACCTTTATCCAGAATCGCCAGCATCACAAACAACAACGCGGGGGAAGTTCCTGTAGAAACTAAAATCTGCTCCGGCGTGATTTTTACACCGTATTCTTTTAAATAAGAATCACAAATCGCCTGACGCAATTCCAGAAGCCCCAGCGCGTGCGTGTAGCGTGTTTTGTTTTTTTGCAGGGCCTCCACTGCCGCCTCAACAACAACCTTGGGCGTGGGAAAATCCGGCTCGCCCACTTCCAGATGAATGATGTTTTCGCCGCGACGCTCGAGCTCCTCGGCCTTCGCCATCACATCCATCACGATAAAAGAAGTAATTTTATCCGCGCGTTTGGAAATCATTATTATCCTCGCTCATTTTACGTTATTTTATGTATTCTCATCGCACTCTTTGATTTCTCATTTTTCAATCCGGCTTCACCGTCACCCAGAGGAATGTTTCGCCGCCGATGGCGCGATAATCGTTGAGGCGATTTCAAAAACTATATTTTTATATTTGGACTGTCTAAAATTAACTATTGACAAAAGCAAGCAAAAAATATAATTAGTTCACATAAACTAATCAACAGGTGGACGTATGGCATATTCACTGGTAGAAATAATCGAGATCATCACCAAGTATATCGGTGATTGGGAGATGGAATTTATCAAAAAATATGAGGCGGACGGTTTTACAGCGCGCCAGATGGAATATCTGGATGTAATCAACCGCTTCGGCAATCCCAATCTTGGAGAAATCGCCAAAGTTCTAAAGCTGAGCAAACCCTCGGTTACGGCGATTGTCGATAAACTGGCGGCAAACGGCTATATTCAGAAATTCCAGTCGGATGAGGACAGGCGTTCTTTTCATGTCCATTTGTCGACGAAGGGGAAAAAACTCGTGCAGGCGCATAATCAAACGCACGAGAGAATTGCCGCTTTTCTCGCCGCCAATCTGGATCGAAAAGACCTGAAAGCATTGGTGGCGCTTTTAAATAAAGTGGTTTCCAGAACATAAAAATTTTTTATTTTAATAGTTAGTTTATACTAACTAATTAAATGAAGGCATTATGGGCGGCTTTGATTATTTCCAGATAATAACCCTGGTTATTTTTCTTTCAATATTTTTTGCCAGATCACTGTGGCTTGCGCGTAAAGGCGTTAAAGTCTTCAGACTGGGAAGCGGGGAAAAGGGCGTTGCCTCTCATTTGGAAAAAAGTTTCCTGATATTTTTCCCCCTCTGGATATTAGAAATTTTTGTGTATTCTTTGCATTTGAATATTCAGTTTCTTCCATCGGTTCTGACAGATCCCCTTTTTCATTTCACCATGATTAAAATTGCAGGTGCTGCGCTTATCTTTTTCAGCATCATCTTCTTCATTTTGACCCTGGTATCATTTAAATCATCATGGCGCGTGGGGATTGACACGGTAGCGCCGGGAGAATTGATCACTGCGGGAATTTTTTCCCTCTCAAGAAATCCGATATTCCTGTCTATGAATCTCTATTTTCTCGGTACATTTATGATTTACAACAATTTATTTTTTCTTCTGTGTTTTATTGGCATGTCCATCGGGTTTCATATTCAGATTCTCCACGAGGAAGTGTTTTTAACCGAAAAATACGGCAAGCCCTATCAAACTTACTCGGCCAGAGTTCGCCGCTATATTTAATGCAGGAGGCGTTCAATGAAATTAAGCGATATCGAGTTCAAAGCGATGAACAATCCCCTACGTAGATTCATTCAAAAACACCTGGAATTTCGTAATTTCAGATCCCTAGGATTGGTGGACAAAAATATGAATATTCTGGAAATCGGCTGCGGATCAGGTTACGGTGCCGTCCTGCTTTCTACCTTACAGCCTAAATCATATATTGGGATTGATCTAATGCCGGAACAAATTTCCCTGACCGGTCAATGGCGTCTGCCCGGATACGAATTCAAAACCATGGACGCCTCGGATATGAGGGATATTGCTTCACAAAGTCGGGATATTATCGTCATATTCGGAATCCTGCATCATATTACAAAATGGCGTAAAGTCATAAAAGAATGTCGCAGAATTCTCATATCCGGTGGTAAGCTGTTTATTGAAGAGCCAAACGGAAAGATTGTTGCATACTTCGACAGGCTTTTTCACTGGGGGCATCCAAACGCGGACTTCAGCCTGGAAATGCTTGAAAAAGAATTGATCCAAAACGATTTTACCATAAAAAGAAAACGAATAATCACGGGGTTCGGCACCTATTATGCCCGGTTAAATTAACGCACGGAAGAATATTATATGAGCGAAAAAGAAAATAGTTATATTCCCCATAAACGTCGTTTATTAAAATCATTCGACAAATCCATCGAACGCGGCGAGCAAACGCTAATTGATTATTACGGCATAGAACGAGCCAGCTCGCTGATAAACGAAGCGCGCCGCGAGTACGAAATCATTATTCCTCGAATTCCATTTATCGGTCATCGAAGTCCTTTCCTTTTATTTCTTCTTCCGGCAAGCCGTTATCTGGCAATTTATATTATATTGCGAAAGAACAAGATTGGTTTTGAAGAAGCTAGTCACATTATTTCCCTGATGAATCAGTCGGAATGGAATGCTATTCCTTTTTTTCTGCGTCGTATAATAAGGCTTATATGGTTTTCGCCATTATTCGAAAAACGCCTTAAAAAAAGAGCCAAAGAATCTCAGAAGCGTAAATATCCTGATGGATATGTTCTTAACTTCATAGAAGGTGACGGCCGGTCATTTGATTACGGCATTGATTACACAGAATGCACGGCCTGCAAATTTCTCAAACAGCAAGGAGCCGTGGAGCTGGCGCCTCTGATGTGCTCCTTTGATAAATCCGCGAGCGAAATATTGGGCTGGGGCTTAACCAGAACGATGACGATTGCCAATGGTGACCGGAAATGTGATTTCCGGTTCAAGAAAGGCGGCAAGACAAACATAATATCTTAAGCACATTTTAGCATGAGTAAACAAAGAGCATTAAATTCAACACTGCATGCTGTATGGAGGATAAAAACATGAATGATTCGTTGCGTACCGGTATATGTTTTGGGCTTACCTCAGCCGTCATTACCACACTTGGGCTAATGGTGGGTCTTCATTCCGGCACAGGTTCAAAAATGGTTGTTATTGGCGGTATTTTAACAATCGCCGTTGCCGATGCCTTTTCCGATGCTCTTGGCATTCATGTTTCGGAAGAGTCCGAAAACATTCACACAACCAAGCAAATCTGGATTTCCACCATCGCTACGTTCTCGGCAAAATTTTTTTTCGCTTTGACATTTATGATTCCGATTATTTTTCTGCCCCTTTCAACGGCTATCATAGCCAGTCTCGTATGGGGGTTATCCATTCTAACAGTTCTAAGCTATATCATTGCAAAAATGCAGATTAAACGTCCGTGGAAAGTAGTCGGCGAGCATGTCTTAATAGCCGTTGTTGTTATTGTTATTACACACCTGGTTGGTGACTGGGTGGCTGCCCTTGGAGTATAATTTGCCGACAATGGCATAAACGAGTTTTTATAAATATTTAAAATTTCAAAAGAATATGGTATAAAGTTTATATATCCAAGGAAATCGTATTTTGATTTAAACGCGCAGAGGCACTAATGTCGGAATCTCAATTTTATTACATTACTAAAGAAGGGAAGCTCATTAATGTGGAGACCTTGGCCGATGTTATTGCTGAAGCCAAGAAGGGAGGGTATATTTGGCTAGATTACTCCCAGCCAACAAAAGAGGAACTCTCCTTATTGATTGAACCCTTTGGGTTACACCCACTCTCTATCGAGGACTGTGTTGACGAAAATCAAATTCCCAAAATCGATGATTATCCGCAATATACTTTTATAATTTTCAACACTTTCAACTACACCAAAGATTTACTCTCGACCTCTGAAGTAGATATGTTTCTTGGCGCAGATTTTCTGATTACCGTCAACGTCAACGGTTCAAGTAACCAACAGTTCCCGGGAAACATCAAACGCATTGTTGGACTACATCCCGAGAACGCCAAACAGGGACCATCCTTCCTTTTGCATGTCATTATGGATCAAATTGTTGATCATAAATTTGTGGCAACTGAAGCATTTGAGAATGAGTTGGACAAAGCCGAGGAGGAGATCATTTCTGACCTAGCGAATTTTAATGCCGCTACGCTACTTAACCTGCGCCGCGATTTGTTTTCGCTTCGTAAGAGCCTTTTCCACGAGCGGGAGATCTTGGTAAAAATTTGTCGTAAGGACTGTCCTTTCATCCCGGAGAAAGCGTTATTTATTTATCGAGACATTTACGATCATCTAAATAAATTATTCGAATTGACAGAGACTTCTCGAGACGTTGTCACCAGTCTCATGGAGATGTATCTCTCCATGCTGAACAATCGGATGGCCGAAACCGCTAATAGAACAAACCTGACGGTCAGACGCTTGACTTTCATTACCACTATCTTTATGCCTTTAACACTCTTGGCTGGAATTGGCGGCATGTCGGAATGGTCCATGATGACCGGGCCGGAAAATTGGAAGATAGCATATCCTATCTATATATTGGCTATGCTAATCATCGGCATTATCAGTTACCATTTCTTAAAATGGTTAGAGAAAAAAGATCGGGGTTCAGATTAAGCGTTACTTTATTTTTTTTATATCCTTAATCATTTATTTATCTTTAAACAAAAAATAATTTTAATCCGGCTTCACCGTTACCCAGAGAAATGTTTCGCCGCCGATGGCGCGATAATCAGCGGAGACGATTTTGAAACCCGCATTTATCAAATCTTTATACAAATCCTGCGGGGTTTTGTGACTGTAGTACAACTCTTCGCCCAAAAATTCCTTATAGCCGTCAAATTCGTCGCTCCCCGTGTATTCTTTTGTCGCGTAAGTAAAGAGCGCCCGGCCTTGGGGATTCAGCCAGCGATGCATTTTTTCAAACAATGCCAGGTGGTCAGCGCAAGGCACATGAAACAGGCTGTAAATGGCCGTTATCGCGTCAAAGCTTTTGGCCGGAAAATCAATCTCGCGCATATCCCGGCAGAGAGTCTTCATCTCGGGAACATATTTTGCCGCCATCGTGAGCATCTTTGCAGAAAAATCCACGCCGGTTACCTTCCAGCCGTGGTCGACAAAAAAACGCGCGAACGGCTCTCCCGCGCCACAGCCCAAATCCAACAACTCTCCCTGTTTTATCTCCAAGAAATTGTAAAACTGACTAAGAACCTCGCCCATGTCGAAAAGTCCGCGGTTTTGATCATATGTCCGAGCAAAGCTATCATAAATTTCGCGAAGCGAACGTTTCACAATACATTTGATTCCTTTCCAGAAGGCTGCCGTTGCGTAACATTATTTTTGTTCCGTCTCAATATAATATTGCATTGTCTTTGACTTTACTATAAATTTACAAATGATTTAATTATCAATCTCTTGTGCTGCCAGTAAAGGACAATTTCATGACCAAAAATGTTTCGGCGATTACCAGAAGAGAACTGATGCAAAGAGCAGCTTTATCCGCACTGTTTCTTAGCTTGCCCCCTTTAACCGGCTTTTCATCAATTCCCCGCTACCGCCCGATTGAAAGCTCCACGGGAAAAGCTCTTTATCTGACACACGCCGAAATTATCGATGTCGTAAAGGGAACATTGCTGAGCAATCAGACCATTGCCATCCGCAAAGGAATTATTGAATCCATTTCCGAGCAGGTCCCTGTCGCGCGGGAAGGCGACCTCACGCTGGATTTGAAAAACCAATACGTCCTTCCCGGTTTGATTGACGCGCACTGCCACGCGACGTTGCCGGGCGGTTCCGCTCTTCAAGCCGGCCTTTTTCTGACCATAATGAATCAACTGAAAAGAAATTACACCCAACAACTCAGGCAGGGCGTAACCACCATTCGGGACATGGGAGCGCTGCCAAAAATCCTGCACGACCACCTTGCGCAAATTCAAACAGGCGAACTGATCGGACCGCGCGTGGTTTACTGCAACGCCTTCACCAATATTCACGGCGGTCATCCCGACTTTAACCCGCAGGAAATTAGCATTTTTGCCTGGCTGATACTGGCATTCACCGGCCATTCGAACATGTGGTTCCAAGACACGGAAGAGCTCAAAGAAAAAATGCGGCAAAACAGCGCGGGCGGCGCATCGTTCATCAAACTGACAATGGACAAAATTTCCGTCCTCTGCGGCAAGAGCGAAATACCCGCCTATACTGATGAGCACCTGAAAACAATCTGCGATTTCGCGCAAAAAAACAATCTGCCCATCGCCGGACATATTCACACCAAATTCGGTTTTGACCGCGCCGTGCAATACGGCATCAACACCATGGAACATTCCATCTCCGATGCCGTGCTGACGCCAAAAGACATTGAAGCTATGGCCAAAAAGAAAATCGCCAATATACCGACGATGACCATCGCGCAGAGACTTTCCGCGCCTGAAGCGTACGATGAACTGCCCAAAAAATTCCGCACTGATTTTATCGAGCAGGAAATAGCACTGCGCCGCGATTACATCAACTCCGCGCCGAATGACTACACGGAACCAGCTATCCATAAAAACAACGTCGTCCATCTGCAAAACTACAAAAAATACGGCTGCGACGATTTGTATAAAATGCGGAAGTTCATGGCCAATCCCGAAATTTATTTCAACATTCTGCTGCTTGGTCCCAAAAACCTGCTGGCAATGAGAGACGCCGGAATTCTCATCGGCTGCGGCACGGACGCGGGCGTGCCCTTCGCGTATCACGGAACTCTGTGGCAGGAAATGGAAATGCTTCACCGCGTCGGCCTATCAAACAAGGAGGTCCTGCGCTCAGCCACAATCAACAACGCAAAAATCGTCGGCATGGCGGATAAAATCGGCACGATTGACGTCGGCAAATACGCGGATTTGGTAATCCTTGAGGAAAATCCGCTGGAAAAAATCGAAGCCTGCCGCAAACCGCAAACGGTGGTGAAAGACGGCAAAATTTACGAGACGGAAAAAATTGCGTTGAAGACATAATTTAGTGAATCGCCGGAACATCGCCGTTTTTCCCGCTTTTAATATCAAAAGGTTTCAACAACATACCTTACCTTGCGCGTTTTTTCTTGAAATTCCGGCCAACCTGACTTATAAGCGGGAATCTTTTTGGGAGGACAGATGATGAATTACCGCTCTTACGATGAGGCGTACCGCCGTTCCATAAACAATCCGGATGAATTTTGGGCAGACGCCGCCGAAGCTGTTTCTTGGGTAAAAAAATGGGACAGTGTTATTCACAGCCCCAAACATCAGTTCTACAGATGGTTTGAAGGCGCGCAGATGAATACATGCTACAACGCGGTTGACCGGCATGTAGAGCGCGGCAGGAAAAACCAAACCGCCGTCATTTATGACAGTCCCGTCACAGGTGTTGTGAAAAGAATAACCTACGGGCAACTTCTTGATGAGGTTGCGCTTGTCGCCGGCATGCTGAAAAAAAACGGCGTCGAAAAAGGCGACCGCGTTATAATTTACATGCCGATGATTCCCGAAACCCTCTTCGCGATGCTCGCCTGCGCGAGAATAGGGGCCATCCATTCCGTGGTCTTCGGCGGATTCGCCCCCAACGAACTGGCGATAAGAATCGATGACGCCAAGCCCAAAGTCATTCTTTCCGCATCATGCGGCATAGAACCAAAAGGCGCTATACCCTACAAGCCTCTTCTGGACAAAGCCATAGAGCTCTGCGCGCACAAGCCTGAAAAATGTTTTATTTTCCAGCGCCCGCAGGTTAAGGCCGAACTGATTGCAGGCAGAGACATGGATTGGCAGGAAGCTCTGAAGGAAGCGAAGCCGGCGGAATGTACGACCGTCCGGTCGACAGACCCGCTTTATATACTTTATACCTCAGGCACGACGGGAATTCCCAAGGGCGTGGTGCGGGATAACGGCGGCCATGCAGTGGCGCTCTTGTGGAGCATGAAGAACATCTACGGCATCGAACCCGGAGACGTCTACTGGGCGGCCTCCGATGTGGGCTGGGTTGTCGGCCATTCTTACATCGTTTACGCGCCGCTGCTTTACGGCGCTACAACAATCATTTACGAGGGCAAACCGGTAGGCACGCCGGACCCCGGCGCTTTCTGGCGGGTAATCAATGAGCATAAGGTAAAAGTTCTGTTCACGGCGCCCACCGCGTTCCGCGCGATAAAAAAAGAAGACCCTTCCGGCTCCTTCATCAAAAAATACGACATCTCCTGCCTGAAATATCTTTTTTTGGCCGGAGAAAGGCTCGACCCGGATACATATCACTGGGCGGTGAATATTCTGAAGATACCGGTCATTGACCACTGGTGGCAAACAGAAACGGGCTGGGCGATTGCCGCGAATTGCATAGGCATTGAACATCTCCCGGTAAAGGCCGGTTCTCCCACAAAACCCGTTCCGGGATATAACGTAAAAGTGCTGGATGAAAACGGGGAAGAATTGCCCAATCAGGCGGAAGGAACAATAGCGATAAAACTGCCCCTGCCCCCGGGCTGCCTGACCACGCTCTGGGAAAAAGACGATGCTTATGTTTCCTCATACCTGGAAGCATTTTCCGGATATTACACGACCGGGGACGGCGGATTCAAAGATAAGGACGGATACATTTATATCATGGGGCGTGTTGACGACATAATCAATGTCGCCGGCCATCGGCTTTCCACAGGCGGCATGGAGGAAGTTGTCGCCAAACATCCCTCTGTCGCCGAATGCGCCGTTATCGGCGTTGATGACCAGCTCAAAGGACAGGTGCCGGTTGGCTTTGCCGTGTTAAAAGCGGGGGTGACAAAAAAACCTGACGAAATTCAGAAAGAAATTGTGGGAATGATCCGCAACCAGATTGGCGCGTTGGCCTGTCTTAAAGATGTGGCCATTGTCGGACGCCTTCCCAAAACACGCAGCGGAAAAATTCTGCGCTCGACAATGCGTAAGATTGCGGACGGGAAAGAATTCAACGTGCCGTCAACGATAGAAGACCCTGCGGTTTTGGGAGAGATTCAGTACGCGCTCAAGAAAGCTGGTTACCCGAAAAAGTAGGACGACGAGTATTTAGTTTTTCGCGGAGAGATTTCCGCGCCCGGAGACATAATCTGCTGTCCGCTTGTTGATTAACTTGCTGGCATTCATGGATCTTCGCCACTGAAAAAAGCTAACCACCGCTATTTCCAAAAGAGTGATAAGCAGAAGCAAGTGGCTCATTTTCCCCATGGTTGAAGTGCTCACGAATCCCACCGTCCACAGAATTGTCATGATAAACAAAACCATAAAAACCTTCTTCTGTTACTAAACATTTTGTTTCTCGGGCTGGTTACATCAAACACGGCCAAGCGGGCGGCTTAATTAAAAGTGATAAAGCGTCTGTTATCTCGCCCCTTGGGTTTTTCATCTCCTTTTTCGCGCTTCTCGTTGGGATGAAATATTTTCATGCACCTCGGACAAATTTCCTGAGAGAAATTCGCCTCGGAATTCTCGCGTATATACTGTTCAACCTTCTTCCAGCTCCCTTTGCCGTCGTAAATACTCTTGCAGTAAGAACAAATTGTCAGCACTCCCCTTAACGTCTTGCTCTTCGTCAGGGCGGCTATAAGTTCGGCAATCAGCTTCTCCTTTTCCTGTTCAACCTTCTTACGCTCGGTGAGATCGCGAATATTGCATTGGATTATCTTTACTCCATTGACTGAATAAATATTGCTGATGAACTCTACGCTGATACTGCGTTTGTCTTTGGTCTGAAGCGGCAAATCCTCGCAACGGATGCTTCCGAGCTGCAATTTCTTGAAAGCTTCCCGGCTTTCCGCGATTTCTTTAAGCGTTTCCTGCTCCCAAATCTTTTTCCCGATAATTTCCGCGCGGGAATGGCCCAGCATAGCGGTTAAGGACGAATTGACATCGCTTATTTTTCCCGTACGCGCATTGAGAATTAAAATGCCGTCCTGAACGGCTTCCATCAAACGCCTGTAGCGTTCCTCTGCTTTTTTAATTGTCGCGGATGTCTGCCTGCATTTTTTTGATTTACTTCTGTTGATTGTTTGTAACATACGCTATTCTTCAATTATCTTCTAAGGGGAGGGAATTTGCGCAGAACAGACATCCGCCGATCTTTTAACCGCTGTTCCGTAAATTCCTGCCGAAACCTTTTTTATTCTCCTTTTTGTTCCATGTGTTCTGTTTTCTACCCAAAGCAAATCATCGCCGGGTTCTTACCGGCCGCCTTAAACAACAATCACGGCGGCTTCCGTGTCACTATTTATTTTAAGCCCTTCGGAGGGCGCCTGTTCACTCTTCATCTGCGTGCGTGTCCCGGAAAATATATCCGGGCGCTTGATTTCAATGTTTTGAGGAGATGATAAAATCGCCATATTCAACGCAAAACCGCCGAACAAAGAACCGATCAGAATAAACATCGGTATCAATGCTTTTAAAAAAGCTTTCACGTTTATCACTTTATTGTCACTCATAACTTTTTCCCCTGTTTTATTCTCCTGCATTCACTCCTAAAGGCAGCCTTGATGATTTTGTAAATAGTTAAGAGCAAATAGCTTGCCAAAAAGAAAAAAAATTTAGCTGTTAATTACCCTTTAATAACAAAGGATTAGGTTGGCGGGGAAAAAAGTGAAAAAATGGGCGGCGGTCCTGCCCTCAATATTTATAGCGTAGCCTCAATATCTTGAGGGGTAAGGCCGAAAGAAGACAGAGATTCAAACGGATTTTTTCGGTGTCGGCCGCTTTATGCCGAACTTATTCATCCTCGCCCGCAAAGTGCTCGGGTGAAGCCCAAGGATTTCGGCGGAACCGTTTTTGCCTTCGATACGCCAGTTGGTTTCCGCAAGGGTCTTGAGGATTTGTTCCTTTTCCATATCCTCGAGTGTTTTTGTAGCGGAAGACGGCGGCAAAGAAAATGATTCCAGATTTTCCGCCAGTTGCAAAACAGGACCGGGGCATAGAATAACGGCCCGTTCAATAACGCTTTCCAGCTCCCGGACGTTTCCGGGCCAAGGATGTTCCTGCAGTTTTTTCATTATTGCTTCCGGCACCGAAGTAATCTGTTTTCCCAATTTTCTGGAATATTGTTCCACGAAGGCCTGTGCCAGCAAAGGGATATCGTCCCTTCTCTGCCTAAGCGGAGGAACAGTGATGGGGAAAACATTGAGACGATAGTAAAGATCCTGCCGAAACCGGCCCTGACGAACTTCCTGCTCAAGGTCCCGGTTGGTTGTGGCGATAATCCGCACATTGACCCTGAGAGTCTGGCTGGAGCCCAGGCGTTCGAATTCGTTGTACTGAATCACGCGCAGAAGCTTGGCCTGCGTTTCCATGGAAAGTTCGCCGATTTCATCAAGGCAGATGGTGGAATCGTCAGCGATTTCAAACCGTCCTATCTGCCGTGTATCCGCTCCGGTAAATGCCCCCTTCTCCCGGCCGAATAATTCGCTTTCCATCAGATTTTGCGGCAGAGCGGCGCAGTTGACGGTAACCATTTTCTTTTTCCGGCGAAGGCTTATTTCATGAATGGCGCGGGCAATCACATCCTTCCCTGTTCCCGTTTCACCCAGAATCAGCACGGTCGCATCCGTTGACGCCACCTGCTCCACGCGGGAAAAAACCGTCTGCATCGCCGCGCTCTTTCCGATAATGTCCTGATAAGAAGTTTCGTCCTGTGTATCCTGCCTGATAAACAGCTTGCCGGCGGTGAAATCGCCCAGTTTCCTCAGCTTTTTCACGGTTTCACTATACATTTCTTCCGCCTGCCTGCGGTAAAGGGCGCTGGAAATAATTTCACCTGCAAGTTTCAATCTGGAAACAAGGGGCGCGGGAAATTTTTTCTCCCGCTTTATCGAGGCAAACGTCATGCCGGTAATTATTTTGCCCGCAATCCGGTAGGGAATGATTAACGTCGATTTTCCTCCCGCGCTGTAAAAAAATTCCTTGTCTATCTTCACCTCTTCGGGGAAGTCTTCAAGACCGCTGAAACAAACATAATCACCGCTTATCACCTGGTTAAAAAGCACGGGAAAATTTTTATTGGTAACATCATGGGGCGCGTTCTTGAACTCAGGAGCGACATGCTGATGAAGGCACTGGATTTCCGTCCCTTCTTCCGCCAGCTTCCACAAGGTTACGCGGTCTATATTCAAACATTCCCGGATTTGCTTCAACGCCTGCGCGATTTTTCCGTCAATTTCTGAAACAGGGGCACCGGACAAGTCAGTGGAAAGCGCTGAAATCAATTGTTCCAGTTCGGGAAACCATTCCTCTTTCGCTTTTTCCACAGCCAGCGATTTTTTTTCTAGCTTGCTGAAGAGAATTTCATTATACCGCCTTAAAAATTCTTCTTCATCGCCCATAGGTTGCGTTGCCGCCGGTTTTGCCGAGCGCTTTTCCTCTAATAATTTTGTGAGGATATCAATTAATATGTCCGGCTCCTGCGGTTTGAGAATGAACCGGTCGGCGCCGATATCCAAGGCGAACTTTTCGTCTTTTGGCTCCGTGTAAGTGGCGGTGTAAAAGGCAAACGGTATATTTTTAAGCTTTTCTTCCGCCTTGCACTTCCGGCAAAACGTAAAGCCATCCATGACCGGCATCAGTATGTCCGAAACAATCATATCGGGCGGCTGAGCCAGGGCCATTTCCAGGGCGACTTGGCCGTTTTGGGCCTCAGATACTTCCCAGTCCTGATTCTCCAATATGTTTCTCAGCAGATAGAGATTATCGCTGTTGTCGTCAACAATCAAAACCCGTGTTTCAGTTTTTTTACCCATATCAAAATACCAAACCCGATGAGCTTTACGTTACGCTTACACACCTATCTCTTCTCTTCAGACAGCATAACACATGCTCATTCCAGAGATGATAAAAGCGCCTTATAACGTCAATTTTTTATTTTCTTCTTATTTGCGCTGAACTTGGAAAAAAGTCAAGGACGTGTTTCAATAGCGTGCATCGGCATCCGCGTCCCGCGCCGGAATCAACCAGCTTGTCGCTGGCTGCGATTGTTACAACGCCGATGCGCGTCGACGAACCGGAAATTTCGCTACCGGTCGTCGGAGGCGATCGACACAAAGTGATTCCCCCCGCGGATAATGATTATTTCTGCACCCGGAAGGGGCCGCGAAGTAAAGCCGTAATGCTGAAAATATTCTCTGTTGGCAATGGTTTCGCCCGGGCGGCTCGAAGCCGAAAACCGCTTGATCATGCCTTCCCAAACAGATTTGACAATGCCGCGGATCATGTTAAAATATCCTCATGAAAATAACGATTGCCATACTCTTCCTGCTGTTGTTTGCGTCCTTTTCTTCGGCGGCTTATGCCGCAGAAAATTCCTGCTACCGCAAGGCGCAGAGTTATCAAAGCTTGCCGGGCGGCACGCAGGAAATGACGCTTGATGCCCGCAGGGTGGTATCGTTCACCAGGCGGACAATAATTTACGATCTGGGCAAAAAAACCATCACCATCGCGGCTGATTCGCTTGCCGCCCAGTATTTTCTGCGTGATCTTGCTGCCGGACGCTGCACGGCGCGGGCAAACGTCACCCTGGAGCCGGAAAGCAATAACCCTCTTAATACCCGCTATAAAGCATCTCATTGAACCACCCCCGGCAATCCCAGACGCAATATTGTGGTTACGCCATCTTTTTTAGATAGTTCAAACATCCGCCGGTAAATCAAAAGGTTTTCCCGCACGCCAAAAACCTCATCCTCAACGTTGCACATTTCGTTTATTTTGGATCCCGTGGCCACATATCGTGTAATTGTCGTCAAAATCTTTCTTGATTTCTTTCGAGGCAAAACCTAAACTCATAATCGAGTTGCGGTCGCGGGCGGCAATGCCCGAAACCATCTCACTCGCGGCAAACTGGAGAGTAACAGTCATGATACTAGACATATTCATACCCTTCCTTATTGGCGCGGTAGCAGGATGTGCCGCTGTGTACGGCATTACCCGTCTTAAAGGTATCTGGATTCTCGGCGCACTGCTTTATCTCGCGGGCGGCATTATGGTTTTTCTCTGCGCTCATTTGATTTTTTATTATCTCGTTGCCGATACACATTATGTTTTTATCCCCGGCATCATAGGCTTTTCTTTGTGGTCGGCTTTGTGCCTGTGCCTGCTCTGGCAAAACGTTTTTTGCGATGAGGGGTTTAATGTCCCACAAATTGATGTATCCTTATAATTTCGTTGACATACAAAAGCGCATTCCCTATACTTTTTATACAATATAAAAATCGACCCGGATAAAAAATGATGAAAGCTCCGCAGGAAATCTTTGCTCTTGTAGCCCGCTTTGAGCAAAATCTTGAAGCCTATCAGTCCGGCAAATACAATGAGACACAAATACGCCGGGAATTTATCGACCCTTTCTTTAAGGCGTTGGGCTGGGATATCGAGAATACATCCGGCTACGCCGAAGCTTACAAAGATGTCATTCACGAAGACGCGATAAAAATCGGCTCCGCCAACAAAGCCCCGGATTACAGCTTCCGCATCGGCGGCACGCGCAAATTTTTTGTCGAGGCAAAAAAACCTTCCGTAAATATCGCCGAAGATATCGGCCCCGCTTATCAGCTCCGGCGCTACGCGTGGTCGGCAAAACTGCCCCTTTCCATTCTTACCGATTTTGAGGAATTCGCCGTTTATGACTGCCGTGTCAAACCGGATAAAAGCGATAAAGCATCAACCGCGCGTATCATTTACATGAATTACAAAGAATACCTTACCCGCTGGGAAGAAATCGCTTCTGTTTTCTCCAAAGAAGCGGTGATGAAAGGCTCTTTCGATAAATACGCCGAATCTGCAAAAGCCAAAAAAGGCACGGCGGGAGTGGACGCGGCATTTCTGGCCGAAATCGATTCCTGGCGGCAGGCACTGGCGCAAAACATTGCTCTACGTAATCCTAAGCTCAGCCAAAGAGAACTTAATTATTCCGTAGGCAAAACGATTGACCGCATCATCTTTTTGCGCATCTGCGAAGACCGGGGCATCGAGCCCTACGGCCAGCTTATGGCGCTGCAAAACGGCGCGAATGTGTATAAGAGATTGACGGAAATTTATTACAATGCCGATGACAAATACAACTCCGGCCTATTTCATTTCAAACAGGAAAAAGACCGCTTTGAGCCGCCCGATGATTTGACGCTTTCACTTTCTATCGACGATAAAATCTTAAAAGACATTTTCAAAAGCCTCTATTATCCCGAAAGCCCCTATGAATTTAGCGTTTTGCCCGCCGATATTCTCGGGCAGGTCTATGAACAGTTTTTGGGTAAGGTTATTCATCTTACGCCGGGGCATCGCGCCAAAGTGGAAGAAAAACCGGAAGTGCGCAAAGCGGGCGGCGTTTATTACACCCCGACTTATATTGTTGATTATATTGTAAAAAACACCGTGGGCAAACTACTGGAAGGAAAAACCCCCAAAACGGCGGAAAAACTGCGCATTCTTGATCCGGCCTGCGGCTCCGGCTCTTTCCTTATCGGCGCTTATCAATATCTTCTGGACTGGCACCGGGACATTTATATTGAAGACGGTGCGGAAAAACACGCCAAAGGCAAAAATCCCAAACTTTATCAGCGAATCCGCAATGAATGGCGCTTGACCACGGCGGAGCGAAAACGCATCCTGCTCAACAACATTTACGGCGTGGATATCGACCCGCAGGCGGTGGAAGTAACCAAGCTATCGCTCTTGCTCAAAGTGCTGGAAGGAGAAAGCGACCAGACCATCAAGTCATCTTTTAAATTATTTCACGAGCGCGCCCTGCCCGATTTGGGCAACAACATCAAATGCGGCAATTCGCTCATCGGGCCGGATTACTACGCAGGCAAACAGACCAGCTTTCTGGATACGGAAGAAATGCAGCGCGTCAACGCCTTCGATTGGGAAAAAGAATTTCCGGAAATATTCAAAGCCGGCGGCTTCGACACCGTAATCGGCAATCCGCCGTATATTAGAATCCAAGGATTGCAAAAAAACTATGATAATCAGGTTGGCTATTACATTAAAAACTACAAAAGTGCTGTAAAGCGATTTGATATCTATTTGTTATTTATTGAAAAAGGCTTTAAGCTATTAAAAAATAACGCTTTATTGGGTTATATTTGTCCGCATAAATTCTTAAATTCAGATTTTGGCTCAGGGATTAGACAGTTTCTAATAGAAAATTCTGCAATAAAAAAAGTGGTGAGTTTTGGACATAATCTAATTTTTGAACATGCTTCAACCTATACAGGTTTAATATTTCTATCAAAAGAAAAAAATAGAAAGTTTTATTATTATGAATTTTTGAAAGACTATAAAACAGATTTACCGAATCAATTGTTAAAGATTACTGAAAATGATTTTGCTGTTTATAATCTAGAAAATTTCACAAGCGCTGCATGGACATTAACTTCATCTAGCACTAAAAATATTTTTGATAAATTCAAGAGCTTTCCAAAAATCGAAGACGTATTCAGCCAAATATTTCAAGGTGTGGTCACTGGATATGATGATGTATATTTCTTGGAAAGAAAAGGAAAAATAGAAGATAAAATTATTGAGGTTTTTTCAATTATCGAAAATAGAAATGTAAAAATTGAACGGGGACTACTTAAGCCAATGCTAAAAGGTGATGATATTAAAAGATATCAAGAACCAAATTTTGTATATTACAATATCTATCCCTATAGATTGGTAAACAATAAAACAATAATTTACGAAGAAAACGAATTACAAAATTTATTTCCTCTTGGGTATAGTTATCTTAAAAAATACTACAAAGAATTAAGAGACTTGAGAATAAAATTTAAAACAAATCCAAAGTACTGGTATTCGTGCCATCGCGGGCGAGACATGAAAATATTTGAGCAAGAAAGAATTATTACACCTTATGCTAGTTTAGGATGTAATATGACTATTAGCCCTGCTGACCTTACCCCGCAATATGTACC
>DIEW01000028.1 GCA_002418825.1 Syntrophaceae bacterium UBA5764 | reverse complement strand
GCGTGGCCAGAGATGTCACCGAACGCAAGCATGCGGAAGAAAATCTTCGGCGGACGCTTGAAAGTCTGCGGAAGGCTGTGGGCGCGACTATTCAGGTTATGGTGTCCGCCGTGGAGGCGCGCGATCCTTACACGGCCGGCCATCAAGTCCGATCTGCGGACCTGGCTCGCGCCATTGCCACAGAGATGGAATTGCCTCCGGAAAAAATCGATGGAATCCGGATGGCCGGAGCGATACATGACATCGGCAAATTATCCGTGCCCGCGGAGATATTGACCAAGCCCACGCGATTGACGAATCTTGAGCATTCCCTGGTAAAAGAGCATGCCAAGAGAGGATACGAAATGCTCAAGAACGTGGAATCTATGTGGCCGCTGGCACAGATTGTTTACCAACATCACGAGAGGATGGACGGCTCCGGTTATCCGCAAGGCCTGAAAGGGGAAGATATTATACTGGAGGCCCGGATCATGGCTGTTGCCGATGTGGTGGAATCGATGGCCTCGCACCGTCCTTACCGCGCGTCTTTAGGTCTGGAAGAGGCTTTGAGAGAAATAGAGAAAAACAAGAAGATTCTTTACGACGAGGCTGTCGTCAGTGCTTGCCTGAGATTGTTCCGGGAAAAAGGCTATCGTTTGCCTGAGGTATAAGCGCGGGCATGCCCGCTATCCACATTAAAGTTCATTGCGGCTAATCAGCCGGTTGCCTGAATTGTCTGTTACATTTTTCGTGGCCAAAATAAATTTGACATATAAACCGGAAATGACTTCGATGCGGGCTTTAAGAGTTATCTGAACTGTAACGCCGAAAAGACCGCTATCAGTGCAGTTTTTGTGACAATTATTATAAAGGATGTTCCCGATGTCAAATTGGTCAGATATAGGAAAAAGGCAAAATCTATTTTTTTTCGGCGATATTTTTAATAATCCCTAAAAACCCGTCTGTTTTTAAAGACGCGCCGCCGACGAGCGCGCCATCGATATCTTCCATGGCAATCAGTTCAGAGATGTTATCTGCGGTAACGCTTCCGCCATAGAGAATGCGGGTGTTGCCTGCCGCGCCGTCGCCGAAAAGGTCTTTTAAAATAGCGCGGATAAAGAAATGGACTTCCTGCGCCTGCGCGGGTGTCGCCACTTTGCCTGTGCCGATTGCCCACACCGGTTCGTAGGCAATGACAACATTGTTAATTTTCTCCACGCCGCGCAATCCTTCCTTTACCTGCCTGCCCACCACGGCGCGCGTGACGTTTTTTTCTCTTTCTTCGTCCGTTTCGCCCACGCACATAATGGGCTTTAAACCTGCGGCTAGCGCTTTTTGGACTTTCAGATTTACATCGGCGTCTTTCTCATGAAAATATTTGCGCCGCTCCGAATGGCCGATAATCACGTAGGCACAGCCGATATCCTTGAGCATCACGGGCGAAACCTCGCCCGTGAATGCTCCCTTATCTTCATAGAACATGTTTTGTGCCGCCAGTGCCACGCGAGAATGTTTTATTGTCTGCGCCACGCTGTGTAAAGACGTAAAAGGCGGGGCTAAAATTACTTCACCTTTTTTCAATGACGCCACTCCATATTTAATCGCGTTAGCCAGTGCCACCGCCTCCGCGATGGTGTTGTTCATTTTCCAGTTTCCGGCGACAATCCATGTTCTCATTTGTTTTTCTCCTTACTTATCCAACGCGGCGATTCCCGGCAGAGTTTTGCCTTCCAGAAGCTCCAGAAAAGCTCCGCCGCCGGTGGAGATATAGGACATTTTCGTGTTCTGTCCGGCTTTCTTGATTGCGGTTTCCGTATCGCCGCCGCCGATGATAGAAACCGCGCCGGAGTCGGCAACAGCTTCCGCCAGCGCGAATGTTCCCTTGCTGAAGGGTGCAAGTTCAAACATGCCCAGAGGCCCGTTCCAGATTACTGTTTTTGCGCCCTTGAGCGCGTCGGTAAACAAATTTATTGTCGCGGGGCCGATATCGAGCCCCATCTGATCCGCGGGTATTTCTTTTACCGAGCAGATTTTAACTGCCGTGTCCGCGACTGCTTCTTTCGCGCAGGCTACATCTTCGGGCAGTAAAAACTGCGTATTTTTACCCTTGGCTTTTTGCATGATTTTGCGCGCTGTATCGAGCATTTCTTCTTCACAAAGTGATTTACCGACTTCCAGCCCCTGCGCTTTTAAAAAGGTAAAAGCCATGGCGCCGCCGACTAAAAGCTTATCCACTTTATCAATCAGGTTTTCCAAAACACCGATTTTATCGGAAACCTTCGCTCCGCCGATAATCGCGGCCAGGGGCCGTGCCGGATTCACAATTGCTTTTTTGAAATATTCAATTTCGTTTTTCAACAAAAATCCCGCGGCGCATATTTTTACATAATCAGTAATCGCGGAATTAGATGCCGCTGCGCGGTGCGAAACGGCAAAAGCGTCGTCAATGTAGATATCGCACAAAGAGGCAAGCTCTTTGGCGAAAATGGGGTCATTTTTATCCTCGCCCGGATTAAAGCGCAGATTTTCCAGCAAAATAACATCGCCGTTTTTCATTTTACTGATTGCCTGCGTGACTTTTTCACCCACGCAGTCATCGACAAAAACAACTTCCTGCTGAATCAGGCCGGAAAGTATTGGCGCCACCGGAGCAAGCGACATTTCTTCCACGCGCTTGCCTTTGGGCCTGCCCAAATGCGAGGCGATGATTATTTTTGCTCCTTTTTCCAAAGCATGGTTAATGGTTGGTATGTGCGCGCGCACGCGGTTGTCGCTGGTAACTTTTCCTTCCTTTATCGGAACGTTAAAATCCACGCGCAAAAAAACCTTTTTGCCTTTCATTTCAATTTGGTCAATGTACTTCATTTTTCTATCCTGCCTTTTTAAGTTCTATTTCGCAATGAATGAGAGCATCTCCACCATTCTGCTGGAGAAGCCCCACTCATTGTCGTACCAGGAAATTATTTTTACCATTCTGCCGCCGATTACCGCCGTGCTGGGCAAATCCACGATTGAGGAGTGGGGATTGCCGTAAAAATCTCGCGAAACCAGCTCTTCGTCGGTGCAGGAAAGAAATCCCTTCATCGCGCCGCTGGCGTATTTTCTGAATTGAGCGTTAAGTTCGTCTTTGTTGGTTTCTCTGGACAGGATGGCGACAAAATCAACCATCGACACGTTAGGTGTGGGCACTCGCACCGCCATTCCATCGAGCTTGCCCTTCATTTCCGGAATGACTTCAGCGATGGCTTTAGCCGCGCCTGTGGTTGTGGGAATCATGGATAAAGCGGCGGCGCGCGCTCTTCTCAAATCCTTGTGCGCCTCGTCCGCAACGACCTGATCGTTGGTGTAAGAATGAATTGTCGTCATCAGTCCGTATTCGACGCCAAATTCTTTGTGCAGTATTTTAACAATTGGCGCCAGACAGTTCGTGGTACAGGAACCCATGGAGATAATGTTGTGTTTGTTTCTGTCGTAAACTTCCTCGTTGACGCCGAAGACAAAAGTAACGTCAGGATTTTTTGCCGGAGCGGAAATAACCACTTTTTTAGCACCGGCCTTGAGGTGTTTTTCCGCGCCCGTACGGTCGGTGAATCTTCCTGTGCTTTCCAGAACCACGTCTACGCCCAAATCTTTCCACGGGAGCTTTTCCGGTTCACGTTCGGTAAATGTTTTTATTTCTTTGCCGTCCACAAGAATGGATTTTTCTGTGTCTTTGACTTCCGCGTTCATTATTCCGTGCACGGAATCGTATTTTAGAAGGTGAGCGAGAGTTTTGGCATTCGCCAAATCGTTAATGGCCACGAACTCGACGTTTTTGTTTTTGTATCCGGCCCGAAAAACCAGCCGGCCGATTCTTCCAAAACCATTGATGGCTACTTTTACGGACATATTTACCTCCTTGTTTTTCATTATTAATCAAAAGACAGATTTGTGTCAATGTTTTTGCTGATTTTGTCGCCGAAAACATCTTAATATTACTAATGAACTCGATTGTTTACCTGCTTATAGAGTAGTTGCCAAAAATGCCGCGCCGATTGCTCCGGTAACCTGGGCGTAGGGCAGCACTTCTATTTTCATATTCAGCTTTTTTCCCAGCGCCTTAACGACGCCGCTGTTGCGCGCCACGCCTCCGGTAATCATGAGTGGTTCGATAAGGCCAATGCGTGCGGACATGGAAGCGACTCTGGAGGCGATGGATTCGTGAATCCCCGCGATAATATCCTTTCTTTTTTCCCCCCGGGCGATCAGCGAGATTACTTCAGATTCCGCGAAAACGGTGCACAGAGAACTTATCTTGGAAGGTTTTTCCGATTTCACGGATATTTCGCCGAATTCGTCCAGGTCAACCTCCAGCGCCCGCGCCATTACTTCCAGAAAGCGCCCTGTACCTGCCGCACACTTGTCGTTCATGACGAAATTTTTTACCTTGCCGTGTTCATCCAGAAGAATGGCCTTGCTGTCCTGTCCGCCGATGTCGATGATGGAGCGGACTTTTTTGTCCAGATGATACGCTCCGGCAGCATGACACATTATTTCCGTAAATGATTTGTCGGCAAAATTCACGCTGTTTCTGCCGTAGCCGGTGGAAACGATTTTTTCCACCGCGGATTTATCCAGTGACTTTTCCCGAAGAAGTTCTTCATAAACCTTTGTGCCCGCGGCTTCCGCATTATAGCCCGTGAAGATTACTTTCGTGCCGAGAATTTTTCCGTCTTCCACAATCGCGGCCTTCGCCGTAATTGAGCCTATGTCAATACCTGCTGTGCGCATTTTTATTTCTTGTTTTTCCTTTCTTTAATAATTTCCATGTAGGCATCGATTCTGGTGGAAATCTGGCTTTCCGAAAAAGTGCGTTCATCCGTCATGTCCGCTTCCAGCATCAGGCAGGGAATGCCTCTTTCTCTTTCCACGATTTTCTGAATATCGAGTTGGCCGAACGAATAAGGTTTGCAGCTGCGGTTGGAATGCAGGACAAATCCGTCCACATCGTACTTGTCAATCATTTCGATGACCATCTTGGCCATCTGGTCCACGCCGATATTCAGATAAATGCGGGCGTGCGCTTCCGCCGCGGAATCAATGAAATTGTTTTCATCAATGTATCTGAGCGCGCCGCACCATGCTGTGGTGTAAGTGTCGGCTACCAAGCAGGCGTTGTGCGCGGCGAATTTTTCCGAAAGCCATCTGGTGCGGTGCCATATGGGGATATTGTCCCACAGCAGACGGTATTTTTCGTTGGGCACCGCGCCAATGCCGCGGGCGATGCGGTCTTTCATGTAAGCCAATAACCAAGTGTAGTAGTCAATCACTTCTTTCGTGCCGCGCAGCGTGACAATCAGCGCCAGATGATAAAAGGCGTCGAAAGCGCTCATGGGCGACGGTTTGTGCATTGCGGTATCGAGCACCGCCTGCCACAGAAGCTGTCCCTGATGCGAGAGATAGCCGACACGGTTCAGTTTTTCAAAATCAAATTTCCTGCCGCACGCTTTTTCCAGAAAGACGAAATAATCGTCAAACTGAGCGCGGACATAACGCGCCATTTCTTCGGTATATTCCGTATGGCAGAAAGGCGTATCCAGGATAAACAACGGTACGTTGAAATAACGCGCCTGAATTTCGTACCATTTGAGCACTGTCCCGCAGATGTTGTTGCAGCATACCAGCATATCCGGTTTGGGCAGGCCGCCGATGGGACCGCCGTTGACGGTGGCGCAGCCTATATCCGAGCGGGCGTAAGAGCAGAGATCAGCCGAATATCCCATGGCCTCCGCGACTTCGCAGAGGGAGCCACCCATTTTGCTGGCGCCGATCATGGCGCCGTGGTTCTCGGGATAGACAGGAATGACATCCATTGCTATTAGCGGTTCCACGGGACCGCCGCTGGTTATCCAGGCCACTTTCCCGCCGGTCAGCTTGGCCGATTTGGCCTGGCTGTAATAAACCATCATATAGTCCTTCATTGTTTTTGTTTTCTTGAAATACATCGTGAGTCTTTTGAATCTGCCGGCCAAAAAAATCAAAACCGTTTTTAAAAATTCGGATATTGTTTTTTTCATTTTTTCTTCCCTTTATGGATTCATTGTATTTAGAGTATCTGGATAAATGTTTCAAAACGGGTCTGCAGCTGGCCTTCTGAAGGAAGCTCCGTTTCTACATCCAAAAGCATACAGGGGATGCTGGCTTCTTCCAACATTCCCTTCAGGTAAGGAAAATCAAAGGCGTGGGGATCGCAAAACTTCAGTAAAAGAAAAACAACTCCCTCCGCGCCGCTGTTTTTCACCAGGCGAACAAGGTTTTCACCGCGTCCCTTCAGCTGCATGTGCTTGGCAGGGCAGACTACGCGGTTAAGATACCTTTCTGCTATCGCCTCAAGGGGTCGGCTGTTTTCGGCCATCAGGCCTTCGAAATATCTGTAGCCGGTGCAGAGGTCGTCCCAGACAACAACGCCTCCCGCGTTTTCAATAATATTGTAAATATCCGGATGGGAACAGACGCTGCCGGACAGTACCAGCTTTTTCACTTTGGCTTTTGTTTTTTGCGCGCCGTCTTTTTCCAGCTGCGTGATGATTTGGGAAAGAGCTTCCAGAAAATCATTTTTGTCCATAATCATGGCCGCTTTGATTACCGCGTGAAAATCCGCGCCGCTGATGATCTGCGGATTTTCACATCTGAGTTCATAGAGCTTGCCGATCAGCCGGCGGATTTTATTATATGTCCTGATAGAATCGGCAAGCATTGCGTTTGTTATTTCCCGGCCAAGCTTGCCTCCCAAATCGTTTTTGAATTTTTCGAGTGCGTCGCGCAAATATTGCAAGGCGCTGGGAGTGTCGAGCTTTACCGGCAGGACAACATCGAGGTGAAACGGGCCTTTGATGTTGAGCCGCCAGATGTCGGAGAGCCGCTGAAAGGAATCACAGGTGTGGGGGAAAATAACACCGTCGAGGAAATCAAGGCGGTCAGCCAGCGCTTCTTCCAGAATGCCGCGCACCAGCGAGCAGCAGTATGATTGTAGGTGCGTGTCGGCTAGGTGAATGTTTTCATTGGCGCTGAAAAGTCGCACGGGCATGGCGCCCGCCGCCCAGATTATTTCTTCCGGCGCGTAGGAGCAGCAATAACCGACAACTTTTTTACCCGTCTGTTTCTTGCATTTGCGGATATAAGCGTAAGGATTGGAAACAATATTTTTTATTTCAGTTAATTCTTTCATGCGCTGTTCCTTTTTTATATTTAATTGCCGGTAAATTTTCCGGCGGTTTTTAGTTTGGCGATTTCTTCCTGCTCCAGCACGTTGAAGGCGACTTTCCCCACCAGTGTTTTGGGCAGACTATCCCGAAATTCGATTTCGCGCGGGCAGCTCCATTTGATGAGATGCTCCTGGCAGAAATTTATTAGCTGTTTTTCCATTTCTGGTGATGCTTTTTTGGTGTCCTTCAAAACGACAAACCCTTTCACTCTTTGCACCTGCGCCTCGTCGGGCACGCCGATAACGCATGCCTCCTGCACGTCGGGATGGCGGTAGAGAATATCCTCCACCTGCGCGGGATAGACATTCATGCCGGAGGATTTGATCATGCGCTTCTGGCGCAGTTTGAAATAAAAGAACCCGTCCTCGTCCATCGTGCCGATGTCGCCGGTGTGCAACCAGATTCTGCCGTCAGGATGCTTGCGCAGCGTGTCTGCCGTTTCTTGAGGCTGATCCAGATAGCCCATCATCACCGCAGGGCCGGAAACGCATATTTCTCCTTCTTCGCCGCAGGGTGTTTCTTCGGTGGTGCCAAGCCGGACAATTTTGGCCAGCATATCCGGGAAAGGCACGCCGATGCTGCCTTCGCGGTACTGGTTAAGCGGCATGGACATGATGGCGGTGACCGCTTCGGTAAGCCCGTAGCCTTCGAGCAGCTGGACGGTGCCACCCCGTTTTTTCACTACTTCTTCAAATCTTTCTTTCACCGTTCGGGGCAGGGTGTCGGCGCCGCTGAAGGTGCCGCGCAGACAGCTTAAATCCGCCTTGCAGAATTTCGGATTGCGGCTTAGCGCGTCATAAAGGGTGGGAACGCCCACCACGAAAGAAGGTTTGTGCTTGTAAACAAGTTCGGCAACAGTTTCCGGCGTAAACGTCGGCACGAGAATTGTTTTTCCGCCGCCCATAAAACATGCATTAACACAAACGCCCAGGCCAAAACCGTGAAAGATGGGCAAAATNNGCCAGAATAGAATCGGCATCGCCCATCTTGCCCCATTCGGAAACCATCTTTCCTTCGGAGATAAAGTTCATGTTGGAAAGCATGATGCCTTTGGGCACACCGGTGGTGCCGCCGCTGTAAAGAATGACGGCGAGATCATCTGTATCCACCTGAACTTTTGGCACGGGTGGATAATTGCCCCGCATCAGATCACGCCACCAGATGACCATCGGATCTTTGGGAACCTTGGGAATTTTACGTCCCATCGTCAGATTGAACCCGATTCTTTTTAGCGGTGGCAGATAATCGGGAATGCGCGCGAGGATTAATTTTTCCAAAGGCGTCTTATCTTTGACCTCCTTGAACTTGCTGTAGAAAGCATCAAGCGTCAGGGCAAATTTGCTTTTGGCAACATTTAGATAAAACTCGATTTCCTTGGCGGGGGAAAGAGGGTGAATCATGCTCGATACCGCCCCTAATTTGTTGACGGCGTAAAAACAGATGATGCCCTGNNGGGGATGTCGGCATGGAAATCGTGACGCGGTCGTCTTTTTTTACGCCGATGGCGGCCAGCGCGTCGGCGCAATGGTCAATGTCTTCCATAAACTTCCGGTATGTGGATGTATGTCCCAGGAAATCGTAGGCCGGCTCATCGAGATGCTCCGCGGCGGAGAGCCGGACCGCTTCATACATGGAAACCCGCGGATACTCGAGCGTATGCGGGACCTGTCCGTAGAACTTTAACCAAGGCTTTTGTTCATACATTTTATTACTCCCGGCTGATATATTTGAGTATAGAAAACAGGAAAATGATTGGCTAGTCAACGAAAAATTAATCTTTATTCGCGGGGCAAAATGTTTTAAAACTATTTTAATAATATTAATGACATATCCGCTTCATCAAGGCTGTTGCTAAATTATTTATTTAAGCATAGAATGATTTCAACCAAAATTAAGGAGATGCGCCGATGAGAGGATTTGCAGAACTGAAGTTTTTGGATGCCACAGCGCTTGCCGGATTGGTAAAAGATAAAAAAGTTAAGGCTAAAGAACTTGTCGAGATAACTATTGAACAAATCGAAAAACTAAATCCCAGGCTAAATGCCGTGGTCACGCCGATGTATGACGAAGCGATGAAAGCCGTGAAGGAAAAAAAATCCGATGGCTCTTTCGCGGGCGTGCCTTTTTTGGTGAAAGATTTGGTTGCTTCCTGCAAAGGGGTGCGCATGACCTTCGGCACCAAAAATATGAAAAACTATGTTCCCGATCACGATTCGGAACTGGTCAGTCGTTATAGAAAAGCCGGTTTTATCATTGTGGGAAAAACAAACACGCCGGAGCTGGGCCTGACGCCGGTGACGGAATCTAAATTTCTGGGGCCGTGCCGCAATCCGTGGGATTTAAGCCGAACGCCGGGCGGTTCCAGCGGCGGCTCGGCGGCGGCGGTGGCC
>DIEW01000062.1 GCA_002418825.1 Syntrophaceae bacterium UBA5764 | reverse complement strand
AAAATGCTTTCCGTGAATTTATGGGCCTGGAAAGTTTTTCCATTATCAGCACAAACGTCGGAGAAGAAAAGCCCTACCGCAAACTTTACGAGCAGTTTAAAAAGCTACCACTCCCTGCTTCATACTTGGATAAAGAATACAGTTCACGTTATGCGCGTTACTTTTACACGGAAAATGAAATCGCGGCATTCCGTAAACACTGGCTTGAAAATTAGTATTTTGTTGCAACAATTGACAAACAATAACGTTTTTTAGGCAATTGTCATGAAATATAGTGTTGTGATACCTGTTTTCAACAGTGAAAAAATAGTTGGCCATACTATCGACAACGTTGTCTCGTTTTTCCGCGATAAAAATCTGGATTTTGATGTCATTCTCGTCAACGACGGCAGTAAAGATCAAAGCTGGGAAATTATCTCCAAGAAAGCGAAGGAGTATCCGGAATTAACCGCGATAAATCTTCTCCATAACTATGGCCAGCATGTAGCCAATTTATGCGGGTTTTGCCACGCGACGGGAGACTACGTTATAACCATGGATGATGACATGCAAAACCCGCCGGAAGAAATCGAAAAACTTATCACTTGCGCAGCAAGCGGTCATGACCTGGTCATTGGAGAATATATTAAAAAGAAACATTCTCTTGTGCGCCGTTTGGGAAGCAAAGTTGTCAGTTTCCTTATCAGAAAAATATTTTTCAGCCCTAAAGATATCATCCTATCAAACTTTCGTATCATCAGGCGTGATGTGATAAATCGCGTATGCGCGCATAAAAGCGGTTATCCCTACATCCCCGGTTTACTGCTGATGTATTCATCAAATGTTGCCAATGTTCAGGTTAAGCATAGGGAGAGACAAGCCGGCAAAAGCAATTATAAATTCAGGCAAATATTTAATTTAGTGTCGGAAATACTGTTTAACTACTCGTCATACCCTCTACGGCTTGTAGCCGGCATAGGGCTTATCGTCGCATTTTTTAGTTTTTTTCTCAGTTTATTCTACATAATGAAAGCAATTTTTGTCGGAGTCGGGGTGCCCGGGTGGACCACCGTTGTCGTCTTGCTTTCGTTTTTCAACGGTATAGCGCTTTTGATTCTGAGTATGCTTGGAGAATATGTTGTAAGATCATTAACTCAGACCAGCCAAAAAGAAATCTATCACATCAAGGAAATTATCCGTGGCTAAGCACCTGTTTATCATCGGCGCGCAACGTTCAGGCACTACCTACTTGTATAAAATGCTGGATGCTCATCCGGAAGTGTACATGGCCAAACCGGTTGTTCCCGAACCGAAATATTTCATAAACCCGGAAAATAATTCAACAGACTACAACGCATATTTTAAGAAGTATTTTACCGATGCCGGGGATGTTGTATGGCTGGGTGAAAAAAGTACTTCATATATGGAGTGCGACGAGGCGGCAATAGCCATCAGCCGCCTGATACCATCCGCGGCTATTATTGTTATGCTGCGTGACCCCGTGGAGCGAACCATATCTCACTATAGTTTTACTCACGATAACGGCCTTGAACCATACGATATCGAACGCGCCATACATGAAGAGCCTCTGAGAAAAGATAACTGGCGAACTTCTGCTAAAACATCCGTTAATCCATATGCCTATACCGAGAGGAGCAAATATGCCCCCTACCTTGAACAATGGAAAAATTTATTCGGGAAAGACCGTTTGATAATTCTTGTGACCGAACACTTTGTTGGTAACCAGTCGGCCATCGCCGCTCTATATCGCCGTCTGGGAATTAACCCGCGGTTTGTACCGCCCGGCCTGACAGAAAAGGTTAATGCTGGTTCTCCGGCACGAACCGGGTGCACGCTTTCCGAAAAATTCAGGTCGTCCCTGCAAGAAATGTTTCAACCCTGGAATCAGATACTGAAAATAAATTACGGCCTTGATATTTCGTGCTGGGAAAAATAATAACCAGCGGGTGTTCATTCATTAAGAATGACGATTAATTAACATAGCCATTATCTCTTATATCTATTAATTAGACAGGTGTAGAAAAAATATGCCCATCAGATTTACAGTCCCCCCAAAAGCGGGGAAAGAAATTAAGTACATCAAAGAAGCAATCGACAGCGGCCGGCTTGCCGGCAATGGCCCTTTTACTAAACGCTGTCACGACAAATTGCGGCAGCTCACGAAAGCAAAAAAGATTCTCCTTACCTCATCAGGCACTGCGGCGCTGGAAATGGCAGCCATATTATGCGACATAGGCTCCGGTGACGAGGTTATTATGCCTTCTTTCACCTTCGTTTCCACCGCCAATGCCTTTGTTTTACGCGGCGCAACCCCAGTTTTTGTCGACATTGTTTCCGACACTTTTAATATCGACCCGGCACAGGTCGAAGACGCCGTCACATCAAAAACAAAAGCAATAATCCCGGTGCATTACGCCGGCATCGGATGTGATATGGGTAATCTGACGCAAATCGCCAAAAAAGCCGGCGTGCGTCTTGTCGAAGACTCCGCACAGGGGCTAATGTCATCAATTGCCGGCAGGCCTCTAGGCAGTATGGGTGACCTTGCCGCACTCAGCTTCCACGAAACAAAAAATATCACAAGTGGCGAAAGCGGCGCACTTCTTCTTAATGACCCGATTTTATTTGAAAGAGCCGAAATCATCTGGGAAAAAGGCACCAACCGTTCCAAATTCTTTCGAGGTGAAGTGGACAAATACACCTGGGTAGATATAGGTTCGTCCTATTTGCCCAGTGAACTGCAGGCGGCATTTTTGCTGGCGCAGCTAGAATCCGCGGAAGAAATTACCGCGCAACGCATGGCGGCATGGCACAGGTACCGGCAAAACCTTCTGCCGCTTGAGCAAGCCGGGAAACTGCGCTTGCCCGTTATTCCAGATGGATGCCGGCATAACGCGCATATGTTTTACATCCTTTTGAGTTCGGCACAGGAACAAAGAAGAGTGCTGGAAGGAATGAATAAAAGAGGAGTCAACGCCGTATTCCACTACCAGCCGCTGCATAGCTCTCCCGCCGGTCAGGTATATGGCCGAGCACATGGCGCATTAAAAGTCACCGACGATATTTCCAGCCGTTTAGTGCGCCTGCCGCTGTTCGCTGATCTAACGACTGAACAAGTGGATAACATCTGTTCTTTACTTGAACAATTAATCGAAAAAAAACGGGCCGTGGAAAAGATTTAAAAATACTACCGGGACAAATTTTAATATGCAAAAAACAACAGGAATTTATTCCGTTCTTTCCTCCGCTTCGGCATATGAATTATTCATAACATTAATCGGGGGCAAAAGAAAGCGGAGCATATTGGTAGAAAAATACATAAGGCCTAAAAAAGGAATGAAGATTTTGGACTGCGGTTGCGGGCCGGCCAAAATCGTCGAATTTTTACCTGATGTAGACTATCTGGGAATCGATTTGTCTCCAGCCTACATAAAAAAGGCCTGCGCAAAGTTCGGCGATCGTGGCAAATTTCAGGTCCAACCGGTGGACAAGATTGCGTTGTCCGGCAGAAAATTCGATTTGGTCATGGCGCTCGGCCTGATTCATCACTTAAATGATGAGCAGGCAAAAACACTTTTAAAGACCGCCTATGAAGTGCTGGTGCCCGGCGGTCGAATATTGAGTTGTGACGGAGTATTTGTGGAAAAACAGCCGCTTCTGGCACGCCTTCTTCTCAAGTGCGACAGGGGAAAAAATGTGCGGTGGCAAACTGAATATGAAAAAATGGCCATCGACATATTTGGTCATAATAATGTTGTCTCGCATATACACAAAGATTTGACGCGCATTCCCTACACGCATATTATAATAGAATGCTGGAAACGCTAAAACATCAGATAATTAATTTATTGCGCATTTTTCCCTTCATAAAAGACAGATATCATCAATAAAGGAGTAAAAATCAATGCATCCTGGTCAGGCGGAGGACCGGCCAACATGGCAACCAATGGGTGAAATTCAGTTTGAGGAAACTTCCTGTCCGATTTGTCATTCAGATAACGCTATCCTTCGATACACAAAGAATATACGCGGGTATCCAATGAAATATTATATTTGTTCCCAATGTCGTGCGCTTTACGCCAATCCAAGGGCCGGTTTTGATTCTCTTAAGAAGATATATGCTTCTGCTGATTTTTTCGAGGGGGGGAGAACCCGGAGGCGAGCACCTCAATTATTTCAACTTTATCGGGGGCGAAAAATATCTACGCAAAACCGCCCGAGACCGCATTTCGCGTATTCAGCGCTACTGCAAATCCGGAAAAATGCTTGAAGGCGCCAGCGCCGCCGGCTTCTTCCTGGCAGAAGCCAAGACGGCGGGATTTGAAGTTACCGGAGTGGAGATATCCGCTCCGATGGCTGAATATGCTTCGAAACGTTGGAGCGTTGATGTAATTCCTGAATCAATTGAACAGATATCTTTGCCTGAGCAGGAATACGATGTCATTGCCACATGGGGTCTGATGACAATCATTCGCGATCCGATAGCGCTTATCCGCAAGTTCCATCAGTCGCTTAAGCCTGGCGGCATTTGGGCTTTCAACACCTATTACCACGATGGCTGGTGGCCAAAGCTTTTTGGCAGCCGCTGGCAGATTTTAGTTATTAATTTTAGCCAGATATATACAAAAAAACTAATTCTCGAAATTGTAAGGCGGGAAGGTTTCAGGTTACTTTCGAGGAGGCGAGATTATCCTCACACTGATCTTCTCAAAGTCGCAGACCAGATGTCCTGGAATCTCTCTGCACCGTGGTTGGCGCGTCTCATCCGTTCCTCAAGGATCAGTAATCTTACTATCAGGGTACCACTGCCTGATGTTATGGAATACATCTGGCAGAAAGTATGACTATTGCGCAGTTCTCTTAATTTATTTTAAACGGACATCGCCATGAATATAAAGATATTCAGATTTGATATGTTTATCGTTTCGGCAGCATATATGCTGGTATTATGTATTTTCTTTAATCCTGCTTACGGGACAAGCGATGTGCCGCACGTGATACGCCACGCGAATGAAGGATTCATTGTTTACGTTTCTCACCATTTTCTTTCCTACCTGATTTATTTTTTAAATAATTGTCTGCCGAGCAATTTGTGGTACGCTGCCCTAACTTACATTGCCACCGTTATATCCATGACGATGAACCTTTCCGTATTTAAGCACTACATAAATGACTATCGCTACTTCACAATATTTATACTGGTTTATTTCCTTTATCTTTCAATGTTTATACTGGAAATTCAATTTACACAGACATCCATATTAATCGGGATATCGTCCGTTTTGGCATTTGCTCATTTATACAAAAATAATGCGATAACCTTTGAAAAAGCCGCTCTTCTGGGTCTGTTTATGGCTTCCTCTGTCTTATTCCGGGTTCGCGGGTTTGAAGCAATTATCGCCATTATTTTTCCGCTTTTATTGATTATCGCCTCATCCGACGTCATAGATTTGCGGAAAAGCAAAATCACGCGAAAAGCACTGTCGCTGAAATGGTCATTTCTTTTAATCCTACTAATTCCTTCACTGCTTATATACGGTTACGATTTTATTTATAAAGAATATTTTTCCTCTCCTCAATATAGGCAGTGGCATGAATTCAACAAGTTACGAACAGATATTCACGGCAATCCAACCGCGGAACTTAATAGCGACAATCCTGATATTTACAATAATACCGGCTGGTCTCATGATGATTATGAAAATTTTAAAAGCTGGTTTTTTATTGACGAAAATATCTATAATATAAAATCCCTTTCCAAATTTCACGCAGTTGCCAAAAGACCGGATTATCGCGCGCCTATAGCCAGTATTGTAGATGTATTTAAAGAATATCCTCAGTTCATGATTCTCTTTGCCGCCCTTTTGCTCCTGAACGCCTGTCAGGGCAAAAAGGCAGTCATTTTATCATCAACGATATTCTTATATGCATTGGCCGTCGCGGCCTTACTCCATGCATACATAAGATTCCCTTTAAGGCTCGGTTATCCTATGTTTTTTTCCTTTTCCTTAATTCTATTCTATTTACATTTCGGGCTGAAAGCTGATAATGCGGAAAATAAAAATCATTGTTAATATTTGCGCAGCCGTAATGCTGTGTTTAGCGTTTGCTGTTAACCTGCGTTTTTTAACAGTCAGGCAGCATTGGTATGCATTAGAGAGAAATAATTATTCTCAATATCTAAAAATACTGAATACCAAATATGCCGGTATGTTCATTATCGGCAAACCTGGTATTTTTGAATTTGAACGGTTTTTGGGGCCGACACATAATCCACCCTTAAAATTTTCGGGAATTTTTTCCGGCTGGAGCACCTTTACTCCGCTATTTTACAAGCAGATAAATAAAATAGGCGCCCCAACAGGAGCAGAGGTATTTGATAAAATACTGGATAGAAATGATGTGTATTTTTTTTACACAAAGCAAGGCATGAAACATGTTCTCAATTATCTTCATAAAGAAAAATTTGGCTTATATAAAAATTATTACGTGCATCCCGTGGAAATATTCGACGAATCAAAAAAGATTTGCCTTTTTCACTTCAGCAAAAACCCGCCTGTTAATGAAATGTACAGTAAAGTTAAGAGATTGTATGAAACCAAACAATTGAAACAATGGATTAAAAATTCAGAGAATCCGTCTGTAATCTTAGATTCTTTTCCGGCAATTTTAAAACCTTCAAAGTCGGACTGGCGGCATAATAAAATATTTGCTGTTACGGGCAAAAACACCATCGCCCTGGAAGTTAAGTTCGAATTCACCATTGAAAATCCTTTTGACGTGTGCACATTAAAAATATCTGAATATGGGGGCAATTCCCTGCTGCGTACATTTAGATGTAAAATACCTGTTCAAGCTGGCCGGAATATCTTCACCCATAGAATAAAAACCTTTGATGATGCAAAGCGATACATAGTCACGATGCGAATGGTGAACTCTGCCCGCAACAAAATAAAAATAAACACGTTCAAGGCATATGCGGTAAAAAGAGTAAAAACATATAATCTGAAAGGTAAGGATGGTTATAATTTTACAGGTATTGTTGGCACAGGCAATCATCCTTTGCTCGTCTCTAATATTGAAAGGATAAAGATAAGCAAATTCAGAAGATTACGCACCAAACTACATATAAAAACAAAACCCGGGGAAATAGATAAACAAGCAGAAGTTGAGTTGCTGCTGGACAATAATGTTGTCTGGAACGGTCCTTTATCACAAATCCAAAAAGCCGCTGACCTCAACATTTCGCTTATTCCTTATAATATAAAGTCTATTGATAAAATGACCATAAGATTTAAGGGCTACAAAAATTCCTTTTCAAATCCCGACAAAATAATTACACATAAAAACATTTCCCCAACGATTGACCTTTCCATCAAATATATAGAGTTATTTTAGGCCTCCCCCCAACACAATTAGCGGTAATGGACTTATCAATTAAATTGCTGATTGCCCAAAAAAAGAAAATTTAATTTCCAAATGGATTCTTCCTTATGGAAGACAATGTAAAATAATTTATGGGTCGCACTATTACAGACAAGAAATGAATAATAAAATTTTAACTTTTCTCATATTGTTTTTATCCGTTTTGTTCGTCATCGTGTTTTTTTTGTGGCAGGGCAATGTTGGTTTCAGCCTGTGGGATGAAGGCTATCTGTGGTATGGCGCCCAACGCGTGCTGCTGGGAGAAGTTCCCCTGCTCGACTTCAAGGCCTATGACCCCGGCCGCTACTATTGGGCGGCGGCTTTTATGCATTTTTTGGGTAATAACGGGATTATGTCTTTACGTGCTTCCGTGGCAATATTCCAAGCAATAGGACTCTTTGTCGGCCTTTTCTTAATTTGCTCTAGCGCCAAACAACAAAATATTTTTTACATACTTCTGTCAGCTATAATATTGATGCTGTGGATGTATCCGCGCCACAAATTATTTGATATTTCTTTGTCGCTTCTTCTGATGGGAGTAATGACTTTTTTAATCCAAAATCCCACAGCAAGACGCTACTTTATAGCCGGTCTGATTGTTGGCCTCGCGGCTGTTTTTGGGAAAAACCATGGCCTCTACGGCATTATTGGCAGCCTCGCCACCATGGTCTGGCTGTCCATAAAACCCAATCCATCACACACCATTGGTTCTGCCAGGGGGTTCTTTTTATGGTCAGCCGGCGTCATCGCGGGCTTTATGCCCGTAATTATTATGGCGCTGGTTATTCCCGGATTTGCCGAAGCGCTTTTTCAAGATATTTATTTTCTATACGAAAGAAATTTTATGACTCTTCCCATGCCTATTCCCTGGCCTTGGCTGGCGGATTTTTTGCCCGGCGCTTACGCGGAAGGGATCAGACAAGTTTTGATCGGTTTGCTTTTTGTCGCCACCGTCGCGTTTGGTGTGCTTTTTATTATATGGGTGTTCTATCAAAAAATGCGCGGTAAACAAACTTCCCCTGCTGTAGTAGCTGCAGCATTTTTGATGCTCCCTTACGCCCACCATGTTTATTCCAGCGCTGATGTATCCCACCTCGCGCAGGGCATTTTCCCCCTGCTGATCGGACTTCTGGCTTTTTTTTATCCTCTGCCTTCCAAAATCAAGTGGCCTCTGGCGCTTACATTGTGCTTGGCCAGTCTCTGGATAATGTTCCCACAGCATCCCGGCTGGCAGTGCCGTGGAAGCAGCAGATGCGCCAATGTAGAAATTTCCCAAAACAATCTTAAAGTCAGGCAGGGAACGGCTCGTGACATTGCACTGCTTCGTCATCTCGCCAGACAGTATGCCTCCCAGGAAGAAACTTTTATCGCTGTGCCCGTCTGGCCCGGCGC
>DIEW01000080.1:30744-30973 GCA_002418825.1 Syntrophaceae bacterium UBA5764 | reverse complement strand
CGCGTCCGAAAACCTTCCGCTGGAGAATCTACGCACGTAGCCTTCGTTTTATAACCTTCACGCTGGATTGCTCCCTAAGGCCGGATCGCACCGCGCTATCCTGTAAATATTCGCCGCCCTCCCCCAGGAAAAGAGTTTGGCTATCCTGTCTTAATGACGTTCTGTTCCAGCCAACAGGAAAACCGGGCAGAACGTTAGCCGACTTAAGCGGCTAAAGCGTAATCGTAGT
>DIEW01000080.1:0-30709 GCA_002418825.1 Syntrophaceae bacterium UBA5764 | reverse complement strand
CCCCGTCGAAACCGTGACGCCCCCAAAATCAGTATGGGTATAATATATTAAGTTATGCGCTGTTTGTCAAAGAAAACCGCTTTGCCGCCTTCAGAAAACAGCGCGTAAGTGTTTGATTTCAATTAATTTACTTCTCCTTTTTTCTTTCCGCCAGGCGCATCTGTCTTCTTTCCTGCGCTTCTTTGTTTCTGTGCATATCCTCATCCGTTTCTAAAATAAGAGGCGGCAGGTGAATCGGGCGGTTGTTCCTGTCCAGAGCAACATACGTTAAATACGCGGAAGCCGTGTGCTTTATTTCTCCGGTCAGCGGATTTTCGGACTCGACGCGCACTCCCACTTCCATCGACGTTTTTCCGACAAAATTAATGGAAGCTTTGAGCGTTACAAAATCGCCGATAAATACCGGATGATGAAAATCCAGGCGGTCAATGGAAGCGGTGACAACGTTCGCCCGCGCGTGACGCAGCGCCGCCACGGCTGCCGCCGTATCTATCAGTTTCATGATTGACCCGCCATGGATATTGCCCGCGGAATTGGCGTCTTCCGGATTCATCACCTGCGCCAAAACCACCCTGCTTTCACTTACTTTTTTCCCTTCCATTGCTCCGACCCCATCTTTGAGTTTTACACCTTAATCATTTTTGACTTAAAAGTCCGGGAAATATCACGGCGCTCTTCCCGTCTCTTGATGTCCTGACGGCGATCGTGCAATTTCTTCCCTTTGCCGACGCCGATTTCCACCTTGACCACGCTGTTTTTGAAATAAAGCCGCAGCGGAATCAACGATAAGCCCTTTTCCCGCGATTTACCGTAAAGCCGGCGTATTTCCCGCTTGTGCAACAGAAGCTTGCGCGGACGCAGGGGGTCATGATTATAGCGGTTTCCGTGCTCGTAATGACCGACGTGCATTTCGCGCAGAAATATCTCACCTTCGCCGACAACCGCGTAGCTGTCTTTCAGATTGGCTTTGCCCGCGCGCAGCGCCTTAACTTCCGTGCCCGTAAGCACTATTCCGGCTTCGTATGTGTCCGTTATTTCGTAATCCCGGTGCGCCGTTTTGTTGGAAGCTATCAGCTTTTGCCCTGTTTTCTCTTTTGTCATAACCAAATTTTCACATTAATCAAAAAATATTCTACATTTTTTTCGACAGCGGCAACAAATAATCAGGCCTGACGTGGCTCATCGCCTTGAAAATATTTTCGCGAATTTTTTTATTGTTTTTAGTCAGCTCATCAAGAAGATTTTTAACATAGATTCGCTTTGATGTTTTAGCCGACGGACATCTATTTTCCACCACGGGAAACTGCCGCTCGCGACAATATTTTTTCACCAATTCCTCCCGCAGATAAACCAGCGGACGGATAATGTGCATTCTGCCGCCGAATATTCTTTGCCGGGGCATCATCGTGCTTATTTCACGGCCGTAAAACATGTTAATCAGCAGGGTCTCGACAACATCGTCGCGGTGATGCGCGAAAGCTATTTTATTGCACCTTTCGGCGGCGGCAATTTCAAATATTCTCTTCCTGCGCAGACGCGAGCAAAGAAAGCAGGGGTTCTTTTTGTTGAAGTCAGAATGAGCCGCAACGCCAATATCCGTTTTCTCCATTACATAAGCGTAATTGTTTTCCCGGAGATGTTTTCCCAGCGTGTCATAGGACATGTAAGACGGGTCAAAACCCATGTCAATATTTACCGCGACAAAAGAAAATTTCGGAACGAAAATCATCGGTGAATCGAGCAAATCAAGAAGAACAAAACTATCCGCTCCGCCGGATAATCCTACCAGCACCCTGTCTCCTTCCTCAATCATTTCAAAATCCATAACGGCTTTTTCCAGCCATTTTTTCAAATGGCGGAAAAGCCTCGTATCCTTTTGCTCTTTTCCGTCAACCGTTACCATGGAATAAACATTATCACTTTGCTTTATTTATTACACTAAAAATCAGGAGGGACAGCAGACTTTTTACGACAAAATTATTTTAATTAAAGATACTTACGAGTGCAATGCGCGGTTAACTTTTTACAGCAGCTTGAACAGACGGCGGCGCAGCACTTCCATTTCCGCTCTGTTTTCCGTAAGCAAATACATCTTTTCTTTTTTGCCGCCCTTAACCTCTTTTGCTGCTTCGGATATCAATTCCGCACCCGCCAGAAACTTGATTACATTAGTATAATTCGATTGAGAAAGAGCTTCGGCGCGTAAAACCTCTCCCTTGCGGTAAAGCCTGTTCGCCAGGGCTCTGATTTTTTTCAGCCATTCTCTTTCCTCCAGCGCCTGTTTCTTCAAATAGGAACAGCTGCGGACAACAATCCAGTAGGATTCCAGATAATTGTGAATTAATCCCGCGAAAGATTTAAGCCTCATCCGCCCCCTGCCCTTTATTTCTATCCAAACCTCATCTTCGCGTTCCTCGGGTCTGATCATTTTCCGGTTATACAAATATTCGAGAACGTCATTCACCTCATCGACATCATCCTTGTTTTCATCAAAAATAAACTCGTTCCACAGAAGCTTTTTAAGAAATTTGTAGTCCCCCATGATACGGCTGAGGGGAACCACGTCTTCATTGCTTTTCACCATGGAAGTGGCGACAAAACTCAGCGGCACGAAAAAATGCAAAATGTTGTTTTTGTAATATTCGAGGTAAAGCCGCTTATCGTCTTCCAGAGAATAAACCACTTCTTGCATTTCTTCGATTTCGTCCTCTTCCGCGGAGATTTTGGCGATGATATTGGACTGGGTGTAAATATTCAGCGCATCATTAATCGCCTTCTCCTTATTGGCAAAAGTTGCGGCGAATTTTACCTTTTTCAGGAGTAAATATTCATAAAATTCGTTTAAATTATCCATCAGTTCTTCATGCGATATTCCCCGGCGATCATGGCTGAGGATGACCGCGGCAACAAGAGCAAAGGGAGTGATGACGGAAACTTTATTTATTTCCAGAACAATTTCGTAACCGATTTTTCGATAGAGGGCCTGCCTTTCCTCCAGCGTCATCTGCTCGATCGGTTTTTCCTGCGCCGCCAGATAATCTTTCATGACAATCGGTTCGCCGATATTCAGATAAACCCGTCCGTAACGCTTGCGCAGTATTCTGCTCGTTTTGATTATTTCAGCGGTATTCTCCGGTTTTTTTGGTTCCCCGGCCAGTTCCTTCAAATACGATTTTTCCTCGATAATCCGGTCATAGCCGAGATATACGGGAATGGCGGCAAAATTATCGCAATATTTGTCCTGCAGCGCCTGAATGACCATAGAGAGAAGTCCGTATTTGGGCATGACCATTTTTCCGGTCCGGCTGCGCCCGCCTTCAATAAAAAACTCCAACGAATAATTCTCCTTGAGCAGGATAGCCATATATTTGGCGAACACTTCCGAATACAGCTCTTCGTCCCGGAAGCTGCGCCTTAGAAAAAACGCCCCTGATTTGCGGAAAATATATCCCATCGGGAAAAAGGAGAGGTTATCCCCCGCCGCGATAAAGGTCAGTTGGATGTTGTTTACGTATAAAACATACGAAAAGATTAGATAGTCGATGTGGGAACGATGGCAGGGAATGACAATAAACGGCATCTTTTTGGAAATATTCCTTAACTTGACCAATCCTTCCTGATCGACAACCAAACCATCATAAATATTATTCCACAGCCAGGTGAGCACTTTCAGCCATATCTGAACCAGAGTTTCACTGTAATCGGCGGCTATGGCATAAAGATGTTTGCGCGCCTCCTGGAGCACCGACTTTTCATCTTTTTTGTGGCGCAGGGCGTAATCCGCCATACACTTTCTTAAATTTTCATCGTTCAAAACCATGCCGATGATTTCTTCGCGCGATTTCAGCACCGGCCCGACTACCGTTGTCTTTTCCTTTTCTATGCGGTCAATCAGCTCTCCCCGCAAATCATGAATAACCGACGGCAACGGAATGTTCTCGCCGCAGCCTTTCAGGTACTCGGACAAATTTATCGGCTCGGAGGGAATTAGAAAAGCCTGGCTGGAATAGCGGATAAACGTTATTAACCGGCGAATCGCTCCTGTATGTTCCGTCTGGCCGAAAAGAATGTTGATCAGGCTTTCTTCTTCCTTTTCCCTTCTGCGTCCATAGGAAACCAAAAACGGCACGATAAAAATGGGAAAATCCACTTCTTTCTGCACATTAATCAAACTGGCCAAGCCGCCTTCGGCAGTCCTGCTCTCAATGAATTCGGATTGCCCCAGATGTATGACAAGGCTGTTTTTTTCTTTTACTATCTTTTCCAGATAAGACAGTTTCCCCGACCATGCTTTCGTCTCGCTCTTCAGACGGCGCAAAAAAGAGGCCCATAAAAATTTAAGCATTTCGGGAAACGGCTGCCAGAAAGACATGTTCATGCCATGGCAATAGGCCGGTTGCGGCATTCCTTTTCTTCCGGTAATTTCATAAATAATAAGGCTGTTGAGCTTGCTTCTCTGCTTGAGCGCGTAAACAATCAGTCCTTGCTCCGACAGTTTTTTTATTGATTCCACGTACTCATCAGCAATAGAAACGCGGGAAAGGAATGTTTTTGCCAGCTGGAAACGCAGGAAATCCTGTTCTTCATAAATCCGGCCGGAATAAAATTCTTCATCCAGGTATTTTTTTATCGTTTTTACTTCATCAATCATAAAAAGGCCATTCGCCGCAAATAACGAACTATGTCAACATTTTAATTTTGTCGGCGGATGCTTCCGATTGTTGGACAGCAGATTGTGCTCATCCTCACACTGAAAGTCATCCGGAAAACGCTTCATCATGTAATCCTGCACGTAACTGCGCACTTCATAGGCGGTATTAAAAGAGAGGGCCTTTTCCAACAAAACTTTTGATTCCGCAAGCGTCGCTTCACGGATTATCCTTTTAATTCGCGGAATAGCCAGATGGTTCATGCTCAATTCATCCAATTGTAGTCCCAAAAGAATCAAAGCGCACAGCGGGTCGCCGGCCATTTCTCCGCACATCGCCACATGGATTTTCGCTTCATGGGCCGCGACCACCACTTTCTGTATCATTCTTAAAATCGCCGGATGTAACGGTTCGTACAAATACGTTAGGCGCTCATTGGCCCGGTCAATAGCCAGTGCATACTGGGTTAAATCATTGGTGCCGATGCTGAAAAATTCCACTTCCCGCGCCAACTGATCGGCAATTTCCACCGCGGCGGGAACTTCAATCATCGCTCCAATTTCCATCTGTGAAGCGATTTCCACGTCCTGCGCCATCAGTTCCTGACGCGTTTCCTCCAGTAATTTCTTTGCCTGACGAATCTCCTCCACGCCCGAAATCATCGGAAATAGAATTTTTACATTGCCCTTTGCGCTGACGCGCCAAATAGCCCTGAGCTGTGTTTTAAACAGCTCAACTTCCCGGAGACAAAATCTTATTGCCCGCAACCCCATCTGCGGATTGAGTTCTTTAACATGTTTTTGATCGGGAGCCAGTTTGTCTCCGCCCAAATCAAAAGTCCTTATGGTTGACCAGCGCAAATCTTTTGTGCCGACAACCTGCAGATAATTATTTACGTGGTCCTCCTCGGATGGTAAATCCTGGCGGCTGATATAGATAAACTCCGTGCGGTAAAGACCAATATGTTCCGCGCCGTGCGCCAGTGCCGAGGGTATTTCCTCCACAAACTCAATATTGCCTCCTATCTGCAGCAGATATCCGTCCCTCGTCTGGGCGGGCAACTTCGCGTATTTCATGTTTTCATCATCAATCGCGGAGTAATGAAGCTTTTTCTCTTCATATCTTTTAATCATGTCCGGATAGGGATTGACGATAACCACGCCGGAAATGCCATCGACGATTACCTCATCCCCCGTTTTTACCATCTGTGTAATGTTGCCCAGACCGGCCACGGCGGGAAGTTCCATGGCGCGGGAAACAATTGCCGTGTGCGACGTGCGGCCGCCAATATCCGTGGCAAAGCCGATTACTTTATCCATTTTCATCTGCGCCGTATCCGCCGGGGAAAGGTCGGGCGCGATAACAATCACTTCTCCGCCGATATCCAGCACAATTTCCCTTTTCTCTCCGGTTAAATTACGCAGTATCCTCTGGCCGACGTACTGAACATCGCTGATTCTGTCCCGTATGTAGGGATCGCCCACCTGGTCAAATATTTCCTTGTAATGGTCGAGGGTGAGTCGTAGCGCCCATTCCGCGTTTACGCCCATGCGTCGTATATATTTAATCGTGCGGTCGGTGAACTTCTTGTCCTTCAAAATCAGAATATGAACATCGATAATGTAGAGCGGTTCGCTAACGCCCGACTTCTTGAGTTTTTCCTGAATTTCCAGCAATTGTTTTTCCGATTCTTTCAGGGCATCTTTGAATCTTTCAACCTCTTTGGGAACCAAAGATGTTTTTTTAAGCTTGTAAAAAGAAACATTACTGTCCAACGGGTCGAAAAGATACGCCTTGCCGATAACAACGCCCGGAGATACTCCCAATCCCTTAAGGGCGTATGTTTTTTTCGTTTGTTCGGGATTCATCTGTTTCTCATTCTTCTCCAAATTTATTTTCAATCAACTCTCCCAACGCCTCCAGGGCGGCCGGCGCATCGTCGCCTTCAACCTTGACGGTAAATTCACCCCCATAGGGACAGGCAAGCGTAAGAATGCCCAGAATGCTTTTACCGTTGGCTGTCTCGCCGTTATGCTCGACATAAACCCGTGATTTAAACTGCTCGGCCACTTTGACAAAAGAAGCCGCCGCCCGCGCGTGCATACCCAATTTATTTTTTAATTTATAAGTTCTAACTTCTATCAATTAATTAAATCTCTAAGCGAAATAATAACAAAAAATAGAGCCACTACACCATATATAATTTGAATTTGAGACATACCTTTTTTAATCAAAAAATAAAATAACAAAACGGCAGCGAGCGCGGCCAAAGCCATGAAAATGCCCAAAGTGTTTATAAACGGCGAGTATTCGGCATAAGATAGCCAAACCGTAAAAACCGCCATGATAATCACCGAAAGCCAGCGGACTATGGAAGTAACGCGCGTTAAATTCAGCGCCCGAATGAATTCCATCCCTTGTTTGCCCCGCCTGTATCCTTCGATGAACCCTTTCACTCTTATAAAAAGATGCGGCGGCGTATAAATCAGCAAAAAAACCAGAGGCGCTGTGACGAACCCTTGCAAGGCCAAAACCACGCCAACTATGCCGGCAAACGGCCTCAACGCGCCCCAGAAAAAAGTATCTCCTATCGCGGCGTAAGGCCCCATAAGGCCGTTTTTAACCGCCAGCACATCGGAGGCGTCACCCTTGTCTCTTATTTCTTCTTCCAGGCGTACGACTGACCCAATCACCGGCGCGGAAAAATAGGGATGGCTGTTATACATCTGCAGGTGCCGGTTCAATATCGCCGCTGATTCCTTCGGTTCCGGTTTCCATTCGCGAAGCAACGGAATGATGGAAAAGGCAAAACCCAAATTCTGCATTCGCCGGAAATTAAGCGCCACATGAATAAAAAAAGAACGTAATAATATTTTGACTAAAGTCGCTTTTTTCACTGTTTATCAACTTGAGTAATTTTTACACCTAGAATCCCTATCCGGATAATTTAGCTAACATAAATGGCGCTTTGTGTCAATTTGGGAATACCGCGTAATTCTTTGTGATTGCTTAAGATTTACATCAGAAAATCTATGAACTGATAACAAATCAGCGATTTGTTCAGCTTCTAACCAGCCGGCCCAGCAGCTCCAAAACTTCTTTGTTGTTGCGCAAATGAAACCGGGCGTATGATTGCGTCATACCCACGCGAATTGTATAAGCGGTCTTCGGCAAAACTTTAAAGAGATATTCATCAGTCCAATCGTCGCCTATGGCCATAATGAAATCGGCCTTGTTCCCGGAAAGCCAATGCATCCCCGCGCTGCTTTTATTCACGTCCACATCCGCAATTTCGATTACCTTGTGACCCTGCATGACCTGGACATCGATATTCGCCGTAAAGTTGATTAAATAATCCACAAGTTCCTTGGCGATAAGCGAACCCGTTTCCGTATCAGCACGCCGGTAATGCCACACCGCAGAATATTCTTTTTCCTCAACGAAAGAGCCGGGAAGCCTGTCCGCGTAAGTTTCCAGCACCGGAAGTATTTGCGTTTTCCACTCATTGGTCAGGGGTTTGATCATCTGCCAATCTTTACTTTTTCTTTTAAGCCAAATACCGTGTTCGGCGATTAACCCTATATCCAAGGAACCGAACCAGTTTTGCAGTGTATCCCTGTTTCTGCCGCTGGTCAGCACAATTTGAGTTTTCTCGTTTGCCGCGATTCCTTCCAGTATTTTTAAAAGTTTTCTGCCCGGCTTCGCCGTTCGCGGATCTTCGGAAAAAGGAATGAGCGTCCCGTCATAATCCAGAAAGACAAGCCTTCTTTTCGCTTTCATAAAGTCTTTAACCAGTATTTTTCTTGCCGCCGGTCCCAATATTTTATCGTTGAACTTTCTTTGTTCTTCCCTCAGCGCCACCAAATCATTGATGAAGCTTTCCGCCCATTTGCTTACGTCATAAGATTCGAGTCTTTTTTGCAAAGCCTGATTTCGTCTGATTTGTTCTTTTTCGGGCATACTCATCGCTTTTTCCAGGGCGTCCACGATTTCTTCCACGTTATTCGGATTCATAATTATCGCTTCTCCCATTTCGCGCGACGCTCCGGTCATTTCACTGAGGATTAAAACGCCGGTCATGTCTTTTTTGGCGGCAATATATTCCTTGGCAATCAGATTCATGCCGTCTCGCAGCGGCGTAATCAGCGCCACATCACTGACGCTGTAAAGAGCGACCAGCGGATGAAAAGGAAGAGATTTGTACTGATATAAAATAGGCGTCCAGCTCAAAGTGCCGAATTTGCCGCTAATTTTCCCCGCCAGCGCGTCTATCTGTCTTTTCATTTCCTGATAATGTTCCACGTCGATTCGCGAAGGAACGACGACCATTACCATAATAACTTTGCCGTGCCACTCTTGATTTTTTTCCAGGAACGCCTCGTAAGCCTGCAGGCGCTTGAGAATGCCTTTTGTGTAATCAAGACGGTCGATGGAAAGAATTACCTTGTAATCACCCAGCGTTTTTTTGAGTTCTTTTTTGTGCTTCTGCACTTCCTTCGTGCATACGGCATTGTGGTATTTTTTAAAATCAATGCCCATGGGAAAAGTATCGGCTTTAATCACATGGTCATCAACGATTATTTTCCCCATATTATGCTCATGCCCCAGTATGCGGTGAACGCACCGTAAAAAATACTGCGTATAGTCGTGCGTGTGGAAACCAATCAAATGCGCGCCTAACAATCCTTCCAGTATCTGTGTGCGCCATTTGCCCGGAAGAAGGCGAAACATCTCAAAACTCGGAAACGGAATGTGCAGAAAAAAACCGATGGGATTTCGCAGTTTCTTACGCAGCATTTTGGGCAGCAGCATAAGGTGGTAATCATGTATCCAGATAGCGTCGGTGGGCCGGACAACTTCCAGAACGGCATCACGAAAAGTCTCATTCATTTTTTTGTAGGTTTCCCAGTACGCGTCATCGTAAACTGTATAAGAAGGAAAATAGTGAAAAAGCGGCCAGATGGTTTTATTGCAAAAGCCATGATAGAAGTTGTCCATTTCTTTTGCGGAAATAAAAACGGGATAGGAATAAACCTCACTCAATAATTTTTTCTTTACTTCATCTTTTTTCTTTTCCGCAACGGCCACGCCCGGCCATCCTATCCAGAGATATTTCTTTTCCACAATGGAAGAACTCTTCAGGGAATCAAGATACACGCTCAAGCCGGAAACAAGGCCGCCGGCGCTTTTCTGAAATTTTATCTGCCCTTCTTTTTCCGAAACGGTGACGGGCAGTCTGTTGGATACAACAAGCAGTCTCATCACTTTCTCCGTAAATGTTCTGCGAAAACAAATGTAGCGTCCGTGTTAAGCACTTTCATAAGTCATCAAAATTAATCGATTGCAGGTTATTTCCCCGGTTCAGTTTCCGATAATGTAACTACGATATTACAGCGATATTCTTGAAAAATCGTTTGATTATCTGCTTATATACTTGCGCAAAAAAATTATGTCAATTATAAATTGCTTTATCCGTGCCTAACTTACTGATATTATGAAACATAATCCTGATGTTACCGCATAAAACCCTAATCTATTGCTTCAGTTTCAGCAAGCGCGCGTTGATGGCGACGATAACGGTGCTGAGCGACATCAAAACCGCGCCGATGGCCGGACTGATGACGATGCCCGTGTTGTAAAGAACGCCCGCGGCCAGTGGGATGGCCACAATGTTGTAGCCGGTCGCCCAGATAAGATTTTGAATCAGTTTGCGGTAAGTCGCTTTGGCCAAACTGATAACGCCCAGAACATCATTCGGATTGGAGTGTACCAGAATAATATCCGCCGTTTCTATCGCCACATCCGTGCCCGCGCCCACGGCAATGCCAACATCGGCCTGCGCCAGCGCCGGCGCGTCATTGATACCGTCGCCGGTCATGGCCACAATATACCCGCGTGACTGCACTTCTTTTATTTTTTGCGCTTTCTCATGCGACATAACCTCGGCAAAATATTCATCCAAACCGATTTCCGAGGCGACCCACTTGGCCACCATGCGGTTATCGCCGGTGAGCATCATGCACTTGACGCCCTGATTCTGCAGCTTGAGTATCGTTTCTTTTGCTTCCGGCCTCAGTAAATCAGCCAGCGCTACTGCCCCCGCGATTTTGCCCTCCAGAATTACATAGACAACAGTTTTACCCTGCGCGTGCAGTTCAACAATTCTTTTATCCTGCACTTCGGTTATATTTTCCTTCATGTAAGCGGGGCTGACCACCTGCACCAGTTTATTGTCAACTTTACCCTGCGCGCCGCTGCCAGGAATTATTTTGAATTCCTGCGGATGAATTGTTTTTCCCGCCGCCGCCACAATGCCTTTGGCCAGCGGATGTTCGGAGTGCATCTCCACGGACGCCGCGTATGTCAACAATTCTTCTTTGGACAGACCATCGGCAAAAACCAGCACATCCGTGACACCGAATTTTCCCTGCGTAAGCGTGCCCGTTTTATCAAATATCACCGCGTTGATTTTTCTGGCGTTTTCAAATGCCGCCCGGTCGCGGATTAATAAACCGTTTATCGCCGCGAGCGACGTGGAAACAGCGACCACCAGCGGCACCGCCAGTCCCAGCGCGTGCGGACAGGCAATAACCATCACCGTGACGGCTCTTTCCAGCGAAAAGGCAAAATCTTTGTTCATACCCAGATACCACGCTAAAACCGTCGTGAGCGCGACCGTAATCGCGGCCACGGTTAAATAAAAGGCAAAGCGGTTGGCCGTATCCTGTGTTTTGGATTTGCTTTCCTGCGCCTCGCTTACCAGTTGTATCACCTGCTCGAGAAATGAATCTTTGCCCAGTTTTTTAATTTGCACCGTAAGCGCGCCTTCGCCGTTTAGCGAGCCGCCGATAACCGGCACGCCTTTTTTCTTATGAATGGGCGTGGATTCCCCGGTAAGCATTGCTTCATTGACGGAAGATTCCCCTTCCGTTACCTCGCCGTCCGCGGGAATTTTTTCGCCCGGCTTTACCAAAACAAGGTCATTTATTTTTAGCTCAGTTAGAGGAACATCTTTAAAGCTTCCGTCATCCATGAGCTTGTGCGCTTCCGAAGGCATAAGGCGGGCAAGTTCCGTAAGCGCCCTTGATGCGCCCATGACCGAGCGCATTTCAATCCAGTGCCCCAGAAGCATGATGTCGATCAGCGTCGCGAGCTCCCAGAAAAAAATCATGCCGGGCAATCCAAACACCACTACCGAGCTGTACAGGTAAGCCGCGGTGATGGCCACAGCAATGAGCGTCATCATTCCGGGCTGGGCGGCCTTGAATTCTGCGACAATTCCTCTTAAAAAAGGCCAGCCGCCGTAAAAGAAAATAATCGAGGATAAGACAAAAAGGATATATTCATCGCCGGGGAAACGCAGAGAATCGCCCAGCCCCAGAAACATCTGTACCATGGGTGTAAGCAGCAACACCGGCAAGGTGAGCGCAAGTGATATCCGGAACCTTTTCTTAAAATCGTCGATCATATGCGCGTGGCCGTTTTTATGGCCATGATGATGCTCGGTAGAATGTTCAGGCGAAGGATACTTAGCCGGTGCCTGCACATGCGCAGCATGTTGTCCGTGTATGTGCTCATGATGGGCGTGATGACTATGTTCGTGTGTGTTGTCAGCCATGGCCATCTCCTTTTATTATTTATACCAAAATAAATATACTAAAAGCCAATTAAAATAATAGCCTTAATAAAGGCTAATATGCCTTGATTTATGCAGCCCGTATAAATCGTTATCGGAAATTCATAAATTAATCTTTAAGAACTTGATTTCATTTAGTAATACTGGTAACATTCCCAACACAGAAAAAAGCTTTATAGAAAGCGGTTATAAGCGTTTACAGATTTACACAAACTGTATAAACATTATTTTGCGTCAAATCACGAACCATTAAAGAAGTGTGCTAAATTCATGATCAGACGAATAACCAAGATAGCTTTAAGAAAAATCGGTTTGCGAAAAAACCGGAATACCAAAGAAACAGAAAATAAAGTTGCTGTACAGAAAGATGCAGGAATCCGTGACAGAAAAGAATTAATCGAAGCGCTAACCAAAGATCCTCTAAATGAAAATTTACATTTGAAGTATGCTGATTATGCCTCAAGGGCGGGAAACTATTACCTGGCCTATGCAGAACTTAAGACAGCAGAGGCTTTAGGCGCAGAGCGAAATACAGTAGAGGGCAAATTGTCTAAACTCAGACAATCTATTCCGAGCCTAAAGCGAATGAGTCACAACCAATATTTTCGGTTATTTTCTTTGGCTTCTGAAATCATCAACAGAGCAAGTGGATCAAATATCTCAGTATTGGACGTTGGGGGAGGAAACGGTAAACTTGCTTCTTTTATCCCAGATGCTTCTTACTGCCTGGCAGAACCTAAAGTGAATGGAATTTCTGGAACAAATCTGCCATTCGCTGACCATTCTTTTGATTACGTCGTATCGTGCCACGTTCTTGAGCATATTCCTGTCAGAGAGCGCGTAGTTTTCTTGAACCAATTACTTAGTAAGGCCAAGCGCGGGGTCATTCTTCTGAATCCCTTTTATATAAAGGGTACCTATGTCGAAGAGAGACTAAAGCTGATCATCAAACTCACAAATTCCCAATGGGCCAAGGAACATTTGGACTGCACACTTCCCAGAATCCAGGATATTGAACAATACGCCAGGGAAAAAGGGTTGGAGATATTTATTAGGCCAAATGGAACTATGACGACTTCAATGGCTTTTGTTATCATTAATTACTTTGCTGCCAAGTCTGGATTTCGCAAGGAATTAAAAGAGTTGAATACATTTTTCAACGAGAAGTTCACGGAAATTCTCGACTCAAAGGAATATCCCAATGCTTATCTCATCTATCTTGGCTGGCCGGAAGCTCAAGGGAGCGTAACCAATTAACGCGCTCAAGCGAAGGACTAAACACCGCCACTGAACTTGGGTGTTATAACGCCTTTTTAATTATGTTTTTATTCTTATTATTCCACAATATTTTTAATTTACTTTCAAAAATAAACTAACAGCAGCACATCATTGGACAATATCCCCAAAATAAAATATATATAATCATCATGGGTAAAAATATTTTTTTAATCAATCCCTGGATTCATGATTTTGCCGCTTATGATTTCTGGCTGAAACCTCTGGGACTTTTGTATTTGGGCGGGCTTTTGCGTCAAAACGGGCATCATGTAAGTTATATCGATTGCCTCGACCCATATCATCCGGAAATGCTCGCACGCGGTTTAAAACCGCGGCGGCATCCTTTTGGACGGGGGAAATTTTACCGCCAGATTGTCCCCAAACCGGATAAGCTCAAATTCCTGCCCAAAAATTATTGCCGCTACGGAATCCTGCCAGAAATCCTGCGCGATGATTTAAGAAAACAACAGGATACGGACATTGTTTTAGTCACTTCCATGATGACTTACTGGTATCCGGGCGTATTCGAAGCAATCAATATTATCAAAGAAGAATTGCCGCATGTTCCCTTGGTGCTGGGCGGAAAATACGCGACACTTTGCCGCGAACACGCCGTAAAACACTCCGGCGCAGATTATGTTATCTCCGGCGCGGGTGAAGCGCAAATTATGGAATTGCTGGAAAATCTTTTTGGAGAAAAACCGACACATCTTCCCGATGAGGAGAATCTTGATTCTTACCCCTACCCTGCTTTTGATTTAATCGGCAAAACACAGCAGCTTCCCATAACAACATCACGCGGCTGTCCCTACCGATGCAGTTACTGCTCGTCGCATATTCTCAATAAAAAATTCCTCCGGCGCGACCCGGTAAAAGTTGCCGACGAAATTGAATACTGGCAAAAAAAATCCGGCGTGATTAATTTCAGTTTTTACGACGACGCGCTTTTGGTCGAGCCGGACAAAATGATTATTCCCCTGCTTGCCGAAATCAAAAGAAGAAATTTAACCTGCCAGTTTCACTGCCCCAACGGCCTGCATCTGCGCGAAATCGACGCTGAGCTGGCAAAACTGCTTTATACTTCCGGCTTCAAAACTATCCGCTTTGGTTTTGAAACGGCTGATTTCCAAAGGCAAAAAGAAACAGGCGGAAAAGTCGTCAATAAAGAACTCTCTGAAGGCGTGCGGCACTTGAAAAACGCCGGTTACAAAACTGATGATATCGGCATTTATCTGCTTTGCGGTCTGCCGAACCAGCGCGCGGCGGAAGTAACCGAAAGTATTGATTTTGTTAAAAAATGCGGCGCGAAACCAATGCTTGCCGAATACTCGCCCATTCCCGGCACAAAAATGTGGGCGGATGCAATCAAGTCTTCACCCTTTGACATTCAGGCCGAACCTATATATCATAACAATTCATTGCTGCCTTACCGCAACGATGATTTTACTTATGAAGTGTATGCAAAAATAAAAGCGGATTTAAAAAATAATTAAAGGATATCATGACAACATATCTCACCTGGCTAAAAAATATCGCGGTGCTGGCTGTTTCCGTGGTCTTTCTGGTTTACGGTATTAACATAATGTCCAATGCCTTCAATATGAACAATCCCATGGAATTTGTCATGACCTTTTTTTCCGCATCCCTTTTGATTCTGGTTTGCCTCACCGGACTTATCTATTGCTATTTCCGTTTTTTCCCTAAAAAACCACAAAATGAAGTTGACGATGAAAAGGAATAATCTTTTTTTGCTTTTTATTATTCTCGCCTTTTTTCTGGGCCTGAACGGAAAAGCTTTCTGCTTTGACCTGGAAAGCAGAGTTGTCAAAACAAAACTGAAAAACGGCATCACGGTTTTAATTATGGAGCGGCATATCAGTCCTACCGTATCTCTGTATATCCGCCATCGTATCGGCGCGGTGGACGAAGACAAAGGCGAAACCGGCGCCGCGCATATGCTCGAACACATGATGTTCAAAGGAACAAAAACCATCGGCACGAAAAACTACGCCGCGGAAAAGAAAATACTGGAGGCAATAGAAAAAACAGGCACGACGCTGGATAAGGAAAAGCAGAAAGGCGATAAGGCTAACGCCAAAACCATCGAAGAGCTTTCCTCCCGACTGCGAAAATTACAGGAAGAGCATAAAAAATACTTCATTCCCAACGAAATAGACCGTCTTTACACGCAAAACGGCGGGCTGGACCTTAATGCTTCCACCGGCCAGGACGTCACCACTTATCAGGTTAGTCTGCCGGCAAACAAATTAGAACTGTGGGCGCGTATCGAATCCGACCGTCTGTTCAATCCCGTTTTCCGCGAATTCTACACGGAACGCGACGTAGTTATGGAAGAAAGAAGACAGCGCACAGAAACAAATCCCGACGGAAAGCTTTATGAACAATTCATGAGCGTTGCTTTTTCCACTCACCCCTATCGCAATCCGATTATCGGCTGGCCGCAGGATTTAATGCGCCTCAGTCCCGCGGCCATGAAAAAATACTTCGAAAAATACCGCGCGCCGCACAAAACCGTCATCGCGGTGGTGGGCGCGATAAATCCGGAACAAACTCTCAAGCTGATTGAAAAATATTTCGGCCCTATCCCGCCCTCAAAAGAAAAAAAGAACACCATTGCGCCGGAACCGAAACAAACCGAAGAGAAAAGAACGGAAATTATTTTCGATGCCAGTCCGGCAATGATTATCGGCTTTCACAAGCCCAACCCGCCCGCTTACGATGATTATATCTTCGATGTTCTGGAAACAATCCTTGCCGCTGGCCGCACAAGCAGGTTATACAATCTGCTCGTAAAACAGATGCAAGTGGCGGAAAGTGTAAGTGCGTACAACGGTCTGCCCGCTGCGCTCTATCCTAATATCTTTGCGATATTTGCCAGTCCGCGCCACCCCCACACGAACGCCGAACTGGAAAACATTATTTTGCGGGAACTGGAAAAATTAAAAACCGAACCGGTAACGGAGGAAGAATTGACCAGAGCCAAAAATCAACTACGCATGAATTACATAAAGAGCCTTGATTCCAACGCGCGTATCGCCTCAGTATTGTCTTATTACGAGGTATTGCTGGGAGATTACCGTTATTTTTCCGATTATTTGAAAAATATCGACAAGGTTACCACTCAGGATATTCAAAATACCGCAACAAATTATTTAAAAAAGGAAAACCGCACGATCGCCACTTTAGACAGAAAAAAAGAATAATTATGCTTGCAAAAAAAATATTAAAATTTCCCCTTATATTTTTATTAACCGCAGCATTTTTTCCCGGCGCGGCCTTAGCCGCCGATTCCCGGCTGATATCGCCGGATAAAATTAATTTCCCCGCGCTCAAGTTTGATTTACTGCCGGCTGAGCGGTTGGTTTTGGAAAACGGCATCATAATCTATATTCTTGAAGATCATGAACTGCCTTTGGTTAATATCGAAGCTCTGGTCAGCACAGGTTCAATTTATGACCCGGAAGGCAAAGAAGGAGTCGCCGATTTGACGGCATATGTAATGAGAACCGGCGGCACGGAAAAATTAACAGGCGATGAAATCGATCGGCGTTTTGATTTGCTGGCCGCTTCCGCTGCCGTTTCCATGCACACGGATTACGCCACTGTTGATTTTTCTGCCTTAAGCAAAAACACGGAGGAAGGAATTGACCTCCTGGCACAAATCATCACCGCTCCGGCTTTCGAAAAAAACAAACTGGAGCTTGCCGTACAGTTGAAAAAAGAAGAACTGCGACGGCTGCAAGACGATCCACAGAGACTGGCCTTTCGGGAGTTCAACCGTCTTATTTACCGAAATAATCCCCGGGGCAGAATGTTTTCATCTGCCTCTCTGTCCAATATTGACCGGGAGGACTTAATAAACTTTCACCGGCGCTTTTTTCAACCGGACAACATCATGTTCGCCGTAACCGGCGACATAACAAAAGAACAGGCAATAAACTTGTTTACGAAATATTTCGGGAAGTGGGAAAAAGGCGCACCCGCCAATCAAACGTCGCTCCCCGCGCCCGCTCTCCAAGCCGGTCTATATTTTATAGACAAAGACATTCCTCAATCCACGATTGTTTGCGGACAATTCGCTCCGGGCAAACATGACCCTGATTATTACGCTTTCACCGTTCTTGACTTCATCACCGGCAGCGGAGGCTTTAATTCGCGCATTTTCAACGCTGTGCGCAACAACAAAGGACTGGCCTACAGTGCCGGCAGCCTCTACCGTCCCCGCTCAACTTTCGGCCTTTTCGTCGCTTACGCCTTCACGAAAACTTCTTCCACCATGCAGACGCTTTCTTTAATCAACACCGTCCTTGACGGTATAAAAAGAAACACCTTAACGGCGAATGAACTTGACTGGGCCAAGCAATCAATTAACAACGGTTTTATTTTTTCTTTCTCCAGCGTTCAGGATATAGCCTGGCAACAGATGAAAAGTGAATTTGAAAAAATGCCGCCCGATTATCTTACCCTTTACCGCGAAAGAATTGAAAAGGTAACGCTTGAAGACTTAAGTCGATTGGCCGGTCTTTATCTCGATAAATCAAATAATGTCGTGCTCATTTTGGGCGATTATGAAAACTTTGATAAACCCGCGGATATAACCGCGGAACCAGTTATAATGAAACCGCAAGAATAATAATAAGGGATTTGTTATGCACAACAAAATTTTTAAAAGGATAACAAAAAGAATCAATTCGTACCGCGAGGACATGGTTAGGCTGCAAATCGCCCTTACCGCCACAAAAGCCGTAGGGCCGGATAACGGGGGAGCGGGAGAATATGAAAAAGCGCGATTGCTGAAAAAACATTTAATCAGTCTCGGTTTCAAGAATTTCCGCCAATATGACGCGCCGGACAAAAGCGTGCCTTCCGGCATACGGCCCAATTTTGTCGCCACCATCGAAGGAAAGAACAAAAACAAGTTCACCTGGATTCTAACCCATCTGGATGTCGTGCCTCCCGGAGAACTAAAGCTCTGGAGCCGCGACCCATACCAGGCCTACGTAAAAGACGGCTGCATCTTCGGCCGGGGCGTGGAAGACAACCAGCAGGATATGGTAGCCTCTATTTTTGCCGCCAAAGCTTTAATGGATGAAGGAATTCTCCCGGGCAATTCCATAGGCCTGGCGTTTGTCTCCGATGAAGAAACAAGCAGCAAACACGGATTGCGCTATATCCTTGAATGCCCGGATCAGCCTTTCCGCCGAGATGATTTAATCATCGTTCCCGACGGCGGCAATCACAAGGGCACGTTAATCGAAGTTGCCGAAAAAAGCATGCTCTGGCTGCGTTTTAAAACAACAGGTAAACAATGTCACGCATCGTTGCCGCAACTGGGAAAGAACGCTTTTGTCGCGGCTTCTCATCTGGTGACTAAACTGGATATTTTAAAAAAACGTTTTGCAAAAACAGATAAGTTATTTAAACCGCCTGTCAGCACTTTCGAGCCGACAAAAAAAGAAGCAAATGTGGGCAATGTCAACACCATACCCGGTGAGGATGTTTTTTATCTGGATTGTCGCGTCCTGCCGCAATATAATTTAAAAGACCTTTTGAAGGAAATCAAAATAATAACGCGCTCCGTAGAACAAAAATTCAAAGTGAAAATCGAAATATCGGAAGTGCAGAAGCTCCAGGCGACTAAACCGACATCTGCCGCCGCGCCGGTCGTCCATGCCCTGCAGAAAGCCGTGAAAACTATTTACGCGGTAAAGGCATCGGCAGGCGGTGTCGGCGCCGGAACCGTCGCCGCGTTTTTTCGGAAAAGAAATTATCCCGCCGCCGTATGGTCGAAAATCGATGTAACCGCCCACCAACCTGATGAATACTGTAAAATTGACAATATGTTAGGAAACGCCAAAGTGTTCGCGCATATATTTTTACAGGAGTAATTTGTATTGCTTTGACCGCACCGAAATGATAAATTTACGGATAAGGACTAAAAAAGCATTATTATAAATGACAATTGTTAGGAGCAACAAAAATATTTGAAGGAAACAGAAAAACATACGGCCACAGAAAAAATATTATTTGACGATTATGACCTGATGAAGAATCTCTGTGGTGAACATGACAAAAACTTAAAACTTATCGAGAAACTAGAACCGGTAAAGATTAAAGCGTGGGGTAATCACATATCGGTTTCCGGCACCGACGGACAGGTGCACAAAATCAGCACCATGCTGCGTCAGCTTTACGCGATAATGGACAGGGGATGGCGCATCCATCCTTCGGATATCGACTACGCCCATCGCATTCTGTCTGAAGACATCTCTTTTGAACTGGCCAATGTTTTTCTGGATACGGTTTTCGTTTCGTCCCAAAAAAGAACCATTACTCCCAAAAGCATCGCCCAGAAGCTCTATATTGAATACATGAGAAACTTTGACATGGTTTTTGCCATCGGCCCCGCCGGCACAGGAAAAACTTATCTGGCTATGGCCGTGGCCGTGTCATATTTAGTCGAAAAGAAAGTTCAGCGCATCATTTTGGCTCGTCCCGCGGTAGAAGCGGGCGAAAAACTCGGTTTTTTACCCGGAGACATGGCGGAAAAAGTTAATCCTTACCTGCGCCCCCTCTACGACGCGCTTTACGACATGATTGATATGGAAAGAGTTTCAGCGCTCATCAACAAAGGCATGATAGAAGTCGCGCCTCTCGCTTTCATGCGCGGACGCACCCTCAACGATTCTTTTGTCATCCTGGACGAAGCGCAAAACACAACATCCGAACAGATGAAAATGTTTTTAACGCGACTGGGATTCGGGTCAAAAGCAGTAATAACAGGCGATGTCACCCAGGTTGACCTGCCGCAGGATAAAGGCTCCGGGCTGATCGAGGCAGAATCAATCCTCAAAAAAATCGATCGCATCCGTTTTGTCCATTTTTCTGAAATAGACGTGGTTCGGCACCCTCTGGTCAGCGACGTCATCAAAGCCTACGCCGCTTTAGACGAAAATAAAAAAAATAATCACAAAAAGTAAAGGCCATGAATATTCTTTTGTCATTTAAAAATAAATGGTTAGATATTTTCGAAAAACTCTTAAAAAGACACGAAAAAACACTGGCCCTGCTGACGGGCAGCTCTTCTCAAAAATGGACAATCGCGATCGCTCTTGGCCTGACCATGGCTTTCATCCTTACGCCGGAAATACATTTCTTCGCGCCCAAGTTTGAAGAGGGGATGATCGCCGAATACGATATCAAAGCCAACCGCGAATTTCTTGTTGAAGATAAAAAGGCTACGGAAGATAAAATAAACGAGGCGGTACAGAACGTTCTTCCTGTTTTCGATTATGACAGCGAAGCCCCGGCAAACATTAATGCAAAACTTGCCCATTCTTTTTCCCTCGCTGCCGCCGAACTGAAGAGCACACGGAAAGAGAAACAAGATGAACTCGCCAAAATTCCCGTCTCACAAAAAAGCAAGCAAAACCTGGAAGCCAATCTGGGAATTCCTCTGACTGTTGAAGAATTTTATATTTTGCGCGAAAAAAATTTTTCGCCGACTTTACAGCGCAACCTTTACCGGGCAATTTCCTATTTTTACGACAACAAACACATCACCAACATCCCTCCGGACAAAGCTCAAACGGCAAGGGGAATCATCATAAGGGATTTAAAAACACAAAGCGAGCAGACGATTAACGATTTATCCGGCATTTTAAACATTCAGGAGATTGACGAAGCGCTGCAGGCAAAAATCAACTCGGTTTTCAGCTATGAAAATTACACAACCAGGAGAGTTCTTTTTTCCCTCGCCAGAGGGCTGCTTACACCCAACCTTACTTTCAATATGGAGGCAACGGAAAAGAAAAAAATAGCGGCGATGGAAGAAGTAAAGCCGACTCTTTTTAAAGTTCAAAAAAATGAGATGATTGTCCGCGAAGGAGAAAATATTGATTATAACACTTTGCTTAAGCTTGAAGCCTTTTACAAATCCACAGGGAACAACAAATTTTACGGAATCGCGGTCCTTATCGGCATTTTCTTTATATCCTTGTTTTTGTGCATTGTTTTGTATTTCTGGCGGACCAGAAACTGGGCCAAGCCTGCCGCGCGTTCCAACCTTGATTTCCTGGTTTTAGGCATTCTGGCCGTACTGCAAATACTGTTCGTTAAAGTGGGCATTTTTATTTCTCTGGCCATCAACAGGGCTTTCCCTTCGATATCCGCGGATGCCTGCTATTTTGCTATCCCTTTCGCTCTGGGAGCTATTATTACCGCGGTCTTAATCAACCGGAACGTCTCTATGGTTCTAACCGTGTTTGTTTCCTTCATGATCGCTTTTCTTTTTGAAGAAAAAATCGCTTTCCCCTTTTATTGTTTTCTGGGTTCCATCGCTGCTTCCTACAAGGTCGTACGCACTCACCAGCGCTCGGCATTTCTTAGGGTGGGAGCTTTCTTGGGACTGATTAACATGACCGCAATAATAAGCATAAATTTATTCAGCGGAAACCTTTTCAATGATTTGTTTGTCCGGCTGGCCATGGGCTTTATCGGCGGATTTCTAACCGGCATACTCGTGGCGGGAATTACCCCGCTTTTTGAAAGTTTATTCGGTTACATAACAGACATCAGGCTCCTGGAGCTGGCCAATCTCAATCAACCCCTGTTTCAGCGAATGATTATTGAGGCTCCCGGCACATATCATCACAGCATCGTTGTCGCGTCGCTGGTAGAAGCGGCAGCCGAAGCCATCGGGGCCAATTCCCTTCTGGCAAAAGTCAGCGCCTATTATCATGACATCGGCAAGCTTACGAAACCTCAGTACTTTATTGAAAATCAACCCAACGCTGAAAACAGGCACGATAAACTATCCCCAAAAATGAGCAGTCTGGTCATCATTTCCCATGTCAAGGATGGCTGTGAACTGGCGGCGAAGGAAAAATTAGGCCAACAAATCATAAACATCATTCGTCAACACCACGGCACAAGCATCGTCAGCTACTTTTACGACAAGGCGAAAAAAAATAAGGACAGGACGGCAAGCAATTTGTCGGAAACAGATTTCCGTTATCCCGGTCCGAAACCTCAAACAAAAGAAGCCGGCTTGGTAATGCTCGGAGACGTTATCGAGGCCTCTTCACGCACTCTTTCCAACCCAACGCCGGCAAGAATCCGCTCGCTGGTGCGCGAAAGAATAGAACGTATCTACATGGATGGACAATTGGATGAATGCGAACTGACGCTGAGAAACCTCAACACCATCGCCGAATCATTTATTAAAATTCTCACGGGGATATTCCACCATCGCGTCGATTATCCGGAAACAACGCCGAAAGAATCAAACGGCAAAAAAGAAGACAATGAATCTGCAGATAAAAAACAATCAAAACAGAATTAAAATAGACAAAAACAGAATCAGAAACACACTTAAAATAATCATGCGGCGGCTCGATTGCGCGGACAAGGAAATAAGCGTCAGTTTTGTCGACGATGAAACGATTAGAATGCTCAATAAACAGTACCTTGGCAAAAACAAGCCCACTAATGTTCTCTCCTTCTCCATGCGTGAAGATGAATATGGAGATATCAACCCAAATGTATTAGGCGACATTGTTGTCTCCGTGGAAACAGCAAAAAAAGACGCGCAAGGAGGGGGGCTAACCCTGGCCGAGGAAATAGATTATCTTCTGATTCACGGCCTGCTCCACCTGCTGGGTTATAACCATGAAAAAACAACGCAAAACAAAGCCCGGGAAATGAAGCAAAAAGAAAAAGAGCTGTTTGATATCGTTTCCGTCAGGCGCATACCTTTGACCTGATAAAACATAATTTGTGTTGCCTTTTTACCGGCTTGACATATATTTTTATTTTTTTTATCATGACGTCATTCTACATATAAAACTTCAGCAAATAATCGTTCAGGAGGTAACTCCCCATGGATTTATCATTAAAAGACAAGGTTGTACTCATCACCGGCGCCAGCCGCGGCATTGGCCATGCAGCGGCAATAGGAATTGCAAAAGCAGGAGCGGATTTGGCCATCGCCAGCCGCAAACTTCCCGACCTGGAAAAAGTAGCCGCTCAAATAAAGGACATGGGGAGGAAATGCCTGCCCGTCGCGGCGCATGTCGGAAGAACGGAAGACATAAACAATCTGGTAAAAAAAGTAACGGAGGAATTTGGGAAAATCGATATCCTGGTAAATAACGCCGCCACAAATCCAAGCATGGCTTCGGCCATGGATATAGACGAGCGCGCCTGGGACTCAATTATGAATCTCAACCTCAAAGGCCTGTTTTTTTTAAGTCAGACGGTAGCTAAAATAATGAAAGGGCAAGGCGGGGGAAAAATTGTTAACATCGCCTCCATTGCCGGCATCACGCCGGATATACTGCCGGTTTACTCCATCAGCAAAGCAGGCGTAATTATGGCGACAAAAGTAATGGCCCAACAATGGGCTCAGTACAATATTCGCGTCAACACCGTGGCGCCGGGTCTTACAAAAACAAAATTCAGCGAGGCTTTATGGAGCAACAAAGACATCCTCACCATTGCCATGAGCAGAACGCCACTGGGACGTCCCGCCGAACCGGAAGAAATGGTCGGCGCCATACTTTTTCTTGCCTCTGATGCGTCAAGCTATATTACGGGTCAAGTAATTGCAGTGGATGGCGGTGCCACCATTTAAATAAAAAATAAGACAGAAAGGGAACACTATGTTTAATTGGGCAAAAATTTCTGAGGAACTGAAGTCATTGTTGCGTTTGAAAACAGAGCCGGTCGCTTTCAGACGTCTGGAAAAAGCCGAAGAACTGAACAGCATTAAAAATGTAACGCGGTTACAAAGAGGGTTTACTTATTGTCAGGTGCCCTTTCTGGTAAGAGTGATGGAACAAACTATCGGCATTACCAAGGAGGATCCTCTCGGGGAGAGATGCATGCGCATCCACGGTTTACGCCATGCCACGGAAAAGAGCATGAATGCGGAGGCAAAAATGCTTGCGACAACATGGTTCGGCTCGCCGGAAGAAGCCCTGCAACAACAACGTGAAACCCCGCGTATTCCAGTCGCGGAAGCAACTGTTAGCGCACCGCTGTATAAAGAAAAATTCGAACCGGAAGTGGTCTCCATTTACGGCAACCCCGCTCAGATTATGATGTTCTTATGCGGCCTGCAAAAAGAAAAATATGAACGCTTCCATTTCCATTTTATCGGAGAGGGAGCGTGCGCCGATTCACTGGCGGAGTGTTATCTTACCGGCAAGCCGGCGCTGGCGATTCCCTGCTTCGGTGAAAGATCCATGGGACAGGTTGCTGATGATGAAATCGTTGTCGCTGTGCCGCCTCAGGAGTTGGAACGCGCAATTTACGGCATGAAAAAATTGGTCAAGATTGGTTTCCGGTACCCCGTTTGTTTCATTGGAGGGCTTACGGATCCGACATCGGTTCTGTCCCAATTTTATCCTCAAAGCAAATAAAAAATAAATGACTGCTTTTTATACTTGAACAAAATATTTCGATTTATTATAATACGTCAATGAAAAATAAGTCGGTTATGTGTCACAACAACACTTGTAAAAAATTATCTTTACATTGTGTTTTCATTGTCTCGTTTTTATTTATCTCCATGACGGTTATGATTCCCGGCGTATCGGCGGACATATACAAATACGTCGATGAAGAGGGCGTTCTGCATTTGACAAACGTTCCGTCTATTCCCAACGCTAAATATATTTTAATTCTTAAAGAAAAACGGGTGCATTTTCACTCCGACATAGATGTGAACAAATACGACCATATTATTGCCAAAGCCGCCAGTAAGTACAAAATTGACCAAGCCCTGATTAAAGCTGTCATTAAGGCGGAATCAAATTTCAACCATCGCGCAGTATCGCCTGTAGGAGCACAAGGACTCATGCAGCTGATGCCTTCAACGGCTTATGCCCTGCAGGTAGACGATGTATTTCAGCCGGAAAACAATATCGAAGGCGGTGTCCGTTACCTGCGCTATCTCCTCAATGTATACAAGGGTGATTTACGACTTGCTTTGGCGGCCTATAACGCGGGAGAAACAGCAGTAGCCAAATACGGCAACAACATCCCGCCTTTCCGCGAGACGCAGAATTACATCCGGCGTGTTCTTAGTTATTTCGACGATTTCAAAAAATAATAAAAATCTGCTTTTAAGACCGTCTCACGTATAGATATTTTCTTAAGCCGGACAATCTTTTTTCCTTAATGCCTTTGATGAGCTTCAATTGCTCGATGTTTTTAAATCTTCCGAGTTTTTCACGCAATTCAATAATTTTCTCCGCCGTCGCTTCCCCGATTCCCTCTACAAGAATCAGGTCATCCCTACTTGCCTCATTAATATCCAAAGGCATACCCAGGGCCAGCCTTTGCGCGGCATTCATTTCAGAAACAACTACATTTGTTCCGGAATCATTTTTGTCAACAATGATGCTCATTCCTTCACTAAGAACAAAATCCTGCGTGTTCAATTTACCCAAGCCGGCTATCTGAAAAAACTCGCCGGCGGAAGTCCCCGGTTTAAGAAAATAAATTTCCCCTCTTTGTTCCTCCTGGATTATTTCCACGGCCATCGCGCCGATAAACTGCTCCGTATAATCAGGTGCTTCATAACTGAGGCGAGAAAGATAAAATAGATGAAAAAAGGGAATAATCACCAAAATTAAACACACGGCGACTATTCCCTTCAATTGATTAGGGGAAATCGTTATCCAGTTATTTTTCCTTTTCCAAACCAAACGCGTCATGAAGCACAGACACCGCCAGTTCCGTATATTTTCTCTGAATCACGCAGGAAATTTTAATTTCCGAGGTGCTGATCATCATGATATTAACACCTTCGTTAGCCAGGGTGGAAAACATTTTTGCCGCAACACCAGAATGGCTGGCCATGCCGACGCCGATGATGGATACCTTCGCCACTTCAGCGTCCACCTGGACTTTTTTCGCGTCGATTACTCTCGCGGCTTCCTCAACAATCTTCTGAGCGTCCTTCAAATCTTTTTTAGAAACCGTAAAAGTCAAGTCAGTAAAGCCTTCCAGGCTGGCATTCTGGATAATCATATCCACATTGATATTTTTAGCCGATAGAGGTGAAAACAACGCCGCCGCCACTCCCGGCTTGTCGGGAACATGAACAACTGTGATTTTGGCCTGGTCTTTATCGTATGTTATTCCTGATACTATTTCTTTCTCCATATCCTTATCCTCCTTCGTCACTAGTGTCCCCCTCCCTTCCGAAAACGTTGATTTAACGTAAACAGGAACATTATATTTTTTAGCCATTTCCACCGAGCGCGGCTGTAATACTTTAGCACCGGTGATAGCCATTTCCAGCATTTCATCGTAAGATATTTTATTTAACCTGCGCGCCTTACCGCACACATTCGGGTCCGTAGTATAAACACCGTCAACATCCGTATATATGTCGCATCTATCCGCCTTAAGCGCCGCGGCCAGCGCCACCGCACTGGTGTCAGAACCGCCCCGCCCCAGCGTGGTTATATTATTTTCTTCATCCACACCCTGAAACCCGGCAACAACCACTATTTTCCCGTTTTTCAGTTCCCGGCGAATAGCCTTTGCCTCTATATATTTTATACGCGCTTTTTTATAAGCCTGATCGGTTTTTACTTTTACCTGAAATCCCAAAAATGACTTCGCCCGATAACCCATGGAAATCAAAACTATCGATAATAATGAAACGGTTACCTGCTCACCTGTGGAAATCAATGAATCAAATTCCCTTTCGTCAGGCGATTCAGTTGCCGAATTGGCCAAGGCGATAAGCCTGTCTGTTTCGCCAGCCATAGCCGACAACACCACGACCACATCATTGCCGGATTCTTTCTCCTTGATCACCTTCCTGGCTACATTTTTTATTTTTTCGACATTCGCTACCGACGTGCCACCAAACTTTTGAATCACCAATGCCATCTAACCGACCTCCGTTCCCAAATCCCGGGCCAACTCCTTTACCCTACCCGCCAATCCATTGATTCTTATTTTACGCCTGTTTTCATCGATATAATCGAATTGAATCGAAAAAATACTCGGGGGAAGAATTGGCGCAATTTTCTCCGCCCATTCGATGGCAACAATCCCGTCTCCCCAAAAATACTCTTCATATCCCAATTCTTCAAATTCGGCGCATCCGCTTAAGCGGTATACATCAAAATGATAAAGATTGCACCTGCCCGGATATTCATTTATCAAAGTAAACGTGGGACTCGTAATCTTATACTCTTCGCCGATTCCCAGTCCTCTGGCCAAGCCGGAAACAAAACATGTTTTTCCGCTGCCAAGTTCTCCAGACAGGGCCAGAATATCACCTTTTTTTAATTTGCCGCCAATAAGGCAAGCTATCTCCTTCGTCTGTTGTGCGCTTGATGTTATTATTTCAATATGCGAGCTTTCCCTTTTCATTGATTAAACATCTTAATACAATTCCTTCTCCTTTTCCAACACAAGAAAAGCAGCGGCATAATTTTCAGTATGGGTCAGACTCAGGTGTATCCGGGTTATTTTATTTTTGTCGATTTGGTTTTTTGCCCCGTCATGCACGACAATTTCCGGCTTTCCGTCGCCCCCGCGCGTAACCTCTATATCCTTCATTTTCACGCCCATTCCCAGACCCATGCCCAAGGCCTTCAGAAAAGATTCCTTGGCCGCAAAACGGGCAGCGTAATGGGGCGCATTATGGACATGTTTCGCGCAATATTCCACCTCACGGTCACAAAACACCCTGTTCAAGAATTTACATCCCCATTTTCGGATAACCTTTTCAATGCGGTCGTTTTCTACAAGGTCTATTCCGATACCGTGAATCATTATTTTTCCCTTTATGCGCGGATAATAGAGTCCGCGACAGCAATGACTTTTTTCATCGCCGCCACATCGTGAACACGCACGATATTGCATCCGTTCATGACTGCCGCGGCGACTGAGGCCGCCGTTCCCTCCAGCCTTTCCCCTGGCCTATCTCCGGTTATGTTTCCGATGAACGCCTTGCGTGACGTCCCGAGCATCACCGGCAAGCCCAATAACTTAAGCGTAAACAGATTTCTGATGATTTTATAATTATCCTCCGAAGTCTTTCCAAAACCAATTCCGGGATCAACAATCAAGCATTCTTTTCTGACACCCGCCCGCATCGCTTTGCCAATGCTTTTTCGCAGACAGTCGATTATCTCTCCCAACAGATCGTCATAAATCAAATCACCTTTCTGCATTGTCTTCGGCGTGCCACGCATATGCATCAGAATCAGGCCTGCTCCGGTATTAGCCGCCGTCTTGGCCATATTCTTATCACCGCCTAAAGCGCTGATATCATTTATTATTTCTGCTCCCGCCGCCAGGGCTTGCGCCGCCACCTTTGCTTTTTTTGTGTCAATGGAAATGGGTATTTTAATCTTTGCCGCCAACGCTTCAATCACCGGTATCACACGCTTTAATTCCACGCTTGTCGGCACCGCGTCGGAACCGGGCCGCGTGGATTCACCTCCGATATCGATAATATCCGCGCCTTCATCTGCCATTTTCAGTCCGTGCTCAATTGCTTTCTCCTGCCCGTAAAAAAGACCTCCGTCAGAAAAAGAATCCGGCGTTACGTTAAGGATGCCCATAACCAGAGTTTTATCGCCGATTCTGATTTTGCGGCGTGATGTCTTCAAAATAAGTTTGCTTTTGTTGATGTTGTGCAGTAGCTCGACCAAATCGGCGGAAATTTTGCTCAAACCGAAAGGTTGGTTTTCAATTTTTTTCGCCAGAGCAAGAATTTGCTTTTGCGTTCCCATAATCAAAACATCGCTGGATTCTAAAGCGCAGGAAACGCTGCCGCGCGCCACGGCGGCATCCCCTCCCACGGAAAGCATTTCCTGTTTAATGATGTTGGCTACTTTACATGGCTGCCTTCTCAGCAGGATGTTGGCGTTAACAGTTTTTTGGGCCATGGCGGCGATTCCATAAGGATCAACACCGATTTTCCTGAAAACAACCGCCGCTTCGGATATATTTTTTATATCTATGGTTCTCACAAAAAGCACCAAAACAAATATCTTAATTGAATATTATCGATATGTATCACACAGATATTCATCAAGACGGTGTGGAAAAAATCAACCGGCTGATTCTTTCGGCAGGGCATCGCCGATCATCTCGTCAATTTCCGCGCCGGTCAATACTTCCTTTACCAGAAGTTCTCCGGCTACTTTATGCAATAAATCTATATGTTCACCAAGGAGTTTCTTTGCTCTTTCATAGTTTCGCATGACAATGGCGATAATTTCCGCGTCGATATTTTTTGCCGTCTCTTCGCTGTAATCCTTGTGTGTGGCAAATTCACGCCCCAGGAATATCTGTTCTTCTTTTTTCCCGTAACTTAGCGGTCCCAATTTGTCACTCATGCCCCATTCACAAACCATTTTTCTGGCCAGATTAGTCGCCCGTTCGATGTCGTTTCCCGCGCCGGTGGTAAAATCATCCAAAACCAATTCTTCGGCGGCGCGCCCGCCCAGTAATATAGAAATATTTTTTTCCAGATATTCCCGCGGATAGGTATGCTTTTCGTCAATCGGCAATTGCTGCGTCACACCCAGCGCCCTGCCCCGGGGAATAATCGTCACTTTGTGAATGGGATCCGTCCCGGGAATGAGCCGCGCCACCAAGGCATGGCCTGTTTCATGGTAGGATGTGTTGCGCTTTTCCTGTTCACTGATTACCATGCTTTTACGCTCCGTGCCCATCAGAATTTTGTCCTTGGCGAACTCAAAATCACTCATGGTAACCTTGTCTCTGCTAGCCCGCGCGGCATTAAGAACAGCCTCGTTAATCAGATTTTCTATGTCGGCTCCGGAAGTGCCGGGCGTTCCCCTGGCCAGAACCGCAAAGCTCACGTCTTCGGCAATAGGCGCATTACGCGCGTGGACTTCAAATATTTTTTCCCTTCCCTTTACATCGGGAAGCGGCACGACTACCTGACGGTCAAATCGTCCCGGCCGCAGAAGCGCGGGATCCAAAACATCCGGACGATTGGTGGCGGAAATAAGAATTACGCCTTCATTGGATTCGAAACCGTCCATTTCCACGAGGAGCTGATTGAGCGTCTGCTCCCTCTCGTCGTGACCTCCGCCCAGACCGGCGCCGCGATGAC
>DIEW01000094.1 GCA_002418825.1 Syntrophaceae bacterium UBA5764 | reverse complement strand
GTCCTATTTTAGGGGAAGCTTACGGCCATTATCGTACTCATGGGCGCAAACCACCTTCGCCAGCTAAGCGTATTTTATATATGAGAAATAATTTAATCAGTTGGGGATGGCTTTTTCCATCCCCAACTGATTAAATTTACTAACAATATTTTTGGATTCCGGCCTTCGCCGGAATGACAACCCTGAATAGCTAAATTTCTATATTAATTGATATTTTAATCACCTGCCCGTTAGCCGTTGCCGGGAAGAGCCACTTTTTTACATGAATGCTTACGCATTTTTTAATCTTTGCATCTATCCCGCTCGCGATAACTTCTACTTTTTTCACCGTGCCATCGGGATTTATAGTTAGATTGATTGTAACCTTTCTTAGCCAGATGCTTGTGGCAAAGCATTTTTCGATTTCCGCCATATTAATCTCGGCAACTTTGCGAATTTCATCTTTGGTCAAACCCTTATCCGCGATTACATCCACAATCTGGATTTTTCGGCTGATTTTTTTGTCAACTTCCCGCTCCACGAGTGATTCATCTTTACATTCTTCTTTTGTTCTCTGCATGGCCATTCCTTTAACCATCATGGCAGGAGATGCCGCATAACTTCTATTGCCGCCCACAGCATAATCCGAAACACCTTCCGGCAGAGGCAGAGGCTGTTTCACTGTGGTTACTTTACCATCTTTATTAACCACTTCGTTATCCACCGCGACAAATGACGTATAGGCGGTCAAAAGATTATACGTAAGGCCCAGATCGGTAACTTCTTTGATTCGCTTGTCATCGCTTCTGAGTTTATTGTAATCAGACAATATCGTGATGCGGTGACGCGCCCAGAGATATTTTAGCGCGGCATTATCACTTGACGGGTGATAATTTTCGACTTTAATAGTCTCTTTGTATTTGCCATCGCCGGCGATACCGGTTAATTTAATCTTGCCTTCCGGCTTGCCGCGCCATTTGCCGAATACCAGCACGGGACGCTCGGCCAAAACATCGGGAATGGAAAGCGGCTCAACATCATAGGCATCAAATCCTTTGAAGGTAATTTTTGCCTGTGTCAAAACCGGCGTCTGAATCATTTTACGAAAATTCTCCGCCTGGCCCGTCGCCTGATCCTGCTTTGTAATAATAAACGGCTCGCCCATGCCGACATGCGCCATACCTTCGATTATGTGCCGGTTAACGCTTGAGCCGATGCCGAAGGCAAACATATTGGCATTGCCCAAATTGTGGCGAATCAAATCAAACGCTTCTTCTTCCACGCTGACATAACCATCAGTGACAATGACAACAGTTCTGGCAAAATCTTCTTCTTTTTTTAAAGATAACGCGCGTTTAAGAGCGGGCAGAAGTTCCGTTCCGCCGCCGCCTCTTTGCTGTTCAATTACATTGATTGCCTTCTGGATATTTGCCTGCGTGGCCGGAAGTGATTCCTCGGACATAAGATTTGAGCCGCCGGAGAAGAGTAGCACATTGAACTTATCCGTAGGGCGCAGGTTTCCAATCAGATTGGACATCAGCTTTTTGGAGATATCCAGAGGGAAACCATACATAGAACCGGAAACATCCACTATAAAGATATATTCACGGCCGGGAATATCCGCTTTGGTGATACGTTTGGGCGGCTGGAGCATCAGTAAAAAGAAATTTTCCTTTTCGCCCTGAGATAGAAGCAGGCCGGTCTGGATTTTATCCCCGTCCAGACGGTAGCGCAGAATATAATCGCGGTTGCCGCTATTTTTCTCCGCTTTGTCCAGAGATATTTTTGCCATGTCCGGTGCATTGAACTGTGTATTGATCTTGTGCGAATTACAGGTCAAATCTTTAATCGGCATACCCGCGTTAATTGCCACGGTGATATCAAATGTTGTCGCGGATAATTCCCCCTGGCGCAGGTAGGGATTTGCCACCCAGTGCTCGGAAGGCGGCACATCACCCGCCTTGGCGTTGGAATATCTGGGACCCACCACCGTGGGATAAACAAATTCATAAACCCTGTCGGTGGGCACTAATAGTTCAGTGTATTTCATTTCTACCTTGATTTCATCGCCGGGCATGATGTTGGCGACATTCATCTGAAAAACATTGGGACGCTGCTGCTCCAGAAGAGACGCTCTTTTGCCATCTTCGCGCGCCTGTTCATATTCTTTGCGGGCGTCTTCTCGCTTTTTAATCTGCGCCTCGATAATTCTTTTGCCGATAGTCATTTTCATGCCGTAAACCGCGGCGCGGGTGGAAGCAGGAAAAATATAAATTGCTTCCAGCGGTTTTTTACCCTCGTTCTTGTAAACCTGCGTGACGAGCACATCGGCGATGACTCCTGATATTTGTACGGATGCAGAAGTTGCCTTAAGCGGCAATCTATCCGTGGTGGGATCATCGCTGGGGATAAAAAAATAAGGGGAAAGAGTTTTCTCTTCTCCTTCGAAATCCCGGCCAAATGCCTGCGACCAGGAAAAAGCCATCAGCAACACACTTAAGAAAACCAGCCAATTTTTTACTTTTTTCATAATAACCTCCTTGGTTTTTTGTTGTTTTGCTGATTAGACAAAAGAGATCTCCCGAAAGTTCCCCAAAATTTTTTGCCTGCCTCTTTTCACATTTCATTCAATTATTTGCATGTTTCATTGAATAAATACTCATGTAAACTGACTGTTTTGTATATTATTCTGACCGGCAGTTTACTTAATTACTCAATATATTCAGTATATTATAATTTATTATTAATTTTTTCCTCATTTTGGCATGATCTTTTCATTATATATGGGCAAATAAGATCAGAAGGAGGATTCAGATCATGAAAAAGACATTAGGAACAATCTTAGTAGCAGCGGCAGTGGTTATGCTGACCGGAACTTTCGCTTTTGCCGAATACGCGGCGGCAGGAACAGGCGCTTTCCCTTACTTCCAGTTTGGTTGCCTGGTAGTCGGCGGTTTGATTGTTGTTTCTTTAAAGCGTAAATTCGAGCAGATGTATACTGCTGAGGCAGTTGGTGTCTTTGCTCTCTACACCGTCT
>DIEW01000016.1:1864-7713 GCA_002418825.1 Syntrophaceae bacterium UBA5764 | reverse complement strand
ATGAAAAAGGATCTTTTACCGGCGCCATTTCACGCAAGTTGGGGAAATTTGAACTCGCTCGTTATGGCACTGTTTTTCTGGATGAAATAAGCGAAATGTCGATTAATTTGCAGTCAAAACTTTTACGTGTTTTACAGGAAATGGAATTCGAAAGGGTAGGCGGCAAGGATAAGGTCAAAGTTGGCGCCCGGATTATGGCGGCCACCNNGTGTTTTACAGGAAATGGAATTCGATAGAGTGGGCGGAAAGGATAAAGTAAAAGTTAATGCCCGGATTATGGCGGCGACCAATAAGGATTTAAAAGTACTCGTAAAAGAAGGAAAATTCCGTGACGATTTGTATTACCGCTTAAACATTGTATCCATTACCATCCCGCCGCTCCGAGAACGCCGCCAGGATATTCCTCCTTTGATTGATTATTTGTTGGCAAAGATTAATATGGATTTGCACAAGAAGGTAATTGGTGTTTCTGATGAAGTCATGGAAATATTCATGAATTATAATTGGCCGGGCAATGTACGCGAATTAGAAAATTTACTGGTGCGCGCATGCGTGGTCGCGCAGGGACAGGTTTTGGGAAAAAATGATTTTCCCGAGCTGGGCAAAGATGAAGCCGGCAGCGCGAAACAGGAAGAAGCGGCGGATGTGTTTACGCCGGATGAACCGGGCAAACTTTTCACGCTGGACGAAGTGGAAGAACGCTACATCAGAAAAATCCTCAAAGAGAACGACAAAAAAAACAAAGGCGAAATCTGCGAAATATTGGGAGTGTCGCGGCCTACACTTGAAAGGAAGTTGGAGAAGTATGGGATCACCTTTGAGCGGGAGTAAAATTCCTCCCCTTTATTGATTGATAACAATAGATAAATGTTAGCGCAATAACTGCCAGCTTTTAAAGCTTGCAAGGTTTTAAAGAGTTGGCTCTTCCATTTCAAGTCGATTAGGATTAAATCATGCCTGAAATTATCATCAAGGGTAAGTCACAACTATTCTTCTCCGACAACGATCCCGAAAAGACTTGGAGACTTAAAGAGAAGATTGTTGCAGTTGTTGAATCACATATTCAGAGCCGGGACGATTTGTATACGTTTTCTTCACAGCGAATACGTAACGCAGTAGGTGACCTAGAGGATGTTGATGTGGCATTTACAAATTTCTCAAATCCAACAGACGTCTTTGAATTCATTCAGGTTAGAGATCGTAAGAACACCGCGGGGAGACCTTGGATTGAGCAGATATTAGGGCAAAGGAAATCTCTTGGAATAAATGGTGGCATAATGGTTTCGACGAGTCAATTTTCTGCACAGGCTATACGCTTGGCAGAACATAATAATGTTTTGCTTAGATTATTGCTCCCTGAGGTGAACGAGAATATAAGAAGGTGGTACAAGCCAGATTCCATTGGCATTCGAAATCCGATAATAAAAATAAACAAAGCAAATATCCTTGCGAGAACAGACAAAAAGATACTTAGCTTTGAAGCAGATGCTATGAAAACCACCGAAAATAATATTCTTGTGCCCACCGCAACGCTGGGAGAATATGAAGTAATTTCGTTGTCGCGAGTGTTTGACGTAGATATAATTCAACATGAGGAGCGTAACGAAGAACTTCTTTCTAAAATACCGACGGATGGCATATTTCACAAGTCAGCAGCCGCAATTGAATACAAGAAACCGCGTTTATATCTAAAGGTAAAATCAACGGACATAAATTTGCCGGACCAAAACAATGTTTTGCCAATTGGAGCTATAGTTTTCTTTATAGATGTAAATCACCAACATTCTGATTTCCCAATTGCATACAGGTATAAATATATAGATGCTTTCAACAATGAGATGCTTGCTCAAATAATAGTTGCTGCGACAAACATAGAAGATCAACGCCATTATATTTGTTTATTGAAACATAATGTTGATGGCGAAAATATGAGTTTGGGTGGTGCTTTCTTTCAGTAATAATTAAAAGAGGCGAATCGTTTAAATAGTTAAAGGACACATGAAAATCAACAGTGCTGAATTCATTAAAGGCGCGACGCAGGTTTCTCGATGTCCGTCGCCGATACTTCCGGGTTTCGTTTTTTAGGAAATCGAAATTAAACGAATAAAGCTTGATTAATTGGCGGTGAAACAATAAAATAATCAATAATTAAGATAGTACTGGCAAAAAAAGAAGATACTTTCCAGTATATTTAGAAAGGAGATAAAATGGGTCAACAAGCTCGCATCACTGTCAAAGATGAACAGCTAAAAAGTTTTTGTGTCAAAAACCATATCCGCAAACTGTCCTTTTTTGGCTCGGTTTTACGTGATGATTTCCGTCCTGACAGCGATGTCGATGTGCTGGTAGAATTTTATCATGGGCATCAGATCGGACTTTTGAAAATTGCAGCGATGGAACAAGAGCTTTCCGAAATTATCGGGCGCAAGGTTGATATGCGGACGCCTGCCGATTTGAGCCGCTATTTCCGGCAAGAGGTTGTTGATACCGCAGCTGTACAATATGCTGAAACATGATCTGATCAGAGTGCGGCATATGATAGACGCGGCCGGAGAAGCTTTATCTTTCGCGCGCGGCAAGTTGCGGGAAGATTTTCATAAAGACAGGATGCTGCTTCTTTCGTTAATCAAAGAAATTGAAATAATCGGGGAAGCATCATCGAAAATCACCGATGAATTCAGGCAAAAGCATCCGGAAGTTCCCTGGACGCATATTGTGGCGATGAGAAACAGGCTGATTCATGCCTATTTTGACATCGATGCTGATCGGGTCTGGGATACTATCAATGGCGACTTGCCGTCTTTGTTAAATCAGCTGAAAAAAATAGTTGCGTAAAAGTAAAACTCTTTTATGAAAATTACCAAAGCTGAATTCATAAAAAGCGCGACGCAGGTTTCTCAGTATCCGCTGCCGACCTTACCGGAAATTGCCTTTGCCGGGCGCTCCAACGTCGGTAAGTCTTCGCTGATTAACGCGCTTCTGGGGCGCAAAAATCTGGCCAAGACCAGCAACACGCCGGGACGCACGCAGCTGATTAATTTTTTTACAATAAACGACAAAATATCATTTGTTGATTTGCCCGGCTACGGTTTTGCCAAAGTGGCGCGTTCTGTCAAAGAAAATTGGGGAGAAATGATTGAAGCTTATCTGCGCCAGCGTACCAACCTTGCCTTGGTTGTTTTAATTCTCGATATCCGGCGTGTTCCCAATGAAGATGATTTGTCACTCAGAGATTGGCTGGATCATTATCGGATACCTTATTTGTATGTTTTAACCAAAAGCGATAAGCTGTCGAATAACCAGTCCGTAAAACAAAAACGGATAATCGAAAAAATCCTTAATGCTTCCAAAGAAGAGAAACTGATTCTTTTTTCCGCCAAAACCCAAAAAGGCAAAGACGATTTGTGGAAGATTTTGGGAAAATACTCAAATAATCCAAAAGACGTGATATGCCAGTGATTGCTTATTAATAACCATTATTTGCCGATATTGTTTTCCCCGCAATGTTTTTTGTCAGCTAAAAGGGAAAATTTTTCTTGACCAAGAGTCAAAAATTTTTTATACGAATTAAGCTCTAAATGAAGATGTTAATGCACAAGCTTTCTTGATTAGGTTAATTAGTTATGTTTGCCCCACAATTTGTTTCTTTTACCTCGTTACAAAACATTTTAAAAATATTTTCCCCCAGAGAGTATTTAAGGAGTTCCCAGTGCTGAAAGATGATCAAAAAATTGGCGCAGTAATGGTTGTTGGTTCGGGAATCGCCGGCATTCAGGCGTCTCTCGATTTAGCCAATTCCGGAATGAAAGTGTATCTCGTCGAAAACGGTATCAGTATCGGCGGGGTTATGGCTCAGTTGGATAAAACATTTCCCACCAATGATTGTTCCGCCTGTATTTTATCGCCCAAACTCGTGGAAGTCGGCCGTCACCCCAACGTGGAAATTTTGACGCGCCGAACCGTCGAATCGGTGGAAGGCGAACCGGGCAAATTCAAAGTTAAAATGACCAGCGCGCCGCGCTATGTGAATCTCGATAAATGTACGGGATGCGGTGATTGCGCCAAGGTCTGCCCCGTAAACGTAAAAGCCGAATTCAACGGCAATCTGAGCGAGAGACAGGCGATCTACCGTCATTTCCCGCAGGCTATTCCCAGCGGTTTCGCGATTGATAAATTAGGAACCTCTCCGTGTAAGGCGAATTGCCCGACGCATATCAGCGTGCAGGGTTATGTGGCGCTGATTGCCAAAGGAAAATTCAAAGAAGCTCTCAAATTAATAAAACAGGATAATCCCTTCCCGATTGTCTGCGGACGCGTCTGTAACCATCCGTGCGAAACTGCCTGTATGCGCGGCAAGGTGGATGAGCCAATTGATATCATGCATCTGAAACGCTTTGTTGCTGATTTGGATTTAAACAACGAGACGCGTTACCTGCCCGAGAAAAAAGAAAACAAAGGCAAAAAAGTCGCGGTAGTTGGCGCGGGGCCATCAGGCCTTACCTGCGCTTATTATCTGGCCATTGAAGGTTACGATGTTGACGTATTTGAAGCCCTGCCGGTGGCGGGCGGCTGGATGGCCGTGGGTATTCCTGAGTACCGTTTGCCCAAAGGTGTTCTCAACGCGGAAATTCAGGTTATTAAAGATCTCGGTGTGAAAATTCATCTGAATACCCGTGTCGGCAAAGACATTCCCTTTGATAAACTGAAAAAAGATTACAACGCCGTTTTTATCGGTTGTGGCACAATGAAGAGCAGCAAGCTCAATATTCCCGGCGAAGATATGCAGGGCGTGGTTCACGGCGTTGATTACCTGATGAAAGTGAATCTAGGCGCAAAGGTCAAGCTGGGTGACAAAGTAGCTGTTATCGGCGGCGGTAACGTCGCGATGGACGCTGTCCGCGTAGCAGTCAGAACCGGCTCGAAAGAAGTATTCATTCTGTATCGCCGGACCCGCGCCGAAATGCCGGCTTCTCCGGAAGAAATCGAAGAAGCGCTGGAAGAAGGAATTGAAATGAAATTCCTCGTGGCCCCGAAACGTGTGGTGGGCAAAGATGGAAAAGTAACTGGAATTGAGTGCACTCGTATGGAACTGGGTGAGCCGGATGCCAGCGGACGCCGCCGTCCCGTGGAAATCAAAGGTTCCGAATTCATCGTCGAGTGCGACGCCGTTGTTCCGGCTATCGGCCAGGAAGCGGATCTGTCGTTCATCACAAAGGAAAGCGGCGTAGCGATTAATAAATGGAAAAATCTGGATTATGACCCTGTCACTTACGCGACAAACGTTGCCGGTATTTTTACCGGCGGTGACGTTTCCACCGGCCCGCAGACTGTTGTAAAAGCAGTTTATTCCGGTAAGGAAGCGGCTAAGTCCATCGACCGCTATTTGCAAGGCATGGATATGAAAGCCGGCCGCGAGAAAGACTGGACAAAAGATTTGGCGGATAAAGCGGACGTATCGAATGTCCCTAAAGTTCCTCGTGAAAAATATCCGCACATGAAACCCGAAGACCGCGTTACTAATTTCAAGGAAGTTGGTATTGGTTTCAGCGAGGCGCAGGCCATCGCGGAAGCGATGCGTTGCCTCAATTGCGGCATCTGCTCGGAATGTTATCAGTGCGTGGAAGCCTGTATCGCCAAGGCGATTGATCACGACATGAAACCGACAGAGGAGATAATTGAAGTCGGCGCCGTGATTGCCTCGCCCGGTTTTGAAATTTTCGACGCGCGCCTGCGCGGAGAATACGGCTACGGTATTTACAAAAATGTTATTTCGGCAATTCAGTTTGAAAGAATTCTCTCCGCGTCGGGTCCCTTCTTCGGCCATGTGCAGAGAATCTCCGACGGCAAAG
>DIEW01000016.1:1014-1683 GCA_002418825.1 Syntrophaceae bacterium UBA5764 | reverse complement strand
AATACGGCATCCGTTATATCCGTTCGATGCCTTCGACGATTAAAGAATTGCAACAGACAAACAATCTGCTCATTAAATATGTAAATCAGGATGGAACGCTTACGGAAGAAGAATTCGATATGGTTGTTCTTTCCGTTGGTCTGATGCCGCCCAAGGAAGCGAAGAAACTGGCGGCGAGTATCGGCATTGAGCTGGAAGAACATGGCTTCTGCAAGACATCGCGGGAAAATCCCGTCCAGACATCTCGCCCCGGTGTGTTTGTCTGTGGCGCTTTCGGCGGTCCAAAAGATATTCCGGAAACAGTTATGGAAGCTTCGGCCGCGGCCGCCTGCGCGGAAGGCTTACTCGCCTCCCGTCGGGGCACTATGATTACGCCGCCTGAACTGCCGGAAGAGAAAGATATGCGCGGTCAGGGTGTACGCACGGGCGTGTTTGTCTGCCATTGTGGTATTAATATCGGTGGCGTGGTCAACGTACCAGAGGTGCGCGATTACGCGGCAACATTGCCCACGGTTGTATATTCCGCTGATAACTTATTTACCTGCTCGCAGGATACGGCAGTAAAAATGGCGGAGGTAATAAAGGAGAAAAATTTGACGCGCGTGGTTGTGGCGTCTTGTTCGCCGCGCACACACGAAGGTCTCTTCCAGGAAAACTGTGAAAAGGCCG
>DIEW01000016.1:0-1005 GCA_002418825.1 Syntrophaceae bacterium UBA5764 | reverse complement strand
TCCGCGATCAGGATTCCTGGGTGCACATGAACGAACCTGAAAAAGCCACACAAAAAGCAAAAGATTTGCTGCGCATGGCTGTGGCGAAGGCTCAATATTTGAAGCCGTTAAAACCGGGTCAGCTGGCAGTTAATCACCATGCATTGGTTATCGGCGGCGGTTTGGCCGGCATTACGGCAGCTCTTTCTTTAGCCAATCAAGGATTTGCATCCTTTATTGTGGAAAAGGAAGAGCGACTGGGTGGCAACTACAATCATTTATATAAAACACTGGAAGGATTGGATACAAAAGCTCACCTGAAGAAACTTTTAGAAACAGTTTACAACAATCCTTTGATTACGGTTGTAACTTCAGCCAAGATAAAAAAGATTGAAGGGTTTATCGGTAATTACAAAACAACTGTTGAAGCCAAAGATGGCGAGAAAGTTTTCGAGCATGGTGTGGTACTCGTAGCGACAGGCGCTTACGAAAACAAACCCAAAGAATATCTCTACGGCCAGAATGATAAAGTCAAAACTCAGCGTGAACTGGAAAAACTGATTTATGAAAAAGACCCGAAACTGGCGGGTGTGAAGAACGTGGTTATGATCCAGTGCGTGGGCAGCCGCGACAAGGAAAGGCCTTACTGCAGCCGTTATTGCTGTTCGGAAGCCGTCAAAAACGCTCTGGAACTCAAAGCAGCCGATCCGTCACGCGATATCACGATAATCTACCGCGACATCCGCACTTTCGCTTTCAAAGAAGATTATTATAAGAAAGCGCGTGAAGCGAATATCAAATTTATTGTTTACGAAGAAGACAGAAAACCGCAGGTTGTCGCCTCCGGTGATAAGGTTGAAGTGAAGGTATTTGATCCGATTCTCAACGGTCAGGTAACGCTCCCTGCGGATATCGTGGCGCTAAGTGTTGGTGTTGTGCCGAATCCGGAAAATGCGGCTATTGGCCAGATGCTGAAAGTTCCCACCAACCAGGATGGTTTCTTCCTCGAGGCGCACGTCAAGCTGC
>DIEW01000006.1 GCA_002418825.1 Syntrophaceae bacterium UBA5764 | reverse complement strand
CGGTAAAAGATCCTTTTTCATGACCAAATAATTCCGACTCCAGTAGCGTTTCAACAATCGCCGAACAATTGACGGCGATAAAAGGCTCGTCCGGCGAAGTATTATTATGAATAACTTTGGCAATTAACTCCTTACCCGTTCCGCTTTCTCCTTGAATCAAAACAGTTGTGCGACTCTGGGAAACAATGCCGATGGTCTTAAAAATTTCACGCATTTTATTGCCGGTGCCGATAATGTCGCCGACACGAAAACTGCGTGACGGCTCTGTCAGAAGCCCGGCAATTTTCTTCTCCATCTCCACCGATTTCAATGCTTTTTTGATGGCGATATCCAGTTCATCAACATTTACCGGTTTATGTATATAATCAAACGCCCCGCCCTTCATCGCATTTATTGTCGTTTCCATGTCATGAAAAGCGGTAATCATGATAACCTTTATATTTTCATTTTCTTCTTTGAGATCTTCCAGAACTGAAAAACCATCGACATCCGGAAGCCTGATATCCAAAATCACTACATCGGCGGGATCTTTTACGTATTTATTCAGGCCGTCAGTCCCTGTTTCGGCGGTTTCTACATTGTATCCTTCTTCTGTTAGATACAAATCCAGTGTTTCGCGAATCGAAGCGTCATCGTCAATGACTAGAATTTTGGACATATGACCAACCTTTATCACCTGCTCATTTCGGCTTTTTTACAATGAATGATCGCCTCCGATCGGCAGAGATACACGTACCGTCGTTCCTTCGTTCAGTTTGCTTGTAATATCGATAGTCCCCTGGTGAAGGTCGATAATTTTCTTTACCTGTGAAAGTCCCAAACCTGTACCATATTTTTTCATCGTAAAGAAAGGATTAAATACATGCGGCATATCCGTCTCATCGATGCCACACCCATCATCTTTAATTTCCACAACGACTGACTGCTGATTTTCATCAGTACGAAACAAGGCAATGGAAATGTGGCCCCGTTCCCTTACCGCTTCTACCGCGTTGCGAATAATGTTCAAAAATGCCTCGCCCATCATCGACGCATCAACATTTACTGTTAGGGTATCAGCGAATTCTGTCCGTAATTCAATCTGTTTATCCACAATACCTTTTTCCGCCATCGCCAGCGCATGCTCAAGCACCCTGACTAAATCGGCAGGTGCTTTTTTAGGTTCCATTGGCTTGGCAAAAACCAATATATTATTGACCAGCTCCTCCAGATGCTCCACTTCTTTTTCGGCAATTTTAAACCTCTTCAAATCATTGCCGGTGGGATTTATCCGCTTCTCCAGTATCTGCAAACTCATCTTAATCGAAGAAAGGGGATTACGCACTTCATGCGCAATGCCCGCGGACAACTGTCCTAAAGCAACCAGTTTTTCGCTTTCATAAAGCTTTTTTTCCAAATTTTTAAATTCAGTAATATCTCGTTGAACTACGATATAACGATTGGTGCCTACTACAGGAGAAGTGGTTATCAATAGATTTATTTTCCGTCCATCTTTTGTCGTGGCCTCTATCTCATAAGGTTTATAAATACCTTTTTTAGCTAATTCCCACATCGACAGAACAACTTCCTTGTTATCGGGAGCGACAAATTCCAGAAAATGGACACCTTTTAATTCCCGGGATGATGAACCACCATCTCTTATCCTGCCACGGCTCATGTAATTGATCATTCCATTTTCATCCATTTCATAAATTTTATCCGGCAGACTTTTTATGATGGATTGCAAATAGTTATACAAGTTTTCAATCTCTCTTCTCAGTTCAATATTTTCCGTCAATTCATTCTGCAGCGTTTCCGCGTATTCACGCAGACTTCGGCTCAGCTCCTCACCGTGAGAAACATCCTGCAGCGTTTCAATGGCCGCGATGATTTCTCCCTTTTCGTCATAAATAGGAGCCGCCAAAAAATACAAATAGCGGCTTCGGCCACCCAGATTTTCAAAATAATCATTCGCTTCATAAGCGCCGATTACTTTATCCGATTTTTTTATTTTTTTCGTGCCGTAGTATTTGCTCAACCTTTCAACGTCACAATCTATTATCAAATCGGCAATCACCGGTCTCTTGACAGAATAGAAAGGCATGTAATGTTTATCCGTCCCCACCATTTCTTCCGCCGAGTAACCGGTAAGCTCCACGCAGGCACGGTTCCACAAAATTATCTTATGTTCTTTGTTGATAACAAACGTGGGAATGGGTGAACCTTCAATAATTCCATCAATGGTTCTTTTTTCCCGCAGGAGTTTTTCTTCCCAATCCTGTCGTTCCTTCAGTCTTTTTTGCTCTTCGTTCAAACGCAGTCTTTTGCCTTCCCAAAAAGCGAAAGAAATGCTGGCAATAACAGCAATCAGTATGAGCATAATCGCGCTGAATAAAGTATAAGCAAACGTTTTGCGTACGGGTAAAATAACGTCACTATAAGGAGAAGAGATCAGAACAAACCATTTTTTCCCGCCAAACTGCACCGGATAATAGGCGATGATGTTCCTTTTTTCTTTTTCGTCGTTTAATAAAACTATCGCGTCCAAGTAGTTTCCACGTTCGAAGGAAAGATCAATATCGGTTTTATTGACGTTTTTCACTATGTGATTTACACCCTTGCCGATAAAAGCGACCTCCGGATGAATTATAATTTCGCCTTTTTCATCCACCAGCCACAAAGACCCCATATTGTTCTCTTTTATTTGTTTTTCATAATCCTCAACCATGGCTGCCAGAGAAAGGGAAACTATCCAGGCTCCGGAAAAAGTATCGTCTGCTTCCCAAAGGGGATAACCGAAAACAAAATGCCAGCTTATCTTTTGCTTTATTCCGGAAGCAGTTGCTTTTTCGTCTAACACCAGCTCCGTATAACTTTCTCGTTTATCTCTTATATTTTTAAAGTGGTCGGCAACATTAATCGGCAAGGAAGAACCTTCGGGAATGACTTTTTTTACCCTGCCTGTCTTATCCAGAAAAAAAATAGCGTCGATTACTTTTTCACAACCTGAACAAATATCTCTGTACTCATCATAAATCTTTTTTGTAAAATTTTTATCCAATGATTCAGAACGGGAAAATGTTTTTATGTCTTTTTCCAATTGATTTAATACATCAACTAATCTTTCGGAGATGTTCTGCACATAGGCGAGCTGCTGGCGACCGAACAGCGCCACCATATCTTGTTCCCGGGCATGGTTGACCGTCAAAGCAAGCAAGATAATAAGAACAATTACCGTTGAGCTGGCAAACCAGATACGCACTTTTACATCTCCAAAAAATCACAGATCAATAACAACTTGTCATTCTTTACATGCCGGATTTTTTCAAGAAAAGCATCATAGACGCGAGCGGTTTTACCCGAGAAGTACGCTTGTATCATTTATCTTCTTTATCCCATCTATCATTCTTTTGAGGAACGCATTATCCCAATCAAAAAATAAACCAAGATAGCCGCTGTAAGTGATATGAGAAGCTTGGCTGCCCCGCTTTCAAGTTTCAAAACATAAGAGCAGATGAGCCAGACAACGGGGTAAGTAACGGCAGTAAGAATTTCCTGCATAAAAAACCCTAAAAATCATTAATATTTAAGCACAGCGGAACAACCTGGAAGTCATATTAACGGCCTCATCATAAAATTTCAATATAAAAAACCTCTACGCCTCATGGTAAATAACACCAACAAAAATCATTCCCCGACCGGTTAACGCCTGTTTCGGCGGTTTTGAACGTTTTATGTCTGCTTATTTAACAATACATTAAATCGCACAAAGCTTTTTCATGATTGTTCCCCCACCTGGAAAATTAAATTCAACTTTGTTCAAGTGCGCTTCCCGTTTTTTTAAAACAAATCAAACAAAAGAAATCTCTATAGATTACAGCCATAAACACATTGATAAATAATTATCACGCCCTGCATCCTTCCAAAATCATGATTCGTAAGTACCTGACAATGGCATACATTGTGCAAACTATTTGCCAAAATCAAGGTTCTCTGAAAGATTTCCTCTTTTCAGAAACCTAGAATTATGCTAGGGGAAAAAAATAAAAAAGCGAGTTATTATTAATAATTATCGCGAAAGGAGAAAAGTAATGTCACAAAAATTCACTAAAAACCTTCTAACCGTATTCACTGTCATGATTGTTTTGCTCTTGGCAAGCCCAATCGCCTTTGCTGCAGAAGTTATTCCCGCAGCTGACGCATCTGCCAAGGCTACTTTTGCCGTAGGGGCAATGATCGCTGCCGGCTTGGCCATCGGCATTGGAGCAGTTGGAGCAGGAATGGGTATCGGAAACGCCGCCAGCGGCGCTTGCCAGGCAGTGGGAAGAAATCCTGGTGTTCAGGGTAAAATAATGATGACGATGCTTGTCGGTATGGCTATGGCTGAATCCATCGCTATTTATGCCCTGGTTGTTTCTCTGGTGCTTCTCTTTGCCAACCCTTACGTGAGTTATTTTTTGGGTTAATTAATTGAACAAGTTAACTAAAAAATTAACAAAGGTTAGGGGGGATTCATAATGTCAAAAAGCAAAAGAGATAGGCAATCTTTTAGTATAGGAGGTGTTTTCTTCCTGCTTATTGTAATCCCCTNNTAATCGCCAACGGAATGTTTAAATTGGGTGTTACAATAAAAGAAAGGGCCGTGAACGTTCTCGATGCCAAGTCTCAGGAAGATATTCAAGCGAGAGCCGTTAACACAGCAAATGAAATTGCCAGTTTCCTCATGGAATGCAAAAAAGATCTGCAGGTTGCAACGATCATTCCCTCAACAGAAAACGTGTATAAACAGTTTGTTGCTGAAAACAAAAAACCGCTCTGGGTCAAACGCGACGGTAAAGTCCAGCAGGCATTTGTTCCGCTGTATAAAGAACTGGCGCTAATCGACAGAAACGGCAACGAAAAAATAAAGATCGTTGACGGTCAGACAGTGCCGGCAGCAAAACTGGTGAATGTCAGCATCCCGGCCAACACGACTTACAAATCAGAAACTTATTTTGCCAAAACAAAAAATCTGAATAAAGGCGAAATCTACGTATCTCCGGTCACCGGCTGGTATGTAAACAAAGCTGCCTTCGATAAAGGAGAACGATTTTCCGGCGTCATCCGCTTTGCAACACCAATATTTGATCAGAACGGTTTTGCGGGTATTATTGTGCTGTCTGTGGATTATCGGCATCTGGCCCAATTCACTGATCAACTGGTCCCCACTCAGGCAGAAAGAGTCTTTGAAGCAAATGCTTCTACCGGTAATTATGCCTTTGTGTTCGATCCTCGCGGTTTTATAATTTCTCACCCCAGCGATTATCATATCGTTGGGTACAACCGTGACGGGACGATTGTACCAACCATCACGGAACAGAACATTAAGGAACTTACGCAGAAAGGCGCGGAAGCTTTAAATCTTTTCGACATGGGTTTTCTTGATCCCAATTTATTTACACTTGCGAAAGAATCCGTAGCGGGGAAATCAGGAACCAAGATTTATAAATTTCATGGAATAACAAAGTTTGTCGCGTACACGCCAATCAAGTTCTATGCTTCAAACCTTCCCGAACCCGCCGGCTTTGGCTGCGTGTGCTTGGGCGTGGAAATTGAAAAATATAATGAAGCGATGCAAAAGGTTACAGAAAATATTGAAAAAGAATCGAAAGCATGGACAGCAACGGTTATTTTTATTCTCGTTGCCGCTATGATTGTTTTGTTCTTTATTATGTTGCTTCTGGTCCGCGGGATTACCCGATCCTTACGGGCAGAAATTCCTAAAGGTTCGGAAGGAGACGTGCTGTCATCTTTCAACGATGACGAGGACGAGGACGATAAATAAAACCAAGTGAAAACGTCGCATAAAAAGGCCGGGGTTTCAGCTCCGGCCTTTTTATTTGCCTTGACATCTATAAGTTTTTTCATAATTATATCTTGTAATCTTGCCGAGAAGGAGAGTTAAATGGATTTCTTTCTAAAACTTTTTCCATTCCTGCATTTAACTATATTGATTGCCGGAATCATTGTCCTCCTAATTGCCAAAAGAAAATACCGAAGCTTACGAAATTCTGACATAATACTCATATTCATCCTCTTGTGCATACTAGTGGCACTCTTTACCGAACCGGCATTTGATTTGGTCAAGAGGTTCATTAATTTTATTCAGGTATGACAATTGCTTTTGGTTCTGCAAATTTTTTGCGATATTTTCACCTCAATAAGTCCTATTAAATCAAGGGCAAAGAAAGAATAAATTACCGTTGCAAAAAGAAAAACCTAAAACAAAACAGGAACAATACAGTAAACTGGGCGGGATTCTGATGTTATCGGCATGGGGATTTGCAATGGTATTATCATCTTTCATGTTTCTCTATATCGGTTACCTCGTTGATGAAATACTTGGAACAACACCAAATTTCATGCTAGGTTCATTTTCTCTGGCGATAGGTCTTTGTATCTGGAAGCTTTACAAAGAGGCGAAAAAAAGAGGATTGGGGCTTTAAAACATCATCTTCCGCGGAATAGCAACCCCCTTGTTTTCTGTCTTGTTCTCAAAATCAATTTTGTTTCCTTTTAACGCCAAAAATTAAGAAAAGCAAAAACTGATTTTTCTTGCATTATATTTTTCAGTCATATTAAGAAAAGGATATCAATTAAACATTTCAGGAACAAGAACGAGGCATAACCATGGAAATATCCCTCATCGATAGAAGTCTGTATTTTAAAGGTTTGCTACTCCTGATTCGCAAAGACCGTGAAATACACGAAAAAGAAAAAAAATTAATGTTACGCATCGGGGCGATAATGGGGTTTGAAAAAAAGTTTTGCAGAAATGCGATCAGGGAAATAATGGATAATAAAAATATCAGTGATTTACCGCCTCATTTTTCCAGCTCTGAAATGGCCCGATGTTTCATCCATGACGGGATTATCATTTCTCTGGCCGATAAGGAAATCCACGATGCCGAGATCAGTTGGTTAAAAGAAGTTGCGCAGATCAATGGTATCGAAAATATTCTGGACGATTATTTGAAAAAAATGACAGGGAGCACAGCAGAAGATTTGGAAAACAATTTGGACGTCAAAAAATTGAATTGGGGATAAATCTATAAAAGCAAAAAACATGCATGGCTTTCCTTGGCGTACCCTGATTGTTACAAATACAGGCAAAGAAATTGCCAGCTATTGATTTCACATCCTCAAATATAAATACTTTTGCTCTTATTCAGTTCTTTTCGTTTTTCAGAAGCTGTCGTACTTTTTCCAATTCCTGCCGGTTATCGACCTCGATGGAATCATATGGCGTAATCACAACCTTGATTTTATAGCCGTATTCCAGAGCACGAAGCTGTTCAAGCGCTTCCAGCTTTTCCAACTTTCCTTCCGGAAGCGTGGTGAAAATATCGAGAAAATCACGGCGGTAGGCGTAAATTCCGTGATGCTTATAATAAGCCGCTTTCATCTTGGAATCGCGCACATAAGGGATAGTCGCGCGGGAAAAATAAAGGGCAAAATTATTTTTATCAAAAGCAACCTTTACGGCGTGAGGATGTTTTATTTCTTCGTCCAAAATTATCTTGTAAATCAACGTGGACATGACTATGGACGCATCGTTAATCAGGGGCTGAATAACCTCATCCACTTGTGCCGGTTCGAAGACCGGTTGGTCGCCCTGAATATTAACCACAATGGCATCATCGGAAAGTTTCAATGATTTTACTGCTTCGGCAATTCTGTCCGTACCAGAACGGTGTGCGGCAGACGTCATAATCACATTGCCACCAAATTTCTTTACCGCATCGTAAATCCTTTCGTCATCAGTGGCGACGGCAACATAAGGAAGAGCTTGCGCCCGAAGGGCGCGCTCGTAAACATGCTGAATCATCGGTTTGCCGCACAAATCAGCCAGGGGCTTGCCTGGAAAGCGGCTCGATTCAAATCTTGAAGGAATTATACAAACTATGTCGCGCTTCATGATTACTTTCCTAAGTACGGATCCGCATTTTGCAGATAATTCGTCACATAATCGCGCACAGAATCCTCCAAAGAGGAAAAATTAACGTGACAACCGGCCTTTTTAAGTTTATCCATTTGCGCCTGCGTAAAGTACTGGTACTGATTACGCAAAGGCTCGGGCATTTCAATATATTGGATATTCGTTTTGCGTCCCATCGAAGAAAAAACCGCAGCAATCAAATCATTCCATGTGCGAGCCTTTCCTGTTCCTAAATTATATATGCCGTTTACGGAGGGATTTTCCAATAACCACCACATAACGTTGGCACAGTCCTTAACATAGATAAAATCACGCATCTGACCGCCATCCGGATATTCCTTTTTATAAGACTTGAAAAGGCGTACTTTTCCTGTTTCCTGAATCTGATGGAAAGCTTTATAAATAACGCTGACCATATCGCCTTTATGATATTCGTTGGGGCCATATACATTGAAAAATTTTATTCCCGCCATTTTATTTTCCAGTTTGTTCTTCAAAACCCACAAGTCAAACACCTGCTTGGAATACCCGTACATGTTGCTTGGCTTGAGACGGCTGATTATTTCATGATCGTCGGAAAAGCCTGAAGAGCCATCGCCGTAAGTCGCGGCAGAGCTGGCATAAATAAAACGCGCATTATGACGCAGCGCCCAATCGGCAACTTCTCGGCTGTAGAGATAATTATTTTCCCAAAGATAATCGGCGTCACGCTCCGTGGTGGACGAACAAGCGCCCATGTGAACAACAGAGCTAACTTCAAAGGGCACTTCATCAGCAATGGCCATTTCTATAAACTCGTCTTTATGAATATAATCGGTAAAGGTCAGGCCGACCAGATTCTTCCATTTGTCATCGGTACCTAGTTGATCAACGATAATAATATCTTTAATCCCTTCCCGGTTAAGCCTCCAGACAAACGCGCTACCAATAAAACCCGCTCCTCCGGTAACAATAATCATCAATATAAAGCTCCTATTCTATAATCTTTTCCGGCCTTTAGTAATACCGAAAGCGAATGATGTCAATAGACAATTAAACTCATTGTATGGAATAATCATTTTCACCTTTCAGCACAAGGCACGGAGTTTGGCCTTCAATCATGATAAAATTAATCTGCCGGCCGGCCATGCCGCCCGAGCCCCGGTGAGAAAAAAACAAATCCTGATTACAGGCGGTGCATAAATCGCACAAATCGATGTTTTCTTCGCTAACACCGCACCCTAAAAGCTGCCTTTGGTTGGCCTCGGCCAAATCCAGCGTCCACTTGTCGGCTTTCTTGCCGGCAAATAAGAATTTGTCATGTCCTTTCTGGTTCCGAAAAGCATTTGCCACGGAAGAATCCACCTCATAGCAACAGGCGCCTATTGAAGGCCCGATCGCCGCTAAAATATCCTGCGGGGAAGACCCATAATTATCCAGAAGCAAACGAACAACTTTGGCGCTGATACCTAAAGCGGTGCCGCGCCAACCCGCATGCACCGCAGCAATTACTTTTTTTACTCGGTCAACAATGAATACCGGTACGCAATCCGCCGTTTTAACACAAATTGCCAAATCCGCTCGGTCGGTAACGATAGCGTCATAATCAAGTTCCGTGCGCGAGGAAAAATAACCGCCGTACGGTTTAACAACGAATATGCCGTCTTCGTGCACCTGATTGACGACTAAAAATTGTTCTACCGGAATAGTAAAGGCCGCGGCAATCCGCCCCCAGTTTTGCAGAACATTGCTGTCTTCATCCCCTTCGCCAAAACTCACGTTGAGGCTGGCATAATTTTTCTGTGAAACGCCACCCCGTCTTGTGCAAAAAGAATGAATAAAAAAATCGCATTTGTTCAACAAGGACGATTGCAGATATTCTATTGCGCCATTTTTAAGAAAAGAAAACATTTTTACTTTTTCCATGCGTCCTTCCAGCTTTTCGCCACCTGTTCTTCCTTAATCCCGGAAAACATACGCAGTGCGCGACAAAGCTCGGCCATATCGCTCGGCATATCGGCGAAAAATATTAATCTTTGACCAGTTTGCGGGTGAAGAAAAGATAGTTTTGCCGAATGCAGCGCTTGCCGGTTTAATTTTTTTAATGCATTTTTTAACTGGGGCTCTTTAACAGCGTGTACTTTTGATGAGCCGCCATAAACACTGTCGCCGATAACGCCGTAACCACGGGAAGAAAGATGCACGCGGATCTGATGCGTCCTGCCTGTTTTTATTTCCACATCAAGCAATGTGGCCAGACCGTATCTTTCGCGTACTTTCCACAACGTGAGCGCGTCTTTCCCGCGCCGGCTTTTGGTGGACATTTTTTTGCGGTCGGTGGCATGACGTCCTACCGGCAAAAATATTTCTCCGGCATCGCCTTTGATATCTCCCCAGACCAGCACCTGGTAAGTTTTGTGCACTTCATGTTTTTCAAACTGCGCAGAAAGATTGCGGTGCGCCTCGTCTGTTTTCGCCGCCACAATTAGCCCCGAAGTATTTTTATCGAGCCTGTGCACAATACCGGGGCGAATAACGCCGCCTATTCCCGAAAGGTTCTGGCAATGGAAAAGAAGGGCATTGGCCAAGGTGTTGTCGGGATTACCTGCTGCCGGATGCACCACCATTCCCGCGGGTTTATTGACCACAATTATCATCTCGTCTTCGTAAACAATGCTGAGCGGAATATCCTGCGCGACGGCAATGGCTTCTTTGGGCGGCTTCAGCGTAAGCTCAACAACATCACCTTCTTTTAATTTTTGGCTGACTCTGGGCGCGAGGCTGTTGACCAAAACATCGCCTTCTTCCACAACATGCTTTACCTGCGAGCGCGACAGGCCTGTTTCTTTCTGCGCCAGAAACACATCAAGGCGCTGACCGCTATGGCCGGGGTCAACCTTGAACCAAACGGTTTTTATTTGCTTTGGTGTAATGGACAAATTTACTCCCGCAATAAGTTAAATTTTAGCCGAATAAAACCTGACGCAGTCCTTCGACAATGAAAAGAAATTCATCTTCAGATATCGTGCGCAGGTCAAGTAGAACTTCATCCTTATCCACGCGGACAATGATAGGAACTTCCAGCGCGCGCAGTTTTTCTTCCATGCGTCTGGCGGACATTTTTTTACTTTTGAGGCCGACTAAAACCGTGGGAATTTTTTGCGTGGGTAATGATCCGCCACCGGCGGTGGAAAACCCATCCAGCAGGCACAATTCCAGCTCCGCGCAATTTTCTTTCCGTAATTTACTCAACAGTTTGCGCGCGCGCTTTTTGACTTCGGCAACCGTCTCGGTCAAAGCATTCAGCGCGCGCAGTTTTTTTACCGCGTTTGCGGAATTAAGGTAATGCATCAGTGTGGCTTCCAGTGCCGCCAGCGTAAACTTGTCAATACGCAAGGCGCGGTTGAGAGGGTTTCTTTTGATTTTGGTGAGAATTTTTTTTCTGCCGACAATAACGCCCGCCTGCGGCCCGCCCAGCAGTTTGTCGCCGCTGAAAGTCACCACGTCCACGCCGGCTCTCAACACCTCCCGCACCGTCGGCTCGTGTTCCATACCGTAATTTTCCAGATTAATCAGACAGCCGCTGCCCAAATCATTCATCACTGGAACGCGTTTCTTTTTGCCCAGCGCCACCAGTGCTTCAATTTCCGCCTCTTCAGTGAAACCGACAATGCGGTAATTGCTGGTATGCACTTTCATAATCAGGCCGGTTTCCCTATTTATCGCCTTTTCATAATCTTTCAGTCGCGTGCGGTTGGTGGTGCCCACTTCGCGCAGGAGCGCGGCGCTTTTGTTCATCACTTCCGGTATGCGGAATTCACCGCCGATTTCTATAAGTTCGCCACGCGAAACAATTGCCTCTTTTCCTTCCGCCAAAGTATTAATCACCAAAAGTACCGCCGCGGCGTTATTGTTGACAATCAACGCGTCTTCGGCGCCGGTCAGCGCGCACAACAGGTGGCTCACATGGTCGTAGCGCTGACCGCGTACCCCCTTGGATAAATCAAATTCCAGATTGGAATAACCACGGCCTACTTCATTTATTCTTTGCAGAGCTTCCGGGCACAAAGGCGCCCGGCCTAAATTGGTATGCAATATGACGCCGGTTGCGTTTACCACCCGTCGCAAATGATAATTATGCAAATCTTTTATCTTCCGATAAATTTCCCCGGCAATATCCTGGACATCGAGAGAAATTTCCGCGCGTGTGTCCTTTTTCCCGTTGGCGATGTTTTCTCTTAACTCCTGCACAATATTCCGGCAAATTTCTTTAACCAGCGTGCGCGGTGCCAGCGAATAAATGTTTTGTTTCTCTAAAAGGAGGAGTAACTCATCGATTTTCGGCAACTCTTTAAGTATCTTTTTTGTTTTTTCGTCCATAAAAAACTCTCCTTGCAGAAATAAGGTTATACGATACCCGCCTGTTTTCGACAATAATCGCGGAAATTATTCACGGCAATAAAAAACTCTCTCATCATAATCACCCATAAATAGCGGCCCCACGGCGTTAAATATAAAAAAGGTGAAAAATAACGGAAAGCCCGAACTATTTGGAAAAAACCTATTTCTTTCCACAAGGTTTTGGAAAATTTCCCGTCATATTTATCTTCCAGCTGCATCATGTCCAGTTTTGTCCCAAATAATTTCATCAAAAAATCATACCTCATCTGGTCCACAAGCGCAAAGCGGCGCTCAGCCATGAGGGGCAAATTATCCTGTTCCAGCAAACCGATATATTTCTCGATATCAAATGTGTTGGCGTAACAAGCGCCGTTTAAATATCCGATGGCGCCGCTTCCCAGACCGGCGTATTCATCATAATCAACGACATACTCGTCAATGGGGGATTCCCTGCGGGAAAAACACCAGGAAGAAGAAAATTTATAATCTTTTTCCAGGCGGCGGTTGATTAGCCTGTATAATTTATATTCATTGCTAAAATCGACCTCACCCATAGTTTTTTCCAGCAGTTCACGGGTAATGCGCGAAACCATCAAAGGATAAAAAGTGACCTGATCAGCCTCCAAATCAAGGAGGATATCCAGATCGGCGTCTAGTTCTTGTTGCGTCTGAGAAGGAAGATTAAAAATCATGTCAACATTCAAGGTGTCGAATGCGCCTTGTGTGCTTTTCAGCTTTTCCGCAATAATCTCGCCTGAACCGTATTTTTCGAGGCGTCCCATTTTCTTGAGCAACTGATTATTGAAGGTTTGTACACCCACGGAAAGCCTGTTTACCCTGCTCCGACGCAATATTTCGATGTTTTTCTCCGTTAGGTGGTCAGGATTTGTTTCTACGGATATTTCTTTGATATCAAAATTTTTTCGAGCCAAATCCAGCGTCGCGGCAAGTTCTTCTATTAGCACGGTCGGCGTACCACCGCCGACATAAATCCCCCTGAACTTATAGCCTTTCTCACGGTAAATACTTATTTCCCGGCGCAATGATTGAAAATACCTCCGAGCAAACGGTGCCGAGAAAATTATCCGGTGAAACGAACAATAAGGACAAAGCTCCTCGCAAAAAGGGATATGCATATACAGAAGGCGCTGTTTTTCGTCTGCGCAGGTGTGAAGTTGGGGCGTTGCGCCTTCTTCAAATTTCAGCGCACGGGCAAATTCACGTCGTGCTATTTTTGTGACAATACCTTTAATCATGATGTTCTTTTCTTCGTTATTTCCTTCATCTTTAAATTTTCTGTTGCTTAACAAAATATGACACTGTTTGGCAAGCTGTGATTGCTTGAAATAGCAAGGAAATGATGTTATACATTTCCTCCTTTTGAGGTAAAAAAATGACGGAAAAAAGAGTTTTAACCCTTTGGAATGATGAAGGAGTAAACGAAAGCGATATTTCCATCCTGAGGAAAAAATCAAGTGAAATACCTGTACCGCTGGATAAAAAAGCGCACGAAGATATTAAGTCGCTCGTCGATTCCTTTACAAACCGTAACGATGCTGTGGGGTTGGCCGCGCCGCAAATAGGCATCAACAAAAGAATCATTGTTTTTCGTAACAAAGACCGCGAGGAAGGACAAAAAAACACCGAAGACATTGAGGTGCTGATTAATCCGCGAATTACTCAAACGCGCGGCGAAAAAGTAACGATGACCGAAGGATGTCTTTCCTGCCCGGAAATACAGGTTGAGATAAGCCGGTTTCCGGAAATCAAAGTGCGCGCCTTCAATGCCAGAGGAGAAAAAATATCCAAAAGATATCTGGATTTTGTCGCCCGCGTTGTGCAGCACGAAATCGACCACCTCGACGGTAAATTAATCGTTGATTACGAAGGCAATTCATATTATCCCAGCGAAAAACAAAGTTTCTTTGAAAAAATATTCAAAGGTTGAGCGAGCGATATTTTTTTGTTTTATAAATCTTGAAATCTACACGCAGTTGTAGTAGTTCTCAAAACAAACTACAAATATAATATCCGGGAAGAATACCCATTTGCGCCATTCTTCCTGCCCGGAGAATCTTAATCCATGCTCAAAATTCATTGCCCGCAGTGCAAGAAATCTTTTTTCTGGACCGACGACATGCCCATACAGGGCAAGTGTCCAAATCCTGACTGCCGCTGGAATTATAATGTTCATGACGAGCTCAAGAAAAACTTAAGCCCCCATGCAGAGGAGGAAAGAATAAAACCCCTTTTCTGCCCCTTCTGCCAGCACGAAATTATCTCGAAAATTTCGGTTTGCCCTCATTGCGGATATATTGTCATAGGCAATAAATATTTAAAAAAAAGCTCGGCTTTTTTGTATCTTTGTTTAATTCTTATCCTTTTATCGCTTCTCCTAAAATACTCTGGTTGAAATGAATTTAAAAAGAACTCCTCTCTATGAAAAACATGTTTTCCTGAAAGCGAAAATCATCGATTTTGGCGGTTGGGCCATGCCTGTCCAGTACACCAACGTTATTGACGAACATAAATCAACCAGAACGAACGCAAGCATTTTTGATATCTGCCACATGGGCGAAATAAAAATCAAAGGCCCGCAAGCGCTTGCCTTTCTGCAATATTGCCTTACCAGAAACCTTGCAGATCAAGAGACAGGGCAAATAAAGTTAAGCACATTACTTAACTGCAAAGGCGGTATAATTGATGATCTTACTGTATACAAAACAGATGAAAACGCCTATATACTGGTGACCAACGCGGCAACTCGTGAACGTGATTATCAATGGTTGAAGGAAATTCAACAAAACAAGAATTATGATTGCCTTATAAAGGACATCAGCGACACCACCGGAAAAATTGATTTACAGGGACCCTGTTCGGAAGAAATTTTACAGAACATTTCTTCAGCTGACCTAAAAAATGTTTCCTATTACCATTTTGTGCAATCAAAAATTATGGACACAAAGGCAACTATTTCCCGTAGCGGTTATACCGGAGAAGACGGTTTTGAGATTTATGCTCCAGCAAGTCAAATCAACCTTATCTGGGATAAGCTGATGGAAACAGGAAGGCCTTTCGGGCTGAAACCGGCAGGGCTCGGCGCCCGGGACACACTGCGGCTAGAAGCCGGTATGATGCTCAACGAGCAGGATATAACAGAAGACATCAGCCCGCTGGAAGTGCCCTACGGCTGGTTGATTGACTGGAACAAGGATTTTGTTGGCAAATCCGCACTGGAAGTTTTTAAAAAAAACGGTCCGGCCAAAAAACTGGTCGGCTTTGAAATGATCAACCGTGGAATCGCGCGTCACGGGTATAAAATATTCAGCGGTAAAAAGGAAATCGGCATCGTTACTTCCGGTACTTTTGCTCCCAGCTTAAACAAGGCCATCGGTCTTGCTTTTCTGGACAAGAATTTCAGCCTGCCTGACACCGTTATTGACGTTGCCATACGTGAATCGATAAGCCAAGCGAAGGTTGTAAAGTTGCCTTTTTATAAAAGACAAAAATAATTTATCCATAAGGAGATAATACATCATGTCCAAACCAAACCCTGCCAACAGGCTCTATTCCAAAGATCATGAATGGCTCAAAGACAATGGCGACGGCACGGCCACGGTCGGCATCACTGATTACGCGCAAGAAATGCTTACTGATATTGTTTTCGTTGAATTGCCCGATATCGGGAAAAAAGTCACGCAGGGCGAGCCAATGGCGGTTGTGGAATCCGTCAAATCCGTTTCCGATGTTTACGCGCCGGTCAGCGGCGAAATCATGGAAACCAATAAAATTCTGGAGGAAACACCGGAACTCATCAACCAGGATGCTTTCGGGGAGGGCTGGATTGCGAAAATCAGGTTGACTGACCCGCAAGAAATGAAATCACTGCTTGACGCGTCAAACTACGAAAAATTAATTCAAGAGGAAAAGAACTAACCATGGACTATTGTCCACACACCAAAGAAGATATTGCTCAGATGCAGGCGTTCATCGGTATCAACAGCATTGAAGAGCTATTTGCCGATATTCCAGAAAAGTTCCGTCTCCAACAAATTCCTGACATGTCGCCGGCGTTGTCCGAACAGGAAACGGTCGCGCTGATGAAAATGATCGCCGGCAGAAATAAACTGCCGCGACTGACATTCACCGGTGCCGGCGCCTACGCTCATTATATTCCGGCCGTGGTCAGTCACCTTATCGGGCGCGCGGAATTTTACACCGCCTACACTCCCTATCAGGCCGAAATTAGTCAGGGCATCCTGCAGGCGATTTATGAATATCAAACTATGATTGCGCGCTTAACCGGAATGGAAATCGCCAACGCCTCAATGTATGACGGCGCGTCGGCCATGGCGGAAGCAGCCGTGCTCTGCGGTAAAATGTCGGGACGCGCTAAAATACTTATCGCCCGTTCGGTACATCCGGAATACCGGCGCGTGGTTCAAACATATGCTTGGGCCAACGGTTATGGGGTTCAGGAAATTCCCTTTGCCGCAAGTGGCCAGCTTGACATGGGAAATTTGTATAATTGTCTTGATGAAAATGTTGCCGCTGTTCTGATGCAAAGCCCGAATTTTTTCGGCTGTATCGAAGATGTCACTTCCGTAGCTAACGCAGCTCACGCTGGAGGAGCTTTCCTAATTTCCGGATTTACCGACGGCACAAGCCTGGGCATACTCAAACCTGCGGGCGACTGCGGCGCAGACTTTGTTGTGGGCGAAGGACAAAGTTTCGGCAATCCCCTTAATTACGGAGGGCCTTACCTCGGCATATTCGCCGCACGTGAAAAATATATGCGGCGCATCCCGGGAAGACTCGTCGGCGCGACAGTCGACAAAAAAGGCAGAAGAGGGTTTGTTCTTACGCTGCAGACCCGCGAGCAGCATATACGCCGGGAAAAAGCGACTTCCAATATTTGCTCCAATGAATCACTCTGCGCGCTCGCCGCCGGCGTTTATCTTGCCGCGTTGGGAAAAAATCTGCGCAAGCTCTCGCTTTTAAATATTTACAAAACGCAATGCTTGAAAGCGAGGCTCTTGCAACTTCCGGGTTGGAAGACCGTTTTTTCCGCTCCCGTATACAACGAGTTCGCTGTCATCTGCCCCAATTCTTGGGACATTAATAAAAAACTGGAGAACGAGGGCGTCATCGGCGGCTATGAACTGACAAAAGATTATCCTGAGCTGGGAAGTTCACTGCTTTTCTGCGTCACGGAGCTTGTATCCAAAAACGATATTGATCATATATGCCGGATTCTAAAATAGCGGGGGAACAATGAAACTTATTTTTGAGCTGAGCAAAACGGGGCGCGCAGCAGCGGACATACCGCAAAGCGACATTCCTGAAACAGATATCGCATCATTCATCGACACAAAATACCTGCGCGATAATTTGGATCTGCCGGAAGTTTCTGAAAGCGACCTGGTGCGGCACTACACCAATTTATCGCGGAGAAATTTCGGGGTAGACCTTGGCTTTTATCCTTTGGGCTCCTGCACTATGAAATACAACCCCAAAATCAACGAATCCGTTGCGGCTTTCCCGGAATTTACCTCGCTTCATCCTTACGCGCCGGAAGCATTTGCACAGGGCAACCTGCAGCTTCTGCACACCATGCAGAGAATCCTGTGCAATATTTTCGGCATGGTTGAATTTACCCTACAGCCGGCGGCAGGCGCGCATGGGGAACTGACTGGCGTGATGATGATTAAAAAGTACTTCGAACAAAAAGGGGAAAATCGCCGTATCATTCTGATACCCGACACAGCGCACGGCACCAATCCGGCGTCGGGCGCGCTTTGCGGTTTCGAAACGGTGACACTTCGCTCAAACAACAAAGGAGGTGTTGACCTTGAACATCTTGCAGAATTGATGGGTGAAGAAGTAGCGGCACTAATGCTTACCAACCCCAACACTTTGGGCCTTTTCGAACGCAACATCGAAAAGGTCGCGCAAATTGTCCACAATAAAGGTGGTCTGCTCTACGGCGACGGGGCCAATGCCAACGCTTTTTTGGGGAAAACACGCCCGGGTGATTTGGGCTTTGACGTCATTCAACTTAATTTGCACAAAACCTTTTCCACGCCGCATGGCGGCGGCGGCCCGGGCAGCGGCCCGGTGGGCGTGGGACCAAGATTGGTAGATTTTCTGCCGGTTCCCAGAATTATCCGCAAAGGTCAGGAACTTTGCTGGTCAGATAATTTTCCCCACACAATCGGACGCGTGCGCGCCTTCTACGGCAATTTCAACGTTATTGTTAAAGCGTGCACTTACATCATGTCTCTGGGTGCCAAGGGTCTCGTGCGCGCCGCGGAAATAGCGGTCCTAAACGCCAACTACATAAAAGAAAAACTAAAGCCTTATTATGATCTGCCTTACGACCGCGTCTGTATGCATGAATGCGTGTTTTCCGGCAGGAGGCAGGAGGCGGAATCCGGCGTCCACACCACAGACATCGCCAAACGGCTAATTGATTTTGGCTATCACCCGCCAACAATTTATTTTCCTCTCATCGTCCCCGAAGCCATCATGATCGAACCTACGGAAACAGAAAGCAAAGAAACCCTTGATGAGTTCTGCAACGCCATGATTGCCATTGCCAAAGAAGCCAAAGAATGTCCGCAAAGGCTGAAAGGCGCACCGCTCAGCACATCGGTGGCAAGGCTCGATGAGGTGCTGGCCGCGCGCAAGCCGGATGTGGTATGGAAAAAAGCCTGACATGAACACACAAACGCACAAGCAGTTTCTACGTAAACCGCAGTGGCTGAAGGTTCCGCCTCCGTATGCCCGCCAAAGCCACGGTATCAGAACTACTCTGGCCGGCCTACATTTGCATACCGTTTGTCAGGAGGCCGCCTGCCCCAATATTGCCGAGTGTTTTGAAAGCGGCACGGCAACATTTCTAATCATGGGTAACATCTGCACACGCAATTGTCTTTATTGCAATGTGGCGCACAGCAAACCAAAACCTGTGGACACACAGGAAATCGAGCACCTCGTTAACGCTGTACAAACAATGGAACTGAGCTATACGGTCATCACTTCCGTTACCCGCGATGATCTCCCTGATGGCGGTGCGAAATATTTTGCCGATTGTATCACCCGCTTGCGCAAACACATGCCGCAGATTAAAATCGAAGTGCTGCTTCCCGATTTTCGGGGAAATCTCGCGGCGCTGGAAAAAATTATTAAAGCAGGGCCCAACGTCATCAATCATAATATGGAAGTCGCACAACCTTTATTTCGTCAGTTGAGGCCACAAGGCAATTATGAACTTTCGCTTGATCTGCTGCGGTTTGTTTCACAAACATCCATCGTTTCCAAAAGCGGTTTCATGGTGGGGCTCGGCGAAACGCGTGATGATATTCTGCGCCTGATGGACGATTTAATCTCCGCTTCCTGTTTGCGGCTTACCATCGGGCAGTACCAGCAACCGACATTAAATCACTGGCCAGTAAAAAAATATTATCGCCCAGATGAATTCGCCGAATTTAAAGAAATTGCTTATCAAAAAGGCTTTCAGCACGTAGAATCAGGGCCATTGGTGCGAAGTTCATATCATGCGGCGCAAACACATCGGTAAGAGGTTGACATGGCGGAACAATACGACTTGATCGTGATCGGAGGAGGTCCGGGAGGTATGGCCGCCGCGGCGGCAGCGGCAGATAAAAAGCGCGTACTCATCCTTGAAAGAGAAGGATGGGGGGGTACATGCGCCAATTGCGGCTGTATTCCCACCAAAGCACTGCTTACGTGCAGCAAAGCGTTCGCAGACATGAAGAAGTTCAAAAGGCTGGGAATAAACACCTCCGGAACGTCAATTGATTTTACCGCGATAAAAAAGCACCAGCAGCAAGCGGTAAAAATTGCGGCGCTGGGCGCCCATAAAGCTCTCACGGACGCGCAGGTGGAAATGAAATTCGGCACCGGTGAACTTATCTCTCCGCAGGAAGTTCGCTACACGGATGATAAAGGAAACACAATATTATTATCCGCGAAACATATCATAATCGCCTGGGGCTCGCAGCCGCTACTGTTACCGCGAATAAATCTGTCGGAAAGAATTTTAACTTCCGATGGCTTGCTCAATACTGAAAATATTCCCCAAAGCATCATTATTGTCGGAGCCAGCGTCATCGGTATCGAATTCGCGACGTTTTTTGCCGAACTTGGCTCAGCAGTAACCCTAATTGAACTTCTGGACAGAGTTTTGCCTTTCGAAGATCAGGAAGCGGCTCAATTGCTGCACCAGGAATTGGCGCGTCTGGGCGTTGACATTCATACTTCCACAAAACTCGAAAGTCTGAATGATACAGGCAAAAATGTTACGGCCAAAGCACGAATAAGCGACAAACAATTCGAGAAAAACGCAGATTATGCGCTTTTATGCACCGGACGGCAGCCGCTACTTTATGAAGAAGAATTAAAAAGACTGGGAATCGAATATACAAACACAGGAATAAAAATCGATAAAAACATGATGACAAATGTCAACGGCGTTTATGCTGTCGGAGATGTCACCGGCGGTTTGATGCTTGCTCATCGGGCAACAATGCAGGGTAAAGTTGCCGCGAGGCATATATGCGGATTTGATTCATATGTATACAACGAAAACCTCATTCCGTCCGTTGTTTACGGTCATCCGCAAATAGCGCGCATCGGCATTATTCAACAAGACGCGGACGTGCAAATAATCAAATCCGACTACAGCACCAACGCTGTCGCGCGCATGGAATTGGAAAATAAAGGATTCGTTAAAGCATTTTTCCGGAACGATAAGTTAACCGGCGCCACCATCTGCGGCAATAATGCCGCGGACCTTATCTCTCCTCTGACTCTGGCCATATCCAACGGAATGACAAAAAAACAATTACGTCAATGGGTGATCCCGCATCCGGCGCTGAGTGAAATTTTCGGCGCGTTAATCGGCGACTGAATTCCCACTAACGGTTTACCGACGGTTACGCCGAATATTTTTTGATTATCTCTTTCAGTTCGGTACCATATCGTTCAAGCTTTTCCGGTTTTAAACATTCATGAAGGTTATGAGGGTTTTGTGCGAGCTCAAGCATTGTTTTGTCGGGCAGAAACATAAAAACGGCGCGATTTTCTTCTTTCGCCCGGCGAAATCGCCAGAAATAGAGCTTCCTGAAAAATTCCTTTTGCTTCTGACTGAGAGACTTATAACCCTGTACCTTTGTGTATCCAAGACGGTCAATGATTTTTTCACGCCAATTACAGGACGCTATTTTAGAAAATGCTTTCAGCGCTTCATTTTCCAGACTTTTTTCTCTTAACCGTATTAATTGCTTCTCGTAAAGCGCAGACAAATAAGCGACATCCTGCGCGGCATAGTTAAGCTGTTCATCGGTCAGCGGACGCATGTCCCATCGCGAACGTTGCACCTTCTTGTTTTTTTTCAACTCAATCCCCACGAATTGCACAATCATCCTGTCCAGAGACAACTGCCTGAATCCCAAAAGCAGAGCTGCCCGGTGCGTGTCAAAAATATTTTCAAAATCAAACGAATAGTCTCTTTTGAGCAGACGAATATCGTTATCCGCGGCGTGAAGAATTTTCAATATTTGCCGATTATGAAAAAAATTCCCTAAAAAAGACAAATCAAACCCATTCAGCGGGTCAAAAATATAAGTTGTGCCGCAGGCATGAATCTGAAGCAAACAGAGTTTTTCCTTGAAATAGCGGAATGAATCATATTCCGTGTCAATGCTTAGGATAGCAGCTTTTCCAATATCTTCAACCGCGCGCGTCCATTTTTGAACCGTATCCACCAAAAACCATTTTATGTTCATGAAATGTAATTTAACTTAAAAAAAGATTTAATGCTATAAAAATAATGATCATCAAACAAAATAACAAAATAGCGAGATAATCAACTTGTCTTATTTTCAATTCTACTGCTGATGTTCTTTCTCCCCGCGCGTAGGCCCTTGCCTCCATAGCCAAAGCCAATTCATCGGCACGCCGGAAAGTGCCGAGCAGAACACCCAACACCAACGAAAGAAAATATTTAGCGCGGACCCAAAGACCAAACCGGCGCAGTCCGCCACCCCGCGCTATTTGCGCCCTCTCTATTTTCTTTTTTTGCAGCAGTAAAGCCGGCATCATCCTGAGTGCCAGCGTAATCATCACCGCAATGTCCTCAACCGGTACGCGCAGAAATTTCAACGGATGCAAAAAGTACTTAATCGCCGCAACGAGCCGGGAAGGTGCCGTAGTCATGGTTAACAAGACCGCGGCGACAATCAAACACAAAAAACGCCATACGGCAATAAATCCGCCCTGTATACCGCCGAGTGAAATCCCCAAATAGGAAACAAACAAAGCGCCTTCAACTTCAGAAGCAAACAGGGCATGCGCCAGAAAAATTAATATAATAAAAAGCAAAAGCGGTCTCACAGATTGCCCAACCGTTCGCAGGGTGATGCCGTTTGTCAACGCCGTAAGAAGCAAAATTACGCCGAGGGAAAAAATCGGCAGGGGCGATGCCCACAAGATAAAAATACTTAACGTGACAGTAAAAGCCAATTTTACGCGCGGATCAAGTTTGTAAATAAGGGTTTGCCCGGCAATGAACGTCCCTGTGTCATACATAGGCAAACTCACGCTTTTTTAATCAATCCCTGTATCTGACCGACGGCCTCGTCAACATTCACGATATCCGTGCACACGGGCAAGCCTGATTTTCGCAGCTTGATTAAAATTTGAGTTACCTGAGGCAGGAGGATATCGATTTGTTGCAATTCATCGGCTTTTCCAAAAATTTCCCGGGGAGTGCCATCAAGAAATATAATTCCTCTATTCATCACGACAACCCGCTCAGCTAACGCCGCTTGCGCCATATTATGTGTAATATGAATGATACCTATTCCTTCCTGGCGCAGTTTATCAATAATTTCCAGGACACGATCAGCAGCCGCCGGATCCAAAAAAGCCGTAGGCTCATCGAAGGCAATGTACCGCGGTCGCATGGCTAGAACTCCCGCAATAGCCACCAGCCTTTTCTCGCCTCCCGATAAGTTTTCAATATTGCGCAAGGACAAATCGCCGATTTCGGCCCTGTCCAGGGCTTCTGCCACTCTTTTCCTGATTTCCGCCGGCGGCAGGCGCAAATTTTCCGGCCCGAAGGCAACATCTTCCTCGACAGTCGTGCCGATAATTTGATTATCAGGATTTTGAAAAACCATCCCCACCAGCGTTCTGATTTTGGCGTGATTATGCGCCTGCTGCGTATCCAAACCATCAACCGTAACCGAGCCAACCGCAGGCAGCAATAAAGCGTTCAGGTGCTGAATAAGCGTGGTTTTTCCACAGCCGTTCGGCCCGATTAACACGACATGTTCATGATCTTTTATTTCCAGTGAAACGCCTCGCAGCGCTTCTATTCCTTCAGGTTCATAACGATAATGAACATTTTTAAAACTTATCACAGAACAATCCTAAATTTTTATTCGTCCTTTCAGTTTTGAAGAGACTATCGCAGCGAGAACAATTTTAGTTATATCGCCAGGGAGAAACGGCAAAACACCAACACCGAACGCCTTTTTTAAACTTAACGCGGCCACAAGAGAAAGCTGGATGGTACCAAATGCATCTATGATCACCATACCAATGAGCATGGAAAAAATATACCAGAAAACGCCCGTATCTTTTTTCATCTTTGCCAGTATTCCGATAACAAAGGCCGCAACAATAAAGCCGATCAAATATCCTCCGGTAGGTCCGAAAAGAACACCTAACCCGGCTTTACCGCCGGCAAAAACCGGAACCCCTACCACCCCCAGCATTACATAAATAAACTGACTGGTTGCGCCCAGCGGACCGCCGAGGAGAGAGGCGGCAACATTGAGAAAAAATGTCTGCGCGGTGATGGGCACGGGCGGCACGGGGATGATGATAAACGCTCCCGCGGCGGTAAGCGCGCCGAAAAGCGCCGCATAAACAATTCCTTTTATCGGTTTCCTGTCTGCTGGCATAAATTCTTGTAGAATATTTTTCAATTTTCAGATTTCAACATTACAAACATTTTCCCACAATACATTTCAGCTTTACTTAACCGTACCGCTTGCCGGAATATAACTAAACTAAATGTAAATTTAATGCTATAAAATTATGCTTGATACAATAGATTTTTAAAAGATATGGCCGGGAGAAAATATTTTCCCCCGCCATATCTTCAGATATATGAATTTTTAAGTAGCAATATCAAAATTCAAAAGAGACGCCTCCCTTAAAAATTCTACCAGGCATGGGATAATAAGCATTAGGCATACCCCACTGCTCGTAGTCCAGACCGAATGATGAATACTCCTCATCCAGAAGATTTTCTATACCCGCAAACACGGTCATGCTCAATCTGCCCAAAGCCGGTTTATATTGCAGATAAACATCCACCAGCGTATAGGAATCAATTTTTTCGGCATTATTGTCATAGTCGCCAGAGAGATAGGCTTTACTCACATAACTGACTTCCGGCTTCAACATTATGTTGTAAGGCAAATAAATTTCCAGACCAGCATTTGCCAAATATCGGGGCACCATCGGTATTTCTTTTTTATTATACTGCCCGTCTTCATACGTGGCTTTATGGTAGGTGAAATTGCCGTAAATTTTAAAATATTGCGGCCAGAGATAGGAAAAATAGGTCTCCACGCCCTCATGCCGGGTTTTACCGACATTTTGATTATAACCTGTCGGGAAAAAACCAACATACTCTATTTCATCCTTCATGTCGATTCGGTAAAGAGTTAAGCCTATTTTCAGATTGTCCCACGGACAGTATTCCGTACCCGCTTCCATGTTCTTTCCTTTTTCCTGCTCCAGCGTCGTGAGAAAGCCACCGCCGGCGCCGTTAAATCCCGCAATCTCGTCAAGAAAAGGAATCCTGTAAACCGTTGCGTATTTGACAAATGATCTAGATTTTTTGCCCCAAAGCCAGGTGATCCCCGCTTCGTAGGATTGTGAGGTGTATGTTTTTTCACTATCAAAATTATTGCCGGGCGCGAAGACATCATTTAATGTTCCTTCAATCTTCGTGCGTTCATACCGATAACCGGCACTTAAAATCAGGTTTCTTAAAATGCTTAATTCATCACGTATGTAGTATCCGATGCTTTCCCGCTCTAAATCGGCCATGCTGTTTTTAAATGTCCTTTCACGGGTAGTGAAAAATTCTTTTTTATAAGGCTCATTATAATAATCCAAGCCGGCCACAAGCTTATTTCTGAATCCGAATATTTCTTTCTCGAGCACATATTTTGGAGAAATACCATAAATATCAGATGCCGTGTCTGCATATGTGAACCAGGATGACATATTAATTTGCAAATCTTTTCTTCCGTAAAGAAAGTTCGCTTCAAACCGCCCCAAAGACCCCCAGAAGGATTTTACGCCAAGATTAACATTGGTAAAATTGTCACGTCCGTCATCATCATTACATCCCGGCTGATACTGGCGCCGGTTCTGTTCCATTTGTGTTTTCGTCAAAGCTCCGGGCAACTGATAATCAATCCGGTTAAAAGACGCGCCGAGCGAAACATTGAACAAATCATGCGCCGCGTAACCCAAATCGAAACCGCCGCCCAACGCTTTATATTCGGAACGATCCCTATAGCCATCAATCGCGTTATTTTCACCGGTTACAGCATACGTCCATTTACCCGTCGCCCCAACAATGCCTACGCTTTCGTTGTGCAGGCCGTAGCTTCCTTCGATTACTGAAGTATTCACTGTTGGCTTACCCTCGCCCTTTTTTGTTATGATATTGATAACACCGCCAATGGCTGCATCACCGTAAAGAACACTGCCCGGACCACGGACAATTTCAATTTTCTCGATGTTGTTCACGGGCATCTGCAGCCAATTAATCGAGGCCATGTCTGCCCTGTTTAATCGTCTGCCGTCGAGCATAATCACAGTTTTGCCATAAGGATTTTCTCCGCCAAAGCCTCTCACATCAATGACGGACTGCGAAGAATTACCGCTATAAGAACGGAAATAAACACTTTCCAGTTTGTCCAGCACCTCAACAACAGTGGTCGCTCCTGATTTTTCAATTTCTTCCGAGGTAATTACCGTTACATTAGCCGGTGTTTTGCGGATTTCCTGCTCGTCACGCGTGGCGGTAACCACAACCTCCTGCAGTTTTACAACAGGCTGCTCATCATTTTTTTCTTCAGCTGATGATATTGCGGAAAAAACAAGTAAGATAAATAGAATGGGAACAAATAACTTTTTCATGGAACTTCTCCTTTCCCCCTCGGGATTAAAGTAAGTTGAACCACCGTAAAGTCTCCTGGCTTGCGGCATCCTACTTTCCACGCCTTCCCGGGTTTCCTCGGGGAACCCCAGTGGCATACCGTGGATTTCGTTCCGCTCACAGTTGCGGGGCAGCGCCGGCATCTCACCGGCTTCCGTTATCCGAAGGACTCTCTTGGATCAGTCTCTTTTTCCGATGACTGATGCTATGTTTGGCGTCACCCGGGGCACGCCGGTGACGGGATGCCGATCGACAAAGACCGGGGTGTTGTAAACCGCCTGCATATGTTCTTCCGTCACCACATCGGCGGGAGAACCGATGACCTGTATCCCTCCCTTCCCCAAGAGGATGATCCGATCGCAATAAAGGGCGGCGAGGTTGATGTCGTGGGTGACGGCCAGGACCGTCAGGCCCTCATTTATATTTAACATTCTGATAAGATTTAAAAATGTCACCTGATGCCGGATATCCAGAAAGGCCGTCGGTTCATCGAGAAGCATGATTCGCGGTTCCTGGGCCAGGGCCCGGGCNNCCGCTGCCGCTCGCCGCCGCTCAGGCGATCCAGGGGCCGGTGGGCCAGATGAAGGGTATCCGTCATGACCAAGGCCCGGTTGACAACCGCATAATCTTTTGCCCCTTCAAACTGCCAGGGTCCCAAATGGGGTGCCCGTCCCATGAGGACGACCTCCTGCACCAGAAAGGAGAAGACAGGAGGTGATTCCTGGGGAACCACGGCGATGATCCGGGCAAGATCCCGGCGCTTCATTTGCCCTACGGGGATGCCCTTGACCACAATATTTCCTTCACGGGGCGGAAAG
>DIEW01000020.1:5451-6563 GCA_002418825.1 Syntrophaceae bacterium UBA5764 | reverse complement strand
CATCACGCGCTGGCGCATGCCGCCGCTGAGCTGATGCGGGTAATCGCGCGCCCTTTTTTCCGGATAAGGAATCCCCACTTCGCGCAACTGTTCCACGGCCATTTCCACCGCTTCGCGAGACGGAATTTTTTTATGCAGGCGAATAACCTCGGCAATCTGCTCGCCCACGCGGAAGACGGGATTTAGAGAAGTCATCGGTTCCTGAAATATCATTGATATTTCGCTGCCGCGTTTTTCCCGCATTTTTTTTTCCGAAAGCGTCAGCAAATTCTTTCCGGAAAACAATATTTCGCCCTGGATTATTTTACCGACGCCGGGAACAAGCCGCATGATGGAAAGGGCAAGCATTGTTTTCCCGCAGCCCGATTCGCCGACGATGCCCAGCGTTTCGCCGGAATCGACGCTCAGCGACAACGAATCCACGGCCTTAATCCTTCCCTGTACCGTGTCAAATACGGTCGTCAGATCCTTTACTTCCAGAAGCGCCATTTTTCAGCCCTAAAAAATCGGATTATACAATCGCGGCGCGACGAGTCGCCTGTGGAAAAAAGACGACGGATTTTATTTTCCTGCCCGTTTCTTCAAAAACTCAACCAGCAGCCGCACCGGAATTCCCGAGGCTCCTTTGGGAATATAGGGTCTGTCCTTTTCGAACCAGGCGGGCCCGGCAATATCCAGATGCACCCAGGGGAAATCTCCGACGAACTTGCTCAGAAACATTGCGGCGGTAATGGTGCCGGCGGCCCGCCCGCCGCTATTCTTGTAATCGGCGATGTCGCTTTTGATTTGCTCGGAATAAATGTCCCACAGCGGCAGTTCCCAAACCAGTTCCCCGCTTTCCCGCGCGGCCTGGCTGATTTCAGATTTAAGTTTTTCATCGGTTCCCAGCATGCCGATAACATCGTCACCCAAAGCAACCACGCAGGCGCCGGTGAGCGTGGCGATTTCGATGATTGCCTGCGGTTTAAATTTGGAGGCATAAGACAGAGCGTCAGCCAATATCAGACGGCCTTCCGCGTCCGTATTGACGATTTCAATTGTTTTACCTGAATATGATTTTAAAATATCGCCGGGTTTCAGCGCGCTGCCGCCCGGCATGTTCTCCGTGGCGG
>DIEW01000020.1:0-5392 GCA_002418825.1 Syntrophaceae bacterium UBA5764 | reverse complement strand
TTTTCATTTCATCCATTTTTTCCGCGGGCTTTATGCTGATGCCGCCGCTATCAAAGGTGAGACCTTTGCCGACAAGCACAATCGGCGCGTTTCCTTTCTTGCCGCCCGAATATTCCAGAATAATAAATTTTGGTTCCTGCGCGCTGCCGGAAGCGACACCCAGAAGAGCGTTCATGCCCGTTTTTTTCATCGCCGCTCTATCCAGCACTCTGCAGGAAACATTTTTTCTGCGGGCTACTGACCGCGCCTTTTGCGCCATGATGCCTGGCGTCATTTCATTGGCGGGCGCGGATACCAAATCCCTGGTGAAATAAACGGCCCCGGCAAGGATACGGACTTTTTTTGCCACATTCTCCAGCAAAGTATAATCCCCCGCCGGCGCAATAAAATCCAGCTGTTTGATGTTTTTTATGTTTTCACGCTCCACGGTTTTAAACTGCGTATATTGATAAAGGCCCAGCACGGCTCCTTCCAGCGCCGCCTGCGCTACCTTCTCTTTCGGACCGGGAATCATATTGAAATCCAGGGACGTCGCCGCCTGCGTAACGTTAATGGCGCGCAGATTCTGCATGACTTTGGCATAAGCGCCGCGCAGTGTATCCAGCTTGAATTCCTTTTTTTTGCCCAAACCGACAAGCGCAATTCGTTTCGCCGGCTTTAATCCCGGCACGTAAACGACAGAAACCTGCGACGGTTTTGCCTCAAAATCACGGGCGCGTATAAGCTCAGTGACTAGGCCTCCGTGTTTTTCATCAACCTGACGCGCCAAACCGCTTAATTTTTTTTCCTCCTCAAACAATGGCAGAATTATCGCTTCGCTTTTTGTCTGCGCCAGTATTCCTTTTCTGACCGATATTTTCACTTTCTTCCTCCTTTGCCTGCTCGCAAAAATATGCGCTCACCCTTTGTGGAAGATAGCATATGCCTTAAAAAAGTCAACGCATTAACGGGGACAATTTACTGCATCGTTACGGCATTGCGCCGCAGGAAAATACCGAGGTTTTTCTCGTTGTGCTTAAGAACAAATCTCAGGTAGTTTATATTTCCATCGATTGCTTCCTGATATATGTTTTTCTCCATATTCCACCGGTCCCGGAAATGAGAGACCATGAAGCGCTGAACATTGCCCAAATCCTTTTTCAGACGGGTTTGGGCGACATGATAGAAATTTGATGTTTTTTTAAGCAAATCATATTCGCTGGCGAACCCGGGCACCTTGCCCTCCTCAAATTCCTTAAAAAGCGGTATCAGCTTTTCCAGATAAAGACGGTCGGCCATTTGTCCCAGCAGGTCCGCCGTGCCGAGCATTTTGCCCAAAACTTCCATATTGGCCGAGGCGAACCTTATGCTGTCCATGCTGACGCTGATGGCCGTGCAATTTATTATGTCGCTGAAGTTTGCCAACTCATCCTGAAAATACCCGTCATTGCGGTAATGATTCCGGACGAACAAAATGCTTTTTCTGACGTGCACAAGCGTATATTTCGCGCCCGTCCCTTCGGTATCGTCCTTCGGCTGGATGTAACCGGTATCATGCATCAGCGCGCTGATTAGACCCAGGTTTATTTCCTTTTCGGTAAAACTCATTCCCTCCAGCGCCGCGCCGTGCATCAGGCGGGCCATGGCCAGCAAAACATGCAGTGTATGCCGGAAATCGTGATAATCGGTATTGCAGGCGCGGAATCCGGGATAATGACCGCGGAAAAGCCTTTCAATATCGTGCAAAGCACGTTCGAAATGGCGGAAATCAAACTGGGGTTTGATGGAAGAAACGGTGTATTTTGTTTCTTGAATAACCAGATTTTTATCACGAATATCCAGCAGCTGCGGATACAAAATCTGTCCTGTCGGAATCACTTGCGCTTATTGCTCCAAAAGAAAATGCCTTGTAATTTATGTGTCTTTGGGCTCGCATAAACCATTTGATTCGTATCGTCAAGAAAAAGAAATCGAGGGCCGAGCTTAATCCTTTTTGGGTAAGCCGAAAAAAAGAAACCCGCAACTGCTGCCGTAACCGTCGTTTCTGCCTGCATCCTTTTGCGGAGAGAGTATGCTATTTTTTCCGTTTTTCTAAAAGCTGCCGGTAATACGCGGTGCCGCGGAAGTTTTTGAAGTCTTTATCTTCCGATAAAAGGTCGAAAACGTCAAAGCCGTCATTTAAAGCTTTTTCCAGCAGGCGGCGGGATTCTTCATAATTTTTCCGCTGCGCGTACACCCCGGCCATTTTGTAATAAACAAACCCTTTTTTATCCGGCACCGTCTTATCCAGAATGTCGTACTGGGCCAGCGCCTCCTTATGGAGACCTCTATTCTGATAAATTTGCGCCAGATGGAGACGGGCGGGAATGTGGCGGGAATCTTTATCCAGCACAAATATAAGATGAGATATAGCTTCTTCATGCCTGCCCTGTTTCGCCAATATATCGCTGTAACTAATCCGAACACCGAAATCGTCCGGCTCTATTTCCCTGGCTTTGTCCAAAAACTGCAGCGCTTCTTTGTTATCGCCCTGACGGCTGCGGATCATCGCCAAACTGACGTACGCTTTGTAATATTTCGGGTCCAGTTTAACCGCCTGCTGAAAATAAAAAACGGCTTTTTCATCTTCTTCCTTCGCCACCAGGCTGGCCCCGTAATTATGGTAAAATCCGGGCGACTTCGGGTAAAGCTTGATTCCCCGCTCCAGATATTTCATGGCGTCATCATGGCGTCCCAGATAGCCGAAATGCACGGCGATGTTATTCAACGCGAGGGCGTTGTCTTCAACCACTTCCAGAGACCTTTTGAATAAAGAATAACTGTTGGAATAGTAAGTGTTCTGTATTCTGGTCAGAAAAGCGAGATAAATTACGGCCGCGACACAGAGAACGATTTTCAAAAAATCCGCGTAACGTCCCTTCAATCTCTCGTCCACTTCCCAAACCAGCAGGATAAAAAATCCTATCAGGGGAAGATACATAAACCGGCAGGCAAAGGCCGGCCAAAGCCCCGCCTGAATCAGTCCGCTCACGGGCAGCAAAGCGACAATAAACCAGCACCAGCCGGCAAGAAGCCACGGCCGCTGTTTGCGCAGGTAAAAAGCGACAACGGTCGCGCCGACGGCAAAAAGCAGTGCCGCCAGAAAATACATGGGGACAATTTGCTGGGGAAAAGGATAATAAATGGATAATTCCACCGGCCAGAAAATAAGGCGTAGGTACTCCAAAATGGAAGTAAAGAAATTGGCGACGCGCAGATAAAAAGGTATGACTTTATAGTGAACAACGCCTCCCTCTTCCATCAGCGAAAGCATGGATATAAACACGGAAATCATGGACAGCGCGTACAAAGGCAGTTTTTCCCAGATGATGATGCGTGAATTCAGACGGAAAAAAGCGGCAAATTCCCGCAGCCAGCCGCGCAGTTTCGACGCCGTCCCGCCGCCGGCGGCAGGAATCTTGAATCGGGCGAGCGGCCAGTAATCCAGCGCCAAAAGCAGGAGCGGAAAGACGATAATTACCGGCTTGGCCATCAGCCCCAGGGCAAAAAGAGCCAGAATCAACCCGTACAGCCATTGGTTTTTTTTCTGCGTGTAAAAGACGTAGGCGTATAAGGCGGAAAGCAGAAAAAAACCGCTCAGGACGGCCTTCCTCTCCACCATCCAGGAGACGGATTCCACGTTAAGCGGATGAAGGGCAAAAAATAAGGCCACCAGCGCTGACTTGCCGCGGGCACCGGTCATTTTCAGCAGAATCAGAAATAAAAGAAGAGCGTTGAGAATGTGCCAGACGAGATTTCCCAAAAGAAGCGGTCCGGGCTTGTGGCCGAACAAATGGCAGTCCAGCATCAGCGAAAGCCAGGTCAGGGGATGCCAGTAGCATTTGTCGTTAAACCCGAACGCCCACTTGAAATTTTGCCAGCTCAAGCCGTTTCTGATGTGCTGATTGCTCTGGACATAAAGGTCATCGTCGAAATTAAGAAACTCATGCTGATGAAGACCCCAGTAGGCAAGAACAATGCATCCCACGATTGCCGCCATCAAAACGGCATTCATCAAAAAAGGCGATGATTTGAATTTTTCCTTCCCCATGGTCATCAAAATAAAAGAGATAGCCGGCCGCGAAAAAACCGGCTATCTCTTTTTTTCTTTGTGCTTGCGCCAGCTGCGCGGCAAAAAGTCACCGTCGCGGTCATGCGATTCCGTATATTTGATTTATCAATACAACTGGAATGACTTTGAATTCGTCCCGTCGCTGGTACTGAACCATGACGGACCCGCCGTAATAGTAATGGTCACCGCACCGGCGGCATTGGCAATAGTTCCGGTAAATTCACCCACGACAACCTGGCTGGCCGTTGGTGTATAGGTCGTAGTTGACGGCGTGGTCAGCAGCTGTTTGGCATAGTCCATCGTCACCGTTGACTGCAGGGCGCCCAGCGCTCCCTCGACGGCGTATTGGCGGGCCTCCGCCTGCATATCGACAAACTTGGGCACGGCTACCGCCGCGATAACGCCCAGTATAATCAACACGGCGATAATTTCAATCAGCGTGAAACCTTTCTGGTTTCCCAACAATTTTTTTCTTTTCACGATTTTACACCTCTTTAAACATATTTAATAAAGTTTAATCGTCTTTGTGAGGTAAGACGCGCCCGTATCCAGCCAGACGGGACCGCCGGTCACGGTCAGCGTTACTTCCCCGTTATCCGCCTCAATCTTCCCAGAAAAGTCGCCTATGCCAACTTCGCTGCTCGTCGGCATGTATTCGGTGTTAGCGGGCGATTGCAATAATCTGTAGGCGTAATCCATGTATGCCGTCGCCGCCAGCGCTCCTAACGCGCCCTCCACGGCATACTGGCGCGCTTCTTCCTGCAGTTCGATGTAGCGCGGCACGGCCATCGCGGCCAGAATGCCCAAAATGACCAGGACGGCAATCATCTCAATGAGCGTAAAACCTTTTTGATTCCTCAAAAAGTCTTTAGTATTCAATATGTTATCTCATTCATTCATTCATTCACGCTTGCGCAGACATCTTTTGGCAAACAAACCCGCCCAAAGAATATGCGCAACATGTATTGGAAAAGTTACTAAACCTTATCAATACAAGCTAAAGGATTTTGAATTATTCGCGATATTCGTGCTCCACCAGTCCGGTCCACCCGTAACCTCGATAGTTACCACACCGCCGACATTTGAAATCTCGCCACTAAATTCCCCTACCGTAACCGCGCTGGGGTCCGGCGTATATGTCGTCGTGGAAGGCGACTGCAACAGAGCGTAGGCGTACTGCATATAAGCAGTCGATGCCAGGGCGCCCAGAGCTCCCTCCACCGCGTATTCCTGCGCTTCTCCCTGCATATCCACAAACTTCGGCACCGCCACCGCCGCCAGAATGCCCAGAATGACCAGGAC
>DIEW01000023.1:4734-37661 GCA_002418825.1 Syntrophaceae bacterium UBA5764 | reverse complement strand
CCCGGCGGCAACGTGATCAACGGCCACATGATGCCCATCGGACCGCACACGGATGAACGAAACCCCAAAATCTGGCGCACAATGACCACCAATGCTTTCCCCGTTTGCGGTTCCTTCCCGCCCAATGTCATGCCGGAAGAAATTCTATCCGATCACCCCGAAAGGCTCAGGGCCGTATTCGTCACGCAATCCAATCCGCTGCGCTCGTACGCAGACACGACGGCTTATGAAAAGGCATTTCAGCGGTTGGATCTTTTGGTGACGGGTGAAGTCGCCATGACGGAGACCGCCGCGTTGTCTCACTATGTGCTCCCGTCACGCACTGGTTATGAATCCTGGGATAGCACATTCTTCCCCATGACCTATCCGGGTATCTATTTCCAGATGCGTCGGCCGATTCTCGAACCGGAAGGAGAGACACTGGAGCTGGGGGAAATTCATTTACGGCTTGCTGATAAGCTGGGGCTGATTCCGCCGATTCCGGATAGTCTCTACAAGGCCGCATATGAAAGCAGAGTTGCCTTTGGAAAAGCTTTAATGGATTATGCGGTGGCAGAGCCGAAAGCACTCAAGGCCATGCCTTTTATTTTGGGGAAGACACTGGGCAGGATCCTGGGCTCCGTCCATCTGGCAGCGTTGTGGGGCATGCTACAGACCGCCCCCAAATCATTATATAAAAATGCCGTCCAGGCCGGGTTCAAATCAGGTCTGGCTCTCGGCGAAGAACTGTTTCAGCAGATTATCGATCATCCCGAAGGCATCTGGGTGGGAAAGCTCGATCCGGACAATAATTTTGCGGAAGTGAAAACCGAAGACGGCAAAATCAACCTGCACATTCCGGAGCTGATTGATGAACTGCAAAGTATCAGAGCGGAAAAGGAAGAAAAAGCACTGAGCCTGTCTGCCGGCTATCCGCTTATTTTGATGGCGGGAAAGCACATCGACAAAAACGCCAACACGCTGATGCGCGATCCCGCCTGGAACGAAGGCAAGCGCGCTTGTACGCTAGCCATGCACCCGAATGATGCCTCCGTCCTTAATTTAAAGGACGGTCAGCAAGTTCGCCTCACCACGGAGGCAGGATCGGAAGAAATTGAATTGGAAATCACCGACACGGCGCGCCCCGGCCATGTGGTTATCCCGCATGGCTTCGGTCTGGTTTACAGCGGCGTCAAATATGGCGCGAACGTGAACCGGCTGACGAAGAACACACACCGCGACCAGTTCGGAACGCCCATGCACCGTTATGTTCCCTGCCGGGTTGAAGCGATTTAATGACGGCGTACAGTGTGGAGGAGAATGTCGCTCGGCTAAGGAAGAAGTTAAAGATGCTTGACCGGACGGCCTGAAAAATGTTTATCAAGAAAAAGGAAAGGTGTTTGCCTGATGCACGAGATGCCGGTAACGGAAAGCATCCTGAATGTTGTCCTGAAACATGCCGCGATGAACAAGGCAGAGAAGATTATTTCTGTTAACCTGCAAATAGGCAAACTTAGCGATTTGCAGGACGAATGGCTTCAGCGGTATTTTGACTATTTAAGTAAGGGCACAATTGCCGAGGGAGCGAAACTGAAAATAGAAAGAACGCCGGTAATAATGCAGTGCGATGGATGTTCAACGTGCTATGAAGTGGAAGTGGCGCAGATGGACAATCTTGTCTGTCCTGCCTGCGGGGCGGATCGGGCCACGTTTTTTTCCGGCAGAGAGTATTATATAAAGACAATGGAGGTGCAGTAGTGGCGGAAATCAAGCTCATTGAAGTTAAGGAAGAAATTCTTGCTGATAATATTAGGCAGGCTGCGTCTGTCCGTGACGAATACAAGCGCAAAAAAACGATGCTTCTGAATCTGATGTCCTCTCCGGGTTCGGGTAAAACGAGTCTTATTCTGCGCACGGTGGAAGCGTTGAAAGACAGCGTGAATATTGGTGTTATTGAAGCAGATATCGATTCGACTGTTGACGCGGAAAAAGTTGCGGCAACCGGTATTCCCGCCGTTCAGCTCCGCACGGGAGGCTTCTGCCATTTGGACGCTGCAATGGTTACGCAGGGATTGGATGCGCTTGTCGGCAATGATCTTGATTTAATCATTATAGAAAACGTCGGTAATTTGGTTTGCCCGGCGGAATTTGATACAGGCGCGCACAAAAATGTGATGATTCTCAGCGTTCCCGAAGGTGACGACAAGCCGCTGAAATATCCCTTGATGTTTTCCGTGAGTGATTTACTGCTGGTCAATAAAATTGACTACCTTGCGCTTAGCGATTTTGACATCGGCGCACTGCGCAAGCGAGCGTTGACATTAAACCCCCGCATGGCCATTTTGGAAATTTCCTGTAGAAGCGGCGCGGGCATCGAAGAATGGATAAAGTGGTTGAGACAAGAACTGGAGGCTTTTAGAAAATGACGCAGGAACTGGGAATTCTGATTACCGCGGCCGTGACTATTGGATTTTTTCACACGCTTTTTGGTCCTGATCATTACGTGCCGTTTATTGTGATGTCCAAAGCGCGCAAATGGTCTTTTTTCAAAACAGCGGGGATCACGTTCCTCTGCGGCTTGGGGCATGTCGGCAGTTCCGTTATTTTAGGATTCATCGGTATCGGTTTTGGGCTGTCCATCACCAGCCTGGCGCCTTTGGAATCCATCCGCGGGAGCATTGCCGGATGGGCGCTGATTGCTTTTGGATTTGTCTATTTTATATGGGGAATTCGCAAGGCTTATCGAAATAAACCGCATACACACTGGCATCCGCACAGCGACGGTAAGGTGCATAAGCATGAGCATGTGCACGCAGAGGAACATGTCCATGTTCATGAGGATGATGGGACTCGCAGTATCACGCCGTGGATTTTATTCGCTATTTTTGTTTTTGGCCCGTGCGAGCCGTTGATTCCTATTCTGATGTATCCTGCGGCTCAGGGACATTTTTTCCATGTTATTTTGGTCAGCGTAATCTTTAGTGCGGTCACTATATCCGCAATGCTTACTATTGTTCTTGCTTCTGTCGCCGGTATAAAACTATTGCCGTTTGGCCGTCTTGAACGCTACACGCACGCGCTAGCCGGTGCTGCCGTATTACTGTGCGGTGTGGCAATCCAATTTCTCGGTTTGTAAGGTTTTCTTCAGACGGGAGGGAAACGCTTATTTTTAAAAGTATTTTTTCCTTTAAAAAAGGACATGCCGTCCAACTAAGTATTGACATTTTGTCGCTGAAGCACTAAATTACATAAAAAGTCAGTGGGAAAAATTATTATGCCGATTTACGAGTTTGAATGCGATAAGTGCAAAAAGCAATTTGAAGTTCTCACTATGAGTATGAGCGAAGAGCCCAATGCCGTTTGTCCTAAGTGTAAATCCAAAAAAACCCATAAATTGATTTCCAAAGTAGGGCGTGGGAAATATGCTTCGTTGGGCAAGGGCGGTTCCGATAGCGCCGGTGCATCAAGTTCTTCCGGTTGCGCCTCGTGTTCGTCAACAAGCTGTTCATCCTGCGGTCATTAAAAACATTTTTTGCCGTGAATAACTTTTAAAATAAGTTGGCACGCCATGCAAAATTTTCTTGACATGCGGACAATTATTTTTGTCTCGGGTATCACGTCGCTTATTTTGTTTGCGTGTATGCTTTACATCCGCCGGAAGCAGAGAACATATGAAGGTTTTATTTATTGGATATTTGCGGCGCTGGTAAATTCCACGGGACTTTTTCTGCTGAGCCTGCGGGATATTTTGCCGGATTTTCTGACCATCATTGCGGGCAATACGTTTATTATTTTTTCCGTTGTGCTCATCAGTGCCGGATTGAGCCGCTTTGCCGGGGTGCGGCCATATTCTAAATTTTATTCGCTATTGATGCTTTTGTTTGTGGCACTCTATTCTTATTTTACCTATTTCCATCCTGTTTTTATTTATCGCTCTTTTGTTTTTTATTCGTTTCAGGCGCTTCTCTGCATTGTCATCGTAATTATTGTTCACCGTGATCTGCCGCGCGTGTTACATAAAAAAAGTTATGTCTTGTACTGGTTTCTGATATTGTCCCTGGCTTGGCCTTTTTTTCTGATATTTTCCCATTTTTTTGAGGCTCAAATGGAGACCGATTTGATAATGGCCGGACTTTCTCATCAAATTACCTTTTTGGGAAGCATCGCGGCTTATATCGTTCTGGTTATCGCATTGATTGTTCTCACGGCGCAGAGAGTGGAGGAGGAAATGATTGAAGCAAAAAAAGAGATAAAAACTATTGCCGGTTTTATACCTATTTGCGCCAGTTGCAAAAAAATAAGGGATGATAAGGGTTCCTGGAATCAGATGGAGGCATACCTGAGCCAACATGCCGATTTGCAATTCAGCCATGGCCTTTGTCCGGAATGCATGAAAAAAATGTATCCGGAAGAAGCTGTCTGAAAATAATCACGGAGCGCAGAAAAAATTTTCTGCCTGCAGCAGGCGGAATGTACTCAGAACAGTTTTTATTGACAATATCATCTCCATTAAGATAGACTGACACTGTATTATCAATGATTCTTTTATAAATCACGGGAAACACTGAAGTTTATGGTTTTCTTCGTAACTGTCCCGCAGCGAAAGGGGTTATAGTACAAAAAAGAAAGGACAATTATGGAATCAATCGTATGTAAGCACTGGCATCATTGCCCTTCTTTGGAAGTCACCACTTTGTTGAATACTAATCCGGATAAGGGGCTTTCACTTTTTGAAGCGAAGCACCGGTTAGAAAAGTTTGGCCCCAACACGGTAACCGCGCAGAAACAAAAAAGCGCCCTACAGAGATTGCTTCTGCAATTTCATCAGCCGTTGATTTATATTTTGCTTGCCGCGGCTTTTGTAACTTTGTTTTTGCAGGAATGGGTAGATTCTTCCGTTATCTTCGGCGTGGTTATTGTCAACGCGATCATCGGTTTTGTGCAGGAGTCAAAGGCTGAAAAGGCTATTGAATCGTTGAGGCAAATGATGACAACCCATACCAATGTTTTGCGCGACGGCAAGTGGCAGGAAATAGATGCCGTGAATCTTGTTGTGGGAGACGTTGTTCAACTGCAATCAGGTGACAAAGTCCCGGCCGATGTTCGGCTGCTGCGTTGCCGCGATTTGCAGGTAGATGAATCCGCTTTGACAGGAGAATCAGTCCCGGTAATCAAAAAGGAAGAAATTCTCGATCCCGAAACAATTCTGGCTGACCGCCGTAATATGGCTTATGCCGGAACACTGGTGACTTATGGCCAGGCACGGGCGGTGGTTGTGGCGACAGGTGACGGAACCGAAACCGGGCGTATTTCCGAACTGATTGCTTCCGCGGCTGACCTTTCTACTCCATTAACCAAAAAAATTGCTGCCTTCAGCAAATTGTTGCTTATCGCGATTCTTTTTCTTGCCGCGGCAACTTTCGCCGTGGGTCTATGGCGCGGGGAAAACGCCGTGGATATGTTTATGGCGGCGGTAGCTCTGGCTGTTGGCGCGATTCCCGAAGGGCTGCCCGCGGCAGTGACGATAACATTGGCTATCGGTGTAAATCGGATGGCCAAGAAAAAAGCGATTATCCGGAAACTTCCCGCGGTGGAAACACTCGGCAGCACCACTGTAATCTGCTCAGATAAAACCGGAACATTGACGGAAAATCAAATGACCGTTAAGAAAATCTTCACGGCGAATAATATGTATGATGTCGAAGGCAATGGCTACGCCCCGGAAGGCCCATTGCTTTATGAAGGCAAGCGTCTTGGCGAGGTATTGCCTTTCCCGCTTCAGGAAACTTTGCTGGCCGGGCTATTGTGTAATGACTCGCGTCTTATTCAGGAGGAAAATCTCTGGCGGATCGAAGGAGATCCCACCGAAGGCGCGCTTATTACCGTCGCAGGAAAAGCCGGCCTTACACCGGATAAGGCCAAAGCGGATACGCCGCGCCTGGACGAGATTCCGTTCGAATCAGAACGGCAGTTCATGGCTACTTTGCACGACACAAAAAATGACGATGAAAATATTATTTACGTCAAAGGAGCGGTAGAAAAGATACTGGATGCCTGTTCGGACAATATTTATATTGAAGAAGGCAGAGCCGCTTTAAACAGAGATGATTTGCTCTCCAGAGTGGAACAAATGGCAAGCGAAGGCCTGCGCGTGCTCGCGCTGGCGCGTAAAATTACCGATAAAAAGCATATCGAAATCGATGATTGTTTATCCGGCCTGACTTTTTTAGGATTGCAGGGCATGATCGACCCACCGCGCACGGAAGCCATCGCGGCTGTCCGTTCCTGTCATAAGGCGGGGATTATGGTCAAGATGATCACGGGTGATCATGCGATTACGGCGAAGGAAATAGCCCGTCAGCTCAATATCGGGCAGGAAAAAGAAAAAAGCGAAGCAAAACCGGTTACGCTTACCGGAAAAGAACTGGAAAAGCTGACCGATGAAGAATTGATTGCGGCCGCGGAAGAAACTTCTGTTTTTGCTCGTGTTGCCCCGGAGCAGAAACTGCGGTTGGTCGAAGCATTGCAGGCGCGCCATAATGTTGTGGCGATGACCGGAGATGGCGTCAACGACGCGCCTGCTCTGAAACAGGCGGATATCGGCATTGCTATGGGTATCACCGGAACGGATGTTTCCAAAGAGGCGGCGGATATGGTGCTTACGGATGATAACTTTGCCAGTATCACACGCGCGGTGGAGGAAGGCCGGCGCATATTTGATAATCTGGTAAAATTCATTACCTGGACGCTACCCACAAATGGCGGTGAAGGTCTGGTTATTCTGGCCGCGATTTTTGCTGGAGTAACCTTGCCTATTCTTCCCGTCCAGATTTTGTGGGTTAACATGACCACGGCGATTCTTTTGGGGCTGATGCTGGCGTTTGAGCCGGGTGAACCGGATGTCATGGATCATCCGCCGCGTGAACCGAACAGCCCCATTCTTACGGTAATTCTGATATTAAGGATACTGGGAGTTTCTTTTCTGATGCTGGCGGCGGTTTTTTCCATTTTTGTCTGGCAAAAACAGCAGGGCTATCCCCTGGCGGAGGCGCGCACGGTGGCGGTAAATCTGTTTGTGATGATTGAACTCGCCTACCTGTTTAACTGCCGCTCTTTGACCAAATCAATGTTTAAAATAGGTGTTTTCACCAATCCCTGGGTTTTGTTCGGCAGCACCACGATGATAATTCTTCAGCTCTTTTACACTTACTCTCCGGTGATGAACAGGATTTTCGGAAGCCAGCCGATTTCCGGAAAAGACTGGTTAATGATCATCGCCATCGCGCTCGTTGTTTACACTATAATTGGTCTGGAGAAGTGGCTGAGGCTGCACGTGTTTAAAAAGACTCGCTGAGAGATTTTTGTTTTTTTGTTCAGTGCACGAATGAACCGTAAATCATACCGGCAATAGTCGAGAGAATTACGACAATTATGCAGTAAACAGCGGTTTTTTTAACGCCCATAACGCTGGCAATGGCAATCATGCTGGGAAGTGATAAAGCCGGGCCGGCTAAAAGAAGCGCCAGCGCTGGCCCCTGTCCCATGCCGGAGCCGATTAATCCCTGCAAAATCGGCACTTCGGTGAGCGTGGCAAAATACATCAGTGCGCCGACAATTGACGCGAAAAAGTTTGCCGCAAATGAATTTCCGCCGACGAGCGCCTGGATGTATTGTTCGGGAATAAGCGCCGGGTGGCTGGGACGTCCCAGCAAAAATCCAGCTACCAAAACTCCCGCCAAAAGTAAGGGAAGAATTTGCAGGGCGAATCCCCAAGTGGATTTCACCCAGTCTTTAAGTTCCCGTTTTACAAACCAGGCTTTGAGCATCACGGCCAGGACAATCAGCAACGCGGCAGTAAGATACCACTTGACAAAGTAAATTGATTGCCAGAGTTGAGAATCACTTTCCGATGGCCTCGCGAAAGAAGCAAAAATTAAAATCAACACCATCGTTAGCATATAGAGGCCGTTTTGCCAGAGCGGCCTGGTTTTTTCTTCTTCCGGCAAAAAGATTTCACCTTTCTCACGATTGGCGTCGTCTTTACGGAAGATATAAGCCATCAAAAGTCCCGCGATAACAGCGAAAAGAATGGCGCCGATAGCGCGCGCCAGGCCTAATTGCCAGCCCAAAACCTTGGCAGTAAGAATAATAGCCAAAACATTTATTGCCGGGCCAGAATATAAAAAAGCGGTAGCCGGGCCGATGCCGGCGCCGCGCGTGTAGATTCCCGCAAAAAGTGGCAACACGGTGCATGAACAAACTGCCAGCACCGAGCCGGAAACGGAAGCCACGGAATAGGATAAAAATTTATTGGCTTTCGCACCGAAATATTTGAGTACCGCCGCCTGCGAAACAAATACCGCTATCGCTCCGGCGATAAAAAAAGCGGGAACAAGACAGGTAAGCACATGCTCGCGGGCGTATTCCTGCAGCATCATGAATGCTTCCAGCCCGGATTGACGGATTATGGCTGATTCCCACGGAATGTAGTAAGCGCCTAAGAATATCGCGACAATCCAAAAAAGTTTTTGCCATTCTTTCATTATTTTTTCTCTTTTAAGTTATTATTTTAAATACGCCTTCAATTCTGTAAGACCGTTCCATATCTCATCTTCGCCGATGTATTTTTTTACACTCGTGTCGGAATATTTTATGACGCAAGTTGGTGTCTGGTTCACCTTATATTTTTTGATAACTAAGCTTAAAAGCGGGAAGACGGATTTTTCATCCATAATTTTCACGGTAATCTGCTGTTCCTTAAGGTAAGCAACTAAGTCATCTTCCTTCTGAATACGCTTGGTTTGAGCCGCGTCAAAAAGAATCTTCCGGGCATGAAGAATATTGTTTACGCTGCTATTGGCATTAAACGCATAAAGGTAATATTTGGCATAAATAGGTGTCGAACGAGCAAAAGGTACATCAATGAATATGAGCTTCACCTTTTCCGATGTTAGTAATTCTTTAAACAATGGTTCGGCTTTGGTATCAATTCGCTTGCAGGGTGGGCAAAAATAATCTGTAAAAATGACAATCTCATAAGAACCGCTACCCAGCGAAGGAATGCAGGGTGCCTTATCTTGTCCGTATGCCGGGGTGGCTGAACCGGTAAAAGTAAGGAAAACAAAAAAATACCCTATAAGGGCAATCACGACTAACGGCAATCTTTTTATTTTAAACATCGGAAAATTTACCTCTCCCAGGAAATAAGCCCACATCTTAAGCTGGTTTTCCTGCCAGGCTTTTGAAGCTTCGTAATTAACAATGAAGGTGATTATTACTGTTGCGGCAAAAGCCAGACAAAAGGGGCAAAAAACATTTTGACGTAACTGAAAATACAGTAGAAACACTTCCACGCCGATGCCGGCGGCGAGCAATGAGCGCACAAAATCTGATTGCCGAAAGAAGGCAAAGGCGATGATAGCCGCCATATAAGCGATGCCGATCCACTTGAGATCAGCGCCTAATATATCACCGCGCAGATAACTGCAGGCTGTGTCGCAGTAATCATAGTAGAGCATCAGTCCGATGCCAACCAGCGCCAACGCGACAGTAATGGGATGACGGTATTGTTTTATTGATTCCATTGCTTTTATATTTTAACACCTTCTTGAAAATTTTATTCGGTGAAAAATTTTCTTTTGAATTTAAGAGCTACATTCACCAAAATAATTAATACCGGTACTTCGATGAGCGGCCCGATGACGGTGGCAAAAGCCTGTCCGGAGCCAATGCCCCAGATGGCAATGGCCACGGCGATGGCCAGTTCAAAATCGTTGCTTCCCGCGGTAAAGGAAACGGCGCAGGTTTGAGCATAGTTGCCGCTGATTTTTCGGATGATAAAGAACGTTACAAACCACATGATGACAAAGTATATGGTCAGGGGAATCGCTACAATAAATACATCAAAAGGCGATTCGATTATTTTATTGCCCTGCGTGGAAAACATTACCACAATTGTAAAGAGTAACGCAACCAGTGTGAGAGGTGAGAGCTTGGGCATAAAAACATTATTAAACCATTCTTCGCCTTTCCAATAAATTATTGAATAACGGGTGATTAGGCCGGCGAGAAAAGGAATACCTAAATAGATAAAAACCGTTTTTGCCGATTCCGCCATGGAGATATCGATATTAACTGACTGGGCGAGCCCCAGCCAGTTGAGCATGACGGTGATGAAGAAATAAATATAAAATGCGTAGAAAAGCACCTGCGCCACGGCATTAAAGGCGACAAGCCCTACGGCCAGTTCTCTGTCCCCGCAGGCCAGTTCATTCCAAACAATGACCATGGCGATACAACGCGCCAGTCCCACCAGAATGACGCCGATCATGTATTCGGGATAATTGTGCAGAAAAATGACAGCCAGAATAAACATGACAATCGGCCCGATTACCCAGTTCTGCAAAAGAGAAATACCCAGGAGTTTCTTGTTTTTAAATACTTTCCCCATCTCCTCGTATTTGACCCGGGCCAACGGCGGATACATCATCAGAATCAGGCCGACGGCGATGGGAATGGAGGTTGTCCCCACCTGCAGGCCGGTGATGAATTCAGAAACTTGCGGCAGCAGGTAACCCATGGCGATACCCGCACCGATGGCGATAAAAATCCACAGCGTTAGAAACCTGTCCAAGAACGACAATTTTTTCACAACATTTTCCGACATAGACGACTCCTTAATTAATATTAATTATTTTTTCCTTGCACCAAAAAGCGGTTAATTTTTCTTTAATTTCGTCACGCACACGCCGGAATTCCTGATGGATTTCTTCACTGTTTCCCGTGGCTTTAGCCGGATCGTCAAAGCCGATGTGAATCTTTTTTGTTCCTCCGATATATAGGGGACAGGCTTCATTGGCATCGCCGCACAGCGTAATCACGTAGTCGAATTTCTGACCGTCGAATTCGGAAAGATTTTTTGAACGATGACCGGAAATGTCGATGCCTATTTCTTTCAGCACTTCAATGGCTAAAGGATTGACGTAAGACGCCTGAGTTCCGGCGGAAAAGGCCTCCAGTTTATCGCCGAAGAAATGATTAGTGACCCCTTCCGCCATCTGCGAGCGGCAGGAATTGGATGTGCACAAAAATAAAACTCTTTTCTTCATTTAGTTATCCTTGCACAAAATTAAGGCCAATAAGATAAATACCGCTCAGAATGACCAGGACGCCGCAGCTCTTTTTGAGAATCTCCGCGCCTTTGGATTTTTCACTCCAGCGCAGGTAATGCTGCACAACTTCCGTAAATGTTCCCGCAAAAACCAATACAGCACAGTGGCCAATGGCAAAAGCCGCCAGAAATGTCATTGCCAGCATCATTTGTGTTGTCGCGATGCTAAACACTACGCCCAACATTGTTGCCATGTAGGCAAATGTGCAAGGCCCTAATGCAATACCAAACAAAAGACCCAAAATAAAAGCCGCTAGAACACCTTTTCTTTTATAGTTAGGATTTGCTCCACCCTCCATGAAAGGCAGAGGCAGAATGCCTAGCAAATTGAGGCCTACCGCAAAAAAAACAATCACCACTAAATAATTGCCGTAACCGCCAATGTCGCCCAGCATACGCCCTGCAAGTCCCGTGATCAGGCCAATTAGACCAATCGTAATGAGAATGCCTAATCCAAAGAGCAATGAAAGAACAAAAGCTCTTCCTGTGCTGATGTTTCCCTGACCGTCGATGAAACCGACGATCAGGGGAATGCAGGCGATATGACAGGGCGAAAGTATTACCGATAATATCCCCCAAACAAAAGCCGCGACGATAGCAATTTCTGGCGATTGCGTTAGCGCCGTCGTCAGCCAGGTAAAGAGGTCAATAAGCACTTATTTGACCCCCTGCGTTTTCAGGACCCTTTCTACCTCTGCTTTGGGATGATAGCCTTCGTGACGAAAATATTCTTTACCGTCCTTGTCCAGAAAAACCTGCGTGGGAATTACGCGGATATTATATTTTGCCGCGTTTATTTTCCCTTTGGGCGTCCATACATCATGAAAAACAACATTAACCTGCTCGCCGAATTCTTCTTCCACCGCCTTCATAATCGGCTGCATCGCGCGACAGGGAATACAGTTGACGGAGCCGATTTCCACAAAAGTCACCAGCGGCATAATAGATTTTTCCGTTTTCGGTGCTGTTTTACCGTCCTTTTCCTGAGCAAGAGCGCAATGATAGTTTGCTGAAAGTAAGATGATAATAAAAACTGCCAATAGCGCTAAAAATCCGATTCGTTTTAACCTTAAAGGCATTTAATCTCCTTTATTTATTTAATATTTTTATCCCGCAGAAGCTATTAGTTACTGTAGAGATTTTTGCTGCGGGGAAGCCCTCGCTATTTATAATTTTTTCGAAAATTTCATCAATAACCTTTTTTGTCACGGGCGTTTCATGTTTTTCCAGTCCCAAGGCGGTTAAGATATAGGGTTTTGGGTTAACACCAATAAGCTCCAGTGACTTTCTGGCGCAGACAGTAGAACATCCGTCAATTGTAATATTTCGCGCCAAGCGCCGACTGGACAAAACCGGAAAGTTTCGCGCTCACGCCAGCCAGACAAGTCATGATTGTATAGCCTTCATCGCGCAGTCTGCGCGCCATCCGGTCAGCAATTTCACCAACATCTGCCGAACCGGTGCAGGAGTAAATTAATTTAGTGCCTTCTTCACAACATTCAGTCATAGAGAGACCATTTATTCCTTATTTATTGATTCACCTTTCAACCAGCTTTTGATTTGATCATCTGAAGGAATTTTACCTGCGGCTTTTACTTCGCCGTCGATAACCAGCGCGGGCGTGGTCATTACCCCGTATTTCATGATTTTTTTGAAATCTTCCACTTTAGAAATATCCGCGTTTATATCTTCTTTTGCTACAACAGCACGCACCATTTCTTCCAGTTTATGACATTTGGCACAACCGATTCCTAGAATTTCTATCTTCATGCTTTTCTCCTATTTTTTACACGCCTTCATAATGTTTTTCTGATCTTCAGCGTTGGCGGCAAGAACCTCTTCCACACATCCCATGAATCCCATAATGCAGGGGCAGCGCAGAGTATAGAAGATAGCATTTCCTCTTTTTTCATCAGCCACCAGCCCGGCGTTTTTTAGAACGCTTAAATGCTTGGAGACAGTGGAAGTGTCCGCGCCGATCATCTCGGTAAGTTCGTTCACGCACCGCTCCTGACGCTGAAGCTCTTCGATTATCAGCAGGCGGCTGGGATGGGCGATGGCCTTGATTATTTTCGCCCGTGCCTCGTATATGGTTTTTTCTGTTTTTTTCATCTTTTAATATCCGCAATCTATTTGGCAATATAGCCAAATAGCCATATTGTGTCAAGAACTTTAAAATGGTAAAAAACTGTGTTGAATAAAAATTGTAATCGTCTTGTTTTTTCTATAGGAGATCATAGGCTTTCACTGGAAAGCTGTGGATATTGGGTTGCTAAATTGAAGACAGCACAATAACGGCACATCTTTGCAAAATAAATTGCCTTATGCGGTTTTGGTAATTGTTGTAATAAGCTAAACATGTAAATTTTTGGTGGTGTTCTTTTGGGACTGATCTGATTAATATTGAAGAATATCAACGAGATAACCAGCTATAACAGCAATTACAAAAACGGTTAACACAAAAGCAAAAATCAGTTTCTTTTTGAACATGGAATTAAGAATAATCAATTCTGGTATGCTTGCTCCCGCGCCACCTATTATCAGCGAAAGTACTGTTCCAACACCCATGCCCTTGCCCACAAGAGCAGCGCTTATGGGTATAATTGTTTCTGCCCGGATATACATAGGTACGCCAGTTACCGCCGCGATAGGAATGGACAAAGAATTGCCTGGCCCGGCTAATTTGACGACCATATCCTGAGGGAAAAAGCCGTAAATAAAAGCACCAATACCCGCGCCAAGCAGAAGATACCAAAACACGCCCTTAAAAGTATCAACTGCTGATAGTGATGCACTTTTCAACTTTTCCTTAAATGGTGCCCGCGATGAAGCATTTGCTTCAAGGTTGGGGGTACAGCATGACGATTCAACAGTTGGCAGTGTTATTAAGGTTAGGGGCTGTGCACCTTCTGAAGAACAGCAAGCGGTTGCCGCCGGGTGGGATTTCAAGTTTGTGATGCCTGAATTTGCCCCTGTCGTACAACAGGAGGTTTCGAGATTCATCAGAGGCTTAACCTGTTTTTCCAACTCCAGCTTTGAAAGCGTCGCGGCCATTGTGATGGAACCAAAAAATGTAATGATAATATAAAGGACAGTAACTTTAAGACCAAGTAAGGAAAGCAGTAGAGCGATAATTATCGGATTAAGAACCGGTGATGAGAAAAGAAATGCCATAGTGGGACCAAAAGGAACCCCACCCTTCAGTAATCCCGCGGTTATGGGAACAGTGGAGCAGGAGCAAAATGGGGTGAGCGCGCCCAGACCGGCACCAAGAAAGTATTGCAGCCACGTTAACTTATCGGATAGAAAATCTCTTACACGGGTAGGAGGAAGATATTCCATCAAGAGCCCGATAATAAAAGAAACAACGACAAATATAAGAACAAGTTCACCGGCGATAGCCAAAAAAAACTTACCAGCTGTGATAAAATTATTCAGACCAAACATTTACATTTTCTCCATTGTCTTAATCAGAATAATAATTGAATATTTCAACTTATTTTATTTATAGGGTTTAAGCGATTTTTTAAATGACTTCTTCAACGTATTGTCATTGATGTTTTCATTATGCGAAGTTTCAACAAAAGTTTTTAAACCGATTAGGAGTATCTGCCGCATGTCCGGTTTCATTGCCGCAAGAATAGTTGCCATTTTTCCTGCGCTTTTCTCTACCAATTTTGAAATTAGTGATTTCCCATTTTTAGATAATTGGACACAGCAGACGCGGCCGTCATTTTTATCGGTTATCCGCCTAGCCAGTTTTTTTTCTCCGAGGCGGCTGATAATACGCGTTGCGCCACTTTTTGTAACAGCTATATTTTTAGCGATGTCCTGCATTGTGCATCTTTTCATTCTTGAAATAACACGCAAAGCTCGAAACTCGCCGTGAGAAATGTTTTCACAGCAATTATCTCCCATGTCGTGTGCGCTAAAATTATAAATTATATCTTCGAGAAGACCGATTATTTGCTTAACTTGTTCTTTCATTATCCTTTTCTCCTCTAAGCAAGCATGACAGCCTTAATGCAAGGCATAAAATGCCTATCAAGAATGGTTGATTAAGTTAACTAATATTTTAATGAACGGGCAAGCGTTGGAGAGAGAAATCTTATTCGGAATAATTATGGAATTTTCCAATTCTTCATTGACGATTCTCTTGGTTTTCATGTATCATCTTTGGAAAAGGGGTGGTAAAAAATGGCCAGAATATTAATTGTTTATCATTCGCAGACGGGCAATACAATGAAAATGGCCGAGGCCGTGGCCGAAGGCGCACGCGCGGTGGAGGGAGTGGAGGTAATTTTGAAAGAAGCCGCACAGGCCACCTTGGAGGATTTATTAACGACGGACGGCCTGGCGCTGGGAACGCCGGAAAATTTCGGCTACATGTCGGGAATGCTCAAAGATTTTTTTGACCGCACTTATCCTGAAGCCCAGGATAAGGTTTTCCGCAAGCCTTTTGTTGTCTTTATCAGCGCCGGTAATGACGGTACGGGTGCTTTAAATTCCATTGAGCGCATTGCGCTGGGTTATAAATTGAAAAAAGTTTTCGAGCCGGTTATTGCCAGAGGAAAAATTACTGCAGAGATTCTGGAAAAATGCCGCGAGCTGGGCGGGACAATCGCTGGCGGCTGTCAGATGCGCATCTATTGATTTTTGCCGTATTTCTTTTTTCCCAAATTGTCCGGTTGTCGGGTTTGCGGCAGGCTCCAATGCAGATGAGTTATTTATCTGGCAGAAGCTGTCTGTTGTATCGCTTAGATCATGCATAAATAATTGTTTACCACAGATTATTTGGAAATTACGTTGTTACATGCCAAGTTTAAAATGAGGATGTAATTAATAAAAAATAAACAGTTATCGATTCCCCCATGGCTATTGAAACCGGAGGAATCGATTACCGCAAAATTTTATATATTGAGGACACGGAATGTTTCGTCTTTATCGACATCCATAATATAATTAATGCCGCTGATACGCGCTGCCTCGGGGGTGAGGGCGGCCAGATCGTCACGCGATATATGCTCCAGAGAAAATTTTCTGCTGCCGGCCATAAGCTGACGGAGTCCTTGGGCCAATCTTTCATAATATGTATAGAGTCCAATGGCGCCGGTTGGCAGCTTTTCAAAATCTTTGTCGCCCAGTTTCTGGCGCAGCGAGCTTGCCGTCACGAAAATTTCTTCCTTGGAATTGCCGAAACGTTCGACGTAAACTGGAACCTGCTGGGCCTCAATGGAAAGTCCTATCGTTTTCCCAACCATTGCCGCCGCAATGGGAGCGCGCGCCATGCCGATCATTTTGACGAAGGGCGCGCCCATCGCCAGGCCCTTGAATATTTGGTCCTCAAATGTAAATCCGCCGTTCACGGCGATAGCGGGCAGGTATTTTTTCTTTTCCGCCAGCTGTTTCGCGTATTGATATACAAGGGAATGCAACTCCACGGGGGGGACGCCCCATTCGTTCATCATCCGCCACGGGCTCATCCCCGTGCCGCCGCCGGCGCTGTCCACGGTAAGCAAATCCAGTTTGTATTTGGAGGAAAAAGCGATGGCTCTGGCCAGATCAACGGGACGATAAGCGCCAGTTTTGAGAAAGATATATTTCGCTCCGGCTTTCCGCAAGCGATTAATGGTTGAGGCAAAAGATTCTTCCGTTACCATGCCGACACGCGAGTGCCTTTCAAACTCTTTGAATGCCCCTTGTTCAAAAGCTTTAATGACATTCGGATCATAAGGGTTCGGCAGGACGATATATCCACGATCATGCAGCATCTGTGCTTTCTTTAAATCCTTGATTTTTACTTCACCGCCTATATCTTTCGCGCCCTGACCCCACTTAAGCTCCACGCACTCGACGCCGAGCTTTTCGATGGCATATTCATGCACTTTCAAGCGGCCGTCTTCCACGTTGGCCTGTACGACAATAGCGCCATAACCGTTGCTCTGGTAATCTCTGTAGAGAGTAACCCGGCGTTTTAAATCAACTGTGTCGATGATTTTGCCGTTCTTGAATTTGGCCTCGGGATCCATGCCGACGACGTTTTCCCCGATAGTAAGGCCGGTTCCCGCTAGGGCGGAACCTAAGGCCAGTCCTTCCCAGTTATTTTTGGCAATGTTGGTTGAGCCGATCCCAGAAATGATCCACGGGAGACGGAATTTTATGCCTTTATCGTGGCCGATGGCCACCTCAAGATTAACGGCCGGAAAGATGGCTTTGTCGCTGTCGGCTTCAATACCGTGTGCGCCGGTGGCTGTTCCCATAATATTAAAGTGCGAATAGTCGACAGGATATTTCTTCTCGCCGGCGCAAGTTATTACACCAAAGGGTTGGGGATATATAACTTCATGGCCGCGGTAAGCTGATTTGCCTATTTCACACATGCCTATGCAACCGTCGATACATGTTACACACATACCCGAAGTTGACGTTATCGACTCCTCGGTTCTGTTTTTGGTAAGTGTTGCGCTTGAGGTGTTTATTCTTGAAAAAGACATATATAAATACTCCTTTCTGGGTTTAAGCTTTTTTTATTTCGCACGCCACGCAGGGTGACATGTAACACATCATGTCGTGGAACTGTTCCTTCTCGATGCAAGGCGGCGCCAGGTTCGCGCAACCACCGCAGATAGCTTTTCCCGGTTCTGTATACGTGCAGCGGGTTTGACAGGCGGGGCAGACTTCTATACAGCCGCCGCAGAGCCGGCACACTTCGGATTTAATGTCAAACGGTGTGCCAATGCTCCTGTTTTGCCCGCGGCCGCGGAATCCTATGGCTCCGGCCATCATTTGTTCCTTGCACATCCGCACGCATAATCCGCAGAGAATACAGTCTTCGTACTCCTGGCGGAATCGCTGCTGGCGCACGTTATGCCGGGATGCGATATCCTGGATAGTCTTGGACTGCGGACAGGACGCGAGCAAAAGTTCGATGATTATTCTTCTTGCCTTGAGGACGCGTTCAGAGGCGGTTCTCACCTTAAGACCATCTTCAACGGGATAGGTGCAGGAGGAAACTAGTTTAGCGGCAGATCCTTCGCCGATTTCGACCACGCAGAGCCTGCATGCCCCGTAAGGTGAAAGCCCTTCTTTATGACACAGCGTCGGGATGGGAAAGCCGTAAAACTTTGCTGCATCGAGAATTGTAGTGCCCTTTTCCACTGATACGGGCAAACCATTTATTGTCAGATTAATCATGTTGCACACCTCCCATGGCGACAGCCATTGGTTGTCCGATCGTTTGCTTGCTGGTGAAAGCGAGATCACAGCGCAGGCAACGTCTGCATTCTGCACGTGCCTGATCTTCCGGCAAGGCCATGGTGACTTCACGGAAGTTCTTTATTCTTGCTGAAGGCGGCAGCACCGCGGGCTCGACGCGTCTTAATGCCTGGGCCGCCGTCTCGTCGACTGCGGCTGGTTCGATAAAGATACTAGGTAGCTTAGGCGTGGCCGGTATTGTCAATGGCTTGTTTTGCAAAAAACGGTCAATACTTTGTGCGGCTTTTTTGCCAGTGGCGATGGCGTCAATCACGGTGTTGGGACCAGTCACCAGGTCACCACCCGCGAACACGCCTTTCATGCTTGTCTCCAGAGTTTTTCTGTTGATCTTGATTCTGCCGCCCTTATCGATTTCCAGACCCATGTGAGCAAGGAATTCGCTTTTTGGTTTTTCGCCGATAGCCACTATCAGGGTGTCCAGTTCCAGTCTGAATTCGCTTCCGGGAATCGGGGTGGGCTTGCGACGACCTGAGGCATCTATCTCGCCGAGACGGTTTTTAATGCATTCAATTCCCACCACGCGGCCTTCTTTAGAATAAATCTTGATGGGCGTCACAAGAGTTTCCAACTCGACGCCTTCACGGATAGCTGCCTCAATTTCTTCCTGACGGACATGGATTTTGACTGGCGAGATTAGGGTTTCAATTCTCACGCCTTCTTCAAGGGCCGCGTCAATTTCTTCTTCATAAGCAGGCATCTCTTCACGTGTGCGTCGATAGAGAAGAGACACACTGATGACCTCTTTCTGCCGCAGCGCCACTCTGGCGGCATCCACTGCTGAATTCCCTCCGCCGATGACGCCCACATGACCCCGCGCAAGTTCCTCGCCTCTCATGTTGAATGCTTTCAAAAACTGTATGGAAGGAAAAACGCCTTCGACGTCTTCATTTTCCAGATTCAGAGGCCAGCTTTCATGCGCCCCAATGGACAGAAATATCGCACTGAATTTTTGCTGCAGATCCTGGATAGTCAAATCTTTCCCCAGTGCTCTCCCGTATTCCACTTTGATGTTTTTGTTGAGAAGGGTTTTGATTTCTTTCTCCACGATGTTTTTGGGTAGCCGATATGACGGCAGCGAGCAAGACAGCATGCCGCCCGGTCTGTCTTCCGCTTCAAAGACGGTGACCCCGTATCCGAGGAGAGAAAGACAATGAGCCGCGGTAACTCCTGCCGGTCCGGCGCCGACTACGGCGATTTCTTGTTTCTTTTTCCTTCCCAACTTCGGTTTATAGGCAGAAGAATCAATTCTGTCGGTGACAAACCGTTTGATGGCACGGATGCCGACGGCCTCTCCGCCGCTTATGCCCAGATTGCAGCGGCTTTCGCATTTGCGGTCACATACCCGAGAGCTAACGGCGGGAAACGGATTGGCCGAACGGATCACACGGTAAGCTTCCTCGTATTCGCCTTTTTCCACAAGGGCAACATAGTGCCACGGTTCAGTGTCCACGGGACATGCCGCCTGACAGGGGGCTCCGGTGAGTTCTTTACAGACGAAAGCATCGCATCGTTTGTCGTTGATATGCCGTTCATATTCGTCACGGAAATATCTCAACGTGCTCAAAACGGGATTTGCCGCGGTTTGGCCAAGACCGCACATGGTGGTATCCTTCACAGTTTGCGCAAGTTCATCTAGAAGGATGAGGTGCCCGGAAGTCCCTTTGCCCCGCGTGATGTCTTCCAGAATTTCATGTAAACGCTGTGTTCCTTTACGGCAAGTAAAACACTTCCCGCAGGATTCATCTTTCAGAAAATTCATAAAATATTTGGCGACATCCACCATGCAGGTGTTTTGATCCATGACAATCATACCTCCCGATCCCATAATGGATCCGGCCTTTGCCAGGCTGTCGTAGTCTATGGGCAAGTCGAACATTGAAGAAGGTATGCAGCCGCCAGATGGGCCACCGGTCTGTATGGCTTTAATTTTAGCTGATCCCGAGGGGCCACCGCCGATATCATAAACCACCGTACTAATCGGTGTGCCGAGCGGGACCTCAACCAGTCCGGTATTTTTTATCTTGCCGACTAGGGAGAAAATCTTGGTTCCGGAATTATTTGCCGTGCCAATCTTCAGATACTCGTCGGCGCCGTGTTTGATGATGTAGGGAATGTTCGACAGTGTTTCGACGTTGTTGATGCAGGTTGGGTGACCGAAAAGTCCTTTTTGAATCGGAAAGGGAGGACGCTGACGAGGTTCACCCATCTTGCCTTCGATGGATTTGATCAATGCCGTTTCCTCTCCGCAGACGAATGCACCGGCTCCTTGAAAAATTTCAATATCGAAATCAATGCTCGTACCTAAAATGTTTTTCCCCAGAAGATCCAAACGGCGGGCTTCTCTCAGGGCGATGGAGGCATGCTTGATAGCCAGAGGATATTCCGTGCGCACATAAATGATGCCATTATTGGCTCCGATGGCGATAGCCGCGATGATCATGCCTTCGATGACCGCATGAGGATTGCCTTCGAGCATGCTGCGGTCCATGTACGCGCCTGGATCCCCCTCATCCGCATTGCATATTATGTACTTCGGCGTATGCCCCTTATTTACATTCCGCGCCAGCTCCCATTTTTTCCCGGTTAGAAACCCCGCACCGCCTCGTCCGCGCAGCCTGGATTTCAGGATTTCTTCCACGATCCAATTACCGTCCGGTTTTTCCAGCGCTTTTTCTAGTGCCTCATAACCGCCCGTTTTCAAATAATTGCTGATCCGGATGGGGTCCAGATGCTGGTTTTGGCCGAGAACAATCCGGGTTTGCCCTTGAAAGAAGGGAATATCCTGTTCTGTAAAGCGTTTGACCGTCGAACCCGGCTCTCGGTATAGGAGTTCTTCAACTACCTCGCCTTTTACGGCTGCGTCGACTATTCTGGACACGTCTACCATCTTCAGCTTCGGGTACAGATTATATCCCGGTTCGACGATGATGAACGGGTCCATTTCGCAGAAGCCCAGGCAACCTGTGATGCGGAGAGCAAGTTTGTCTTGTAGATTCTGCTCCAGAATCCGACGTTTGATGATTCGTATTAAATCGTTCGAGCCACTGGCCTGGCCGCCTGTCCCGCCGCAAATAACGAGGCAGGGTTTGGCCGGATGTTTTTTATGATTCTCAATAATGGATTTGCGGTACGCCTTGAATTCAGCGACGGTTTGAAAAGCATTCATTTATTTTTCCCTTTGTCGGATTTTTTATGCAGATTGATCTGATCCAGGTTCAATATGTGCCCCTGACACCCTTGGCGCATACACACTTCCCATGAGCACTTTTCGCGGACAAACAGGGCGGCCATGGAAGCGCCGCATTCCGGGCAGGTGGAAAAACTCGGGAATTCATTATGGCAATGCGGACAATGAAAGCGGGATAGCTCGTTTGGCGGGAGCTGATTTTCTAACTCAACGGTGTGTTTGCCGTAAAGGCATGACATGCGCAGCCACACTTTTTTACCGTTCATCGAAACATTGAATTTAACGGACGGATGGCCGTTGATAATATAATCGTGATCCATAAGGCTTTTTCCGCAGAGGGGACAGGAAACCTGCAGTGGAAATATACGGATGTCCGCTTCAGCAGCGATGCTTCTCCCGCCGCCTTTGGTTCTAGTTATGATTTCTTTTACGCTGCTTTTACTGACATGTGGAAAATATTGGCCATCAGACACAACGGTCGGTCCCAGAGCGCAGGCTCCGAGGCAATTGACCGTTTCTAAAGTTATTTCATTGTCGGGCGTGGTTTCGCCCGGAGATATGCTGAGTTCACGTTTGAATTCCTCGACGATGTTTTGTGCGCCACGGACATGGCATGCTGTGCCCAGACATACAGAAACGCAATGTTTGCCTTTGGGTTTCAAACTGAAGGTTTTGTAGAAGGTGGCGACGCCGTAAATATCCGTCAATGAACATCCGGTTTCTTTGGCCAACAGCCGCAAAGCCTTTTCGGGTAGGTATGTATAGGCTCCTTGGATTTCTTCCAGTATGGAAATAAGCGAGACCTTGTTTTTGTTGTGCTTTTTTATAATATCAAGAATGTTTTTTGTATCCATGTATATCCTTTCCTCGATTGAACAGATCTTCTTTTGTTTCGCGAAATGTCTTACCTGTATTCCTCGCAATGCCATACACCCGACTCTGGTTTGGGAAAGCTACATACAGGATATTGAGCACAATTGCTGCACAGGCCTAGAATTTTGGAAGGTGACTGTTTAAATCTTTCGGAAGGCTGTTCGGGCGAACGGACGGCAGCAGGAAGACAAGCGGTTTCGTATTCCTCACAATGCTGAACACCCATTATGTTGTCTTTAGCACGCTTGAGTATACATTTGACTGAATGCGCACAGGTCGAACATAAACCCCGTGTCTTTTTGGTCATATTGCCCCCCTTTCTTTTGAGTTATTCTCATGGGCAAACTGCGTGCCATATGGATAAATGCTAAAGCTAATTACAAGGAAGAAGGAAAGTGTTGGAAATTAAAGGCTAAAAGAAACAAGAGTTCGGTACGGCGAAGCAATTACAACGATAATCGGAACAAAAAACAGCTAGTGAATGGGGATATTTTCCCCACCTGGGGAAATATTCCTCAATTTCGTTATTGGCTTCTTGCCGCGGAAAAGACTGTGGTTTTTTTAAACACTTTTGTTGTTTTTCTTGGTTGCTATGTTGATTTCACTATCATTTGGCTTGAGCTTGTCTCGAAGTGTTTTGCGATCAATACGCAAGATTTCTGCTGCGCGTGATTTATTGCCGCCGACGCTTGCCAAAACTCTACGTATATAGGCGGCTTCTTCTTCGGCAAGCGGTCGAAAAGGGACCGAACCGGGCGTGATGGAAAAACGCATAACCGAAGGCAGGTCAGTGATTTCAATTTTTTGTCCGTCGGTCATGATAATGAGTCGCTGGATTAGATTTTCGAGTTCTCGAATATTTCCCGGCCATGCATAGCCCATGAGGGCTTGCACAACCTCGTCGGAAAAAGTGGGAAGATTTTTCCCGAGTTCGTCGGCAAACTTCCCGGTAAAATGAGCGATTAAATCTGCGATATCTTCGGGGCGGTTTCTCAGCGGAGGTACCGTAATCGTTACGACGTTCAGGCGAAAGAATAAATCCTCACGAAAAACGCCTTTGTTGACCAGTCCTCTTAGGTCTTTATTGCTCGAGGCGATAATGCGGACATCCACCTTCCGGCTCTTTCTGTCGCCGACCATGCAAACCTGTTTATCCTGAAGCACTCTGAGAAGCTTGACTTGCATGGCAATGCTCATCTCATTAACCTCGTCGAGTAATATAGTCCCGCCGTCCGCAGTTTGGAAAAATCCCGCACGGGACTCGTTGGCGCCGGTAAATGCTCCTTTAACGTAACCGAACAATTCGCTTTCCAAGAGTTTTTCGGGAATGGCTCCGCAATTTACCGGAACAAAAGGTGCAGATGCCCGCCTGCTACTGTAGTGGATGGCCCGTGCAACCAGTTCCTTACCGGTACCGCTCTCCCCCAGCACAAGCACTGTGGCATTAGATTTAGAAGCTTTCTCTATATCCGCGAGCATTTTACGGACGAGCCTGGATTTGCCGACGATGCCGTAAGAATCGGAAAATCGAGGCTTTTCCGCTTGCACAATCCTGCGCAGTTCCTGCTTATTGAGCGCTCGTTCTACGGCATGGAAAAGTTCCTCATCCGTAAAGGGTTTCGTAAGATATTCCTCCGCCCCCATTTTTACGGCTTCGACAGCGCCCTTGACTGAGGCATATCCGGTAATCATGATCACTTCGGTTTCATAAAAGTTTTCCCGGATGTGCCGTATCAGATCAAGGCCGCTGATTTTGGGCATTTTATAGTCCGTGATGACAAGATTGATGGGGACGCTTTCCAAAATTTTTACGGCATCTGAGACATTGGATGCCGTAAAGACCTGATAGTCTTGTGAACTGAGATTGCGCCGCAGAATATCAAGAGCGGTAGGTGCGTCATCCACGATCAAAATCTTGTTTCTTTCGAGGACTTTCATATCCCATATTCCTTTGAAACAGTTTCCTGTTGCCGGGGGAAAGTTACCGTAAAACGCGTTCCTTTATCTTTTTCGCTTTTGACGAATATTTCTCCTTTATGCGAAGCTATAATGCCGTGCACCACCGAAAGCCCGAGACCAGTGCCTTGATCGACATCTTTTGTGGTATAAAAAGGCAGAAAAATGTTTTCCTTGACTTCGTCGCTCATGCCGATTCCTGTATCTTCGACCACAAATTTTACCGAAGATGCGTCGAAAGAAGTTTGCAGCGTAAGTGTGCCTCCGTCGGGCATGGCCTGAAGAGCATTGACAATTAAGTTGGAAATTACTTGTCTGAGTTGGGATTTGTCAGCCAATATCTCTGGCAGCTCGGAATCGACAACACGTTTGAGCTCCACGCCGGATTTGGCGCACATCGTTTCAAACAGTTTCAATTCATTCATAATGATCTGGTTCAGGTTTACTGGGGTGCGACCCGGTTTGCCATGGCGGGCAAAAATTAAAAGTTCCCGGATAATGTTACGGGCGTGCAAAGAAGCATCCGCGATTTTTTCCAGATCATTTTTTGTCTGAAGGGGCAGGTCCGGTGTTTTCTGCGCAAGTTGAGCAAATCCCAGAATTGTGTTCAGTGGTTCGTTGAGTTCATGGGCAACGCCGGCGGCGAGCTGGCCGATAGCAGCCAAGCGATCAGTTCGGATCAGTTGTTTTTGAAGCTCGGCTTTGATGGCGCTGTCTTCTTCATGTTCAATCATGAGCGCAATTTGTCTCGCGATATTGTCAATCAGGTTTTGTTCTTCATGGAGGAAAGGGTTCATTTTCAGAAGACTGCGCCCGTTACGATAATGAATCTCCACAGTTCCCCGATTCCTGCCGGCAATACAGATGGTGGCGGTTTGCCGTCGTTCACCATTACAAAATCCCGGACTCTGAAAGACTTGTCCGTCAATAATGATTCTGGCGCAGGCCCGATGTTGGTACTGCCAGGCGGGGGGGAGTAGCTGCACGATATCTTTAAGCTTGCGTTCTAGCGGAAGATTAGGATTCGAGGCTACCTGCGCAATGCCATAAAGACAGGTGAGTTCCTTCACCCGCTCACGGAGTTTGGTTCGCGAAACATCGGTATTCCCGGCGGAAGCTTTGTGCCCATTTGCGCGGATATTTGTTTTTTTTGGTTTAGATTGCATCAGTTATCTCTTTCGCTCAAAGCTTCGAAGATTAGATTTTTGGAGACTCATTAACTTGCGTCATTATATTTTATCAGAATCGCGGGAAAAAATGAACCAGATTTACTTTCCGAGCAACTTTTTTTGTTTTGCCTTTGTCTGATTGGTATGGGGTTAATTATTTTATTGAAGATAACCGCGCGGGAAAAATATTTGATGACGGTGATAAAGAACCCGCTAACACAGCTATCTTGCAGACATGTAAGCGGGTTCTTTTTGTTTTACACGATGAAGAATCAAAGAATACCGTAAGCCAGCATTGCTTTGGCCACTTTGGTAAATCCGGCGATGTTGGCGCCGGTGACATAGTCACCCTTTTTACCGTATGCTTCCGCTGTTTCATAGCAGGCCTTATGGATGCTTTTCATAATAATCAGCAGGCGGTTGTCAACTTCTTCACGCGTCCAAGAAAGTCTTAGGCTGTTCTGGCTCATTTCCAGACCGGAGGTGGCTACGCCTCCGGCATTGGCCGCTTTACCAGGGCCGTAAAGAATTTTGTTTTCCTGGAAAATCTTGATTGCTTCCGGTGTGGAGGGCATGTTGGCGCCCTCGGCCACGCAGATGCAGCCGTTTTTTATCAGCGCTGCGGCGTTTTTCCCGTTGATTTCGTTTTGAGTGGCGCAGGGCAGGGCGATGTCAACTTTGATGCTTTGTTCTCTGATAACATCCCAGACATTCTTTCCTTCATAGCAAACAGTTTTGTATTTGTCGGCATATTCGGAAATACGGCCACGCCTGACGTTTTTCAATTCCAGAACATAGCAGCACTTGTCATCATCTATTCCTGCTTCATCGATGATGGTTGCGGACGAATCGCACAGTGAAACCACTTTTCCGCCCAGTTGATTGACCTTTTCTATCGCGTATTGCGCCACATTCCCCGCCCCGCTGACGGCCACGGTTTTTCCTTTGAAGTTTAAGCCGCGAGTGGCGAGCATTTCCGCGGCGAAATACACGGTGCCGTAACCTGTTGCCTCCGGGCGAATTAAGCTGCCACCGTATTCCAGTCCCTTTCCGGTAAGAACTCCTGTGTGCTCGTTGCGGATTTTTTTGTAATATCCATAAAGGTAGCCGATTTCCCGCGCCCCCACGCCGATATCGCCGGCCGGCACGTCAATCTCACCGCCGATATGGCGGAAAAGCTCGCGCATAAATGCCTGACAGAAACGCATTACTTCGCCGTCTGATTTTCCTTTAGGGTCAAAGTCAGAGCCCCCTTTGGCGCCGCCCATGGGCAGTGTGGTCAGCGCGTTTTTGAATATTTGTTCAAAACCCAAAAACTTGATAATACTCAGATTGACAGAAGGATGAAAACGCAAGCCGCCTTTAAACGGCCCGATGGCGTTGTTGAATTGAACGCGAAAACCGCGATTGACCTGCACGTTGCCTTTATCATCCATCCAAGGCACCCGAAAGATAACGGTTCTTTCCGGTTCCACAATTCGTTCGTAAATATTAGCCTTTACGAATTCCGGATGCTTTTTGACCGTGGGTTCCAGTGTCTCCATTACTTCCTCAACGGCCTGATGAAACTCCGGCTGGCTCGGATCCATTTGTTTTACTTTCGCAATTACATCTTTGATTACTGACATAAATTTAATCTCCCTTAAAAAAAATATTTATTTCCTGCATAATTTCATGCATATTTTTATATTTGTTCGATACTTTGAAGCTCTTCAAATTCCATTACCGTGGACATTGCTTTGTTTTCCACATCAAAACCGTCTTCATATGCCGCGGCAATCGGATTAAGCCCGCCGATTAAAATCATACCAACCTTGTTTATATCAACGTTAGTCTGACCAAGCGCTGTACCGACATCACCGATGGATAAAATTCCGTTAATACCCGCTTCGCGGAATTCGGCGATGACGTCAGTAACCAAAGAACGGCTGAGTGCCGGAATTTCACGGAAATTGGCCAGAATCTTTCCCTCATTTTTTTCGATAACTTCTTTTACGGATGTCATTTTTCCGCGAATGAATATTTCCGAAGGGTCAAGAGAAGAGCCGGAATAGTGAATTAGCTCAACAAAACGAAGAGGTTCTCCGTTTTTCAACTGTAGAATTCCGCCAAATTTGGAATCAATAGGGATGCCGTGCTTGAGCAGTACACCGTTAATAACAATGCTGCAAACCGTGGCCAAGCCAATTTTTCCTTCCGGGATGACGACTTCTCCCAATTTTTCGTTTGCTCGGGCAACGGCGATACGGTCGGATACGGCCAGCTTCTTCTGAAAAACTGGTTTCATAACTGAAAGAATCTGTTCGAATTTATCTTCGGGAATAAAAGAAATATTTACCGGCACCCGCCCGCGTTTTTTTCGAAGATTAAAAGTTGTTTTAAATGACAAGACATCGATACGGGAAATCGAAAGACTTATTTTATCCTGAACTCGCGCGTTGGCAATTTCTTCCAAGCCCAAATCCGTGATAACCCTGCCATCACGTCTGCCGACGAGTCTAGTCAAACCCCTTTCATCCATTAGTTTCAGGTGATAACGAACAGTTCTTTCGCTAAGCTGGATGCTATGTTCCTGCATTTTGCGTGCGATAACGCGCGCACCAAGAGAGACGGGGCTTTCGTTCAGAATTTTCAGCATCAGAATGTTTTTACGTTCGATATCTTCAGGGTCGAAAAGTTGTTTCATAAGGCAATCGGCAATCGTTTGCCGTATCTTCTATATGTAAAATGTTTTTTTGTCAAACAAAAAATATTTTTTGCTTTGATATAATCCGATAATGGGAAAATTATTGATTTTACAGATGGAAAAAAGAATTTATTAAGAGAAAAATCCCGTTTATTTGTTATTTTTTGTGTTTAAGAATTCATTCTTGTTTTCCAAAAAAAGCTTGTACAGACGGTAATGATTTGTGCTTTCATAACCGATTGAGTGTACTTCGGCATCGTCGAAGGAGTATAATTTTGCGTTTGAACAGGCCAGCAAAATGGGGGAATGAGTGGCAAAAATGAACTGTGCGTGGCCGGCAGTACTCATTTTATTTAAAAGAGATAAAAGTTGTATTTGGCTCTGAGGAGAAAGAGCAGTTTCCGGTTCGTCCATAAGATAAAGACCTTTTATTTGATAACGATTTTCAAAAAAAGACATCAGCGATTGACCGTGAGATTGAGCGGTCAGCGATTTCCCGCCAAAGTAGTCAAGTTGCCCGCGGTCTGCCGCCGCCCACTCATCGAGCAGTTCGGCAAAATGCTGAAATATTTTTGAGCTGAAAAAAGAGCCGGGAACACGGTCGTCTTGCCACTCCACAGTGATATATTTACAAAGTTGATCTTCATAAGGATTATGTTGCGGGCTGCCCCTTTCTGTTTGACGCCATATGTGTATGCCGCAGGCGAGAGTAATGGCTTCCAGCAGCGTGGATTTGCCCGTGCCGTTTTCGCCGACGAAGATGGTAATCGGTAAGTCAAAATTGATTGTTTTTGTTTTGTGAAAAATGGGCAAAGAAAAAGGATATACTTTTTTTGTTGGATATCTTTCGGGATGGAAGGTCACACTGTTTATATGCATTTAGCACTCTGAACGAAAAACTTTAATTTGCCGTAATTTATATATCAATAAATACGCGATTACAAGAAAGCTGTATCACCCGTTGCGGGATTAGAAAATAGGGAGTTCATCAAAGTGATGAACTCCCTATCGTGATTTTCGGAAATTTTTTTAAACCTGAATGTTTCCTTTTTTTAGTGTTTCGGTGGGAAGAAACCATTGGATACCCAGTTTCTTAGAGATAGCTTCGCAGCGCTCGGCAACTTTGGGCCAGCCCATACCTTTAGCTAGGGCAAAAGGCCCGAAAGGTGAACCGCCGCCGTTAACCATGGCCTTGTCGATTTCCGCCGTGCTGCTGGTCACTCCTTCTTCCAAAAGTTTTGTTCCCTCATTTACCTGCAGGCAGATGATATCCATCGGATCAAAATTAGGATCAGCCTTGCTCATGTCAATTTGCGGCCTGTTGCCTTCCGGCCAGACGAATATTCCCTTGCCGCTTTTTTTGCCCAGTGTCCCGGTTTCATTCATTTTTTTGAGCCAGTTGGCGGGCTTGAATTCAGGAGAGAGGGTTTTGGCAAAATATTCCGTGCCATGCATATAAACATCCAGCCCGGAAAAATCCATCGTTTCGTAAGGTCCCATCGGAGAACCAATAGATCTGATTTTGGCGTCGACCGCTTCCGGGTTTACCAAACCCTGCTCGTAAATCTGGGCCAGATAAAGGCCTACCGGCGCGTTGATCCGATTGAAGATAAAGCCCGGAGAATCTTTTTCCACCCTTACCGGAACCATCGCGCCGCGGAAGTTTTTCAATTTTGACATCAGTTCGAAGCTGACGTTCATGGTTTCGAGGGATGTTTGCTTTCCCCTGATGACCTCGACGAGCGCCATCATGACTGGCGGGTTGAAAAAGTGAATTCCCAAAACTTTATCCGGTCTCTTTGTCGCCGTGCCCATCTCCGTGATGCTCATATTGGATGTATTGGAGGCCAAGATAGCGTGTTTTGGCGCGTTTTCGTCAACCTCTTTGAAGATTTTTATTTTAAGGTCGAGTATCTCCGGCGCGGCCTCAATCATATAATCGATGTCGGCGACGGCATCTTTCAAAGAGATGAAGCCTTTGATGTTTCCCATCATTTTGTTCAAATCGTCCACGGACATTTTTTGCTTGGCCACCTGCTTTTCAAAGCTGGCTTTCATTTTTGCCATGCCCCTGTCCACAAATTCCTGCTTGATGTCGTAAAGATTAATTTTCATGCCGGCCATAGCGCAGACCTGAGCTATGCCGTGACCCATGTCGCCCGCGCCAATGACGGCGATTGTCTTGATGTCCTGAATTTTCATAGATGGCACTCCTTTCTTTTTTATTTTTACAATGTCGTGATTTTAATTTAAGAGGTTTATGAGTATATAATGAAAATATTAAAGCTGTGTCAAGTTAATTAAGATATTGGGAAAAACGCACTTGTCCGGGAAATGTTTTCAATATGTGTTTTGTCTTGACACCAGGAAATGAAATTTCTATAGTTCGCGTCGAAAAATTTATTTGCCCTTGTTTTGATTTTAAAGAGGAGAAACACGGTGAACGATTTCAAAAACAACAGAGAACATTGGGCGACTCGTGCCGGATTCATTTTGGCGGCGGCAGGTTCGGCAATAGGTCTGGGGAATATCTGGCGGTTCCCGTACATGACGGGTGAGCATGGCGGCGCGGCCTTCATTGTTATTTACCTGATTGCCATCTGTTTGATTGGCTATCCATTAATTGTTAATGAAACAGTCCTTGGTCGTGTTTCCCAGCGGAATCCTGTGGGCGCCTTTAAAGCTCTCGCGCCCAACAGCCCCTGGTGGCTCGTAGGCGCGTTAGGTGTTTTTACCGGCTTTGTCATTCTTTCCTACTATGTTGTTGTTGCTGGCTGGTCTTTGGCTTATGTTTATAAAGTCATCGTCGCAACAGGCAGCCCGGATATTAATCACGCCGAAATTTTCAAGAATCATATAACAAGCATTTGGGAACCGATTTGCTGGCAGGCTCTGTTTATGATTTTAACCATCGGCATTATTGCCGCCGGCGTGGTTAAGGGGATACAAAGATGGTCCACTATCCTTATGCCGGTACTTTTCATCATATTGCTCATTTTGATTCTGCGTTCTGTCACCCTGCCCGGGGCGAGTGAGGGTATTATCTATTATCTGAAACCGGATTTCAGCGAGGTGACCGGTAGGACGCTTCTTGGCGCTATTTCCCAAGCTTTTTTTTCTCTGAGTTTGGGCATGGGTGTTTTCATTACCTACGGAAGTTATCTGCAAAGCAAAGATGAAATTCCATTCAGCGCCGCTTCTGTGGCCGGTTTGGACACTGCGGTCGCCTTGCTGGCTGGTTTTGCCATATTTCCGGCTGTGTTTGCTTTGGGATATGCTCCGGGAGCGGGTCCGGGTCTGGTTTTTATTACGCTCCCCGCTGTTTTTGCGCAAATGCCTCTGGGGATTGTATTTGGCGTTCTTTTTTTTGTTTTGCTGGGCATTGCCGCTTTGACTTCCGCTATTTCTCTGCTAGAGGTTGTATCGGCCTGGCTGATTGATGAAAAAGGATGGCAGCGTAAAAAAGCCGCAATCTGCATGGGGCTGGTAATTTTTATCGCCGGGCTCCCGGCTGGTTTAGGCTATAACGTACTTGACGGAGTTCACTGTCCTGGTCTCAAGACGGATCTGCTCGATACCTATGACTGGTTTGCCAACAGCATTTTCCTGCCGCTGGGGGGACTGCTGTCGGCAATATTTGTCGGCTACATCTGGGGGACAAAAAAAGCTGTTGATGAGGCCAATAAAGGCTGTACTGTTTTCACCATAGGGAAATGGTGGATTATCCTTATCCGCTATGTTGTTCCTGTTTTAATTGTCGCCATTATGGCCGTGGGAATTTACGACACTTTAAGCAAGTAAAATGCGGTCTCAGTTAGTTGAATTTTAAAACCGTATACTCTGCTTTTGAGCTTACTTGCCGCGCTAAAAAGTTTTATTTATTAAGAATGTTTTGCACTTCCTTTTTTTCCTTGCGATAGCTGAGATAGCTTTTCAGAAACCAACCGATCATGAAACCGATGAGCAGGGAAAAAAATATCAGTACGGCGCGTGACATCGCAATTTCCCAATAGAAAAACTTGAGGGAAACAATGTCGATGTTTTGCGCCACAAAGACAAGAGCCAAACATGCGAGGATAATAACTAGAATAATTTTGAAATTCATTTTTTGTCTCCTGAAAAAAAGTCGGAACGGTGTTCTGCTGTTTACTTCATATCTTTGCGCAAATTGTATTTAATCATCTTCAGTTGCAGGCCTTTACGGCTCAATCCCAGCTGCTGGGCGGCTTTGGTGACATTTCCACCCGCCTCTTCCAGCATTTTGACAATCATTTGTTTTTCGACATTTTCCACGTGGTCGCGCATATAATTCTTAAAAGGTTTCTTGCTTGTTTCCAGCGGTGCCGCCGCAATTTTATTGACGGCGGCTTTGAATTCTTCAGGAATCTCCCTCATGGTAACGGTATCATTTTGTGCCAGCAAGATCATTCTTTCGATAAGGTTTTCCAACTCGCGGATATTGCCCGGCCAATCATGACGCAGAAACATTTCCTTGACTTCTTGTTCCATGTTGACCGAAACAGCGAGTTTTTTATTGAATTTTTCCAAGAAATAGTCCGTCAACGGCAAAATGTCTTCTTTTCTGCTTCTGAGTGGTGGCACTTCAATGGGAAAAACATTGAGGCGATAATA
>DIEW01000023.1:586-4717 GCA_002418825.1 Syntrophaceae bacterium UBA5764 | reverse complement strand
TTGGTGGCGGCGATGATGCGCACGTCTACCTTTATCGTGCGCAGTCCGCCGACTCGCTCGAATTCCTGCTCCTGCAGAACGCGCAGAAGCTTCACCTGCATATCGCGGGGGATCTCGCTGACTTCATCGAGAAATAAAGTTCCTTTGTGCGCCAATTCGAATTTTCCAGGCTTGGTTACGGCCGCGCCGGTGTATGCTCCTTTTTCATGCCCGAATAGTTCGCTTTCCATCAGTGTTTTGGCGATGGCCGCGCAGTTTATTTTAATCAACGGATTTTTTTTTCGCGGCGAGTTGTAATGAATTGCGTCGGCGACCAGCTCTTTTCCTGTGCCTGTTTCGCCCGTGATTAAAATTGTTGTTGTTGTCGGAGCCACGCGCTTGATTGCCTCAAAAATATCTTTGATGCTTTTACTGGTGCCGATGATGCCGGCGCGCTCTATGTCTTCCGGCGGTAAAAAAAGTTCGTTTTCTTTCAGCGTGCGTGTTTTCATCGCTTTGGAAATGACGTTTTTCAATTCGTCGAGATCGAACGGCTTGGTGATGTAGTCCAACGCGCCTTTCTTCAGCGCTTCGACGGCAGTGGCTACTGTCCCGTGGGCCGTAATTATAATGACGGGTATCGCCGGATGTTTATCGTTCATATGGTTGAGTAGTTCCATGCCGTCGACGTTCGGCATTTTCAAATCGGTTATCACCGCGTCTATCGGGCCCGATTTTAGGATACTCAAGGCTTCGCTCCCGTCAGCGGCGGAAGCGATTTCGTAACCTTCTTTCTTGAGCATTGCTGTCAGAACCAGCCGCATATTAAGTTCGTCGTCGACAATTAGTATTTTGTTCATGTTTTACAAATATTCTGTTTTGGCATTTAAATCAAGATTGATTGTTTTTTCACAAAGCGGCGCGCAGTTTGATGAAAAACACCGTTCCCTGTCCGGGAATTGACTTTACCCTGATGAAACCGCTGTGTTCCTTGATGATTTTTTGACAAATAGCCAAGCCAAGTCCCGCGCCTCTTTTCTTCGTCGTGTAAAAAGGCTTGAAAATGTTTTTTATTTCTTCTTTGTCTATTCCGCTGCCCGTGTCGCGGATGGTGATAGTGATAGCTCCTTCGGGTCCTGTGTCAATATTGGATGTGCGAAAAGTAAGGGTGCCGCCTTGAGGCATTGCTTCAATACCATTGAGGGCGATATTCAATATAACCTGTAAAAATTGTTGCTCGTCCACGTCCGCGTTAGGCAGATCATGATTCAGCTCGCGGACAATGTTGATGTTTTCCGCAAGTTTGTTTGCCGCGAGAATAGAAATGGCTTTTTGAATAATCACGTTGACGTTTTGCGCTTTGAAGTTCAATTTGTAGGGACGTGCGTAGTCCATGAACTGATGCACGACGGTGTTGAGCCTGTTCGATTCTTCAATGATCACGTCCAAAAGATTTTTTTGCTCTTCGGAGGCAGCCTCTGATTTTAAATACTGGGCTGCGCCCTTGATGGAACCTAGGGGGTTGCGGATTTCATGAGCCAGCACCGGCGCCATTTCCGCCAGCATAAAGGCTTTTTCTTTTTCCAGTTTTTCGTCGAATTCATAAAGAGATGTGAATACGTCTTTGCTATCGGGATAAAAATAGCTGAACACTTTTTTCAGGATCATTTTCAGCGGGGTAAGGGAGATGACAATCAAAAAAGACGCCATGATTACGCTCGTGAAAGAAGGTGTACTGGGGCTGAAAAACAGCGCAACAAAATAAAAGATAATCGCGCCGGAAATAGTACTGATGAAGATTACCAGGGCACGGGCAAAAAAATCATGCAGTTCGTTGAGCTGAGGGTAGGCGATGACCAGAAGAACAAGATAAAGAAGCGCGGCCCAAACAAGTCCGGATATTGGAGGGAAAGAATAACCTAAACGCGGTAAAAAATCCAAACAGATTAATAGCAAAGCAACCGGGCAGGCGACCAGCAAATAACCCAAGCGTTTTTTTTCAGTACTGGGCGGCAGTTTTTTTACGTAGCTCCATAAAGAGACATAGCAAAAAACCAGAACAATCAGGAGATACGATAAAATAACAAAATTAAGATATGGCCATTCGGATAATTTTGTAAGGAGTGAAAAAATGCCCGTTATGCTTACCATGAAGAAAATTATTACTACTCCCCGCAGAACAAAAGATTTATTACGGGTCAGGTGGCGGAAAAAACGCAGTATCAAAGGAGCAATAGCTAAAAGAGCGAGATTTTCCAAAATCATCAAAAAATACGTGTCGAAAAAATCACGAAGGAACACAACACTTTGCCAGATAAAAACAGCAGCACAAAGACCGGCAAAGGACATATGCAATTTACCCTTTTTCCCTGTCAGGATAAGAGAAAGACAAATGATAAAACTTGTTGCCGCTAATGTAAATGTATCCATAATTATTCAAAACTGTCTTGTTACAAGCCTTATTTTCCATGACTTGTTTATCAATATTTTTCATCAAATTCCACAGTAATAAAATATTGATGAAACTGTCTTCGGGCCGTACGTAAAAAATTTTCTTACTTTTTTAAATTATACTGTATTGCGTTGGCGAATAATACTTCGCATTGCGAAGCACTTTACGCGCATAAACGGATATTGGAAAAGACGATGGAAATATTTTACGGGAAAAAAGTAATAATAACGGATTGATTTGATTTTGCAGTTATTTTTTTGTAATGGTACAAAATATGCTTTCATTCAGTTCTTGTATTTAGGTTATCTTATGATAAAAGAGTAAAGGAAATACTTTGAAAAAATGAGGTTCAATGATGAATTCTGACAAAATAGCTGTTGTTTTTCCTGGACAGGGTTCACAAAAGCCCGGAATGGGGAAAGACTTTTATCAGGATATTCCTGTATGCCGACAGACTTATGAAGAGGCAGCTGATGCTCTGGGCTGGGATGTGGCGGCAATGTGTTTCGGCGGAGATGAAAATCTCCATCTTACTGAATATACGCAGCCGTGCATCGTCACAACGGAAATAGCTATGCTCAGGGGTTTGTCTGAGCGTTTTGGCTTTGCCCCATCTTACTTTGGAGGACATTCTTTGGGTGAATTCACCGCACTGGTGGCGGCGGGTGTTTTTTCTTTGAACGAAACGCTGAAAACAGTTCAGGCACGTGGAAAGTTGATGCAGGAAGCTGTTCCCGTAGGTGTTGGCGGAATGGCCGCGATCATTTCGGAAGAAATAGATATAAAAAAGTTAAGACAATTAATTTTTGATTTGCCTGTCGATATTGCCAATATCAACTCTGTCAATCAGGTAGTAATCAGCGGAAAGCTTTCCGCTTTGCCTGAAGCTGAAAAAAGGCTTACGGAAGCCCTGACCGGGCAGAAGCCGATGCGTTTTGTACAGCTTAATGTGAGTGCTCCCTTTCATAGCCGTTTCATGCAGCCAATAGAGGACATTTTTGACAAGGTTTTATTGAGTAAAATAAAAAATATAGAAACAAAAAATGCGCCGAATGTGACTTCCAATTACACAGGAAGCTTCCATGTGGACAATGCGGCGCAAATAAGGGAGAACCTGGTCAGACAGTTGAGCAATACGGTAAATTGGTGTGAAAATATGTGCAGCCTGGCTTCTCAAACTGCAAATATTTTTGAAGTAGGACCAGGCAGGCCGCTGCGGGATTTTTTCAGAACGATCGGGATTTCCTGTACGTCAATTACCGGATTGGCCGCGGCGCAGAAAAGCTTCGCCGGGAGAGATTAGGTATTTAATTGTTTATTTTGCGCAACGGCATGTTGCCGAGGAGGAATAATGGCAAACAAGATGAAAGATAAACCTGGAAATCCGATAAAGGTTCAAGATAATACTTTTCGCGACGGGCATCAATCAATTTACGCCACGCGAATGAAAACGGAGGATATGCTTCCCATCGCTGAGGAAATGGATAATTGCGGTTTTCACGCGATGGAGGTTTGGGGTGGCGCGACCTTCGATACCATGCATCGTTTTCTGGATGAGGATCCGTGGATGCGTCCCCGCATTCTGAAAAAGTACATCAAGAAAACGCCTTTTGCCATGCTCATTCGCGGGCAGAATCTTGTCGGTTACCGTCATTATGCCGATGATGTCGTCAAAGCTTTTGTGGATAAGGCCTGCGAAA
>DIEW01000023.1:0-573 GCA_002418825.1 Syntrophaceae bacterium UBA5764 | reverse complement strand
ATTTCCGCAACATGGAATCCTGCGCTGAACGGATTAAGGCCAACGGTAAGGAGTTTCAGGGTGCCGTTTGTTATTCTCTTACTGATGTTCGTTTGGGCGGAGAAGTTTACAATTTGGAATACTTTGTGGCTAAGGCAAAAGAGCTCGAGCAGATGGGCGCTAATGCGGTATGCGTTAAGGATATGGCCGGTCTTCTTTCGCCTTTTGACGCTTATGATTTGGTTTCCGCGATAAAAAAAGCTATCAAAGTACCGCTCCATCTGCACAGTCATTACACCAGCGGCATGGCTTCTATGGCTTATCTCAAGGCGATTGAGGCCGGAGTGGATGTTATCGACACGTGTCTGGCGCCTTTCGCACTGAGAACCTCCATGCCCGCCATTGAACCAATTATCGCGGCGCTTCAGGGAACGGACCGAGAACCGGCAATCGAATTGCATAAATTGCTTATACTGGGTGAACACCTCGAAAGCATTGCGCCTAAATATAATAGTTATCTGGCCAACCAGAAACTGTCCATTATCGACAACGGCGTGCTGGCCCATCAAATTCCCGGCGGCATGATTTCCAATT
>DIEW01000038.1:2747-3125 GCA_002418825.1 Syntrophaceae bacterium UBA5764 | reverse complement strand
AGGTGATGCGTTCCTGCAATTCACCCAGGTCCGTCGCCAGCGTAGGCTGGTAGCCGACGGCGGAAGGCATGCGCCCAAGCAAAGCGGAAACTTCGGAGCCGGCCTGCGTGAAACGGAAAATATTATCAATGAATAAGAGGACGTCCTGTCCTTCCTCGTCGCGGAAGTATTCCGCCGCCGTTAAGCCGGTCAGCGCAACTCTGGCTCTGGCTCCGGGGGGTTCGGTCATTTGCCCGTAAATCAGGGCCGCTTGTTTGATAACGCCTGATTGTTTCATTTCCAGATAGAGGTCATTTCCTTCACGGGTACGTTCACCCACGCCCGCGAAAACGGAAATTCCTCCATGGTGCATAGCGATGTTATGAATCATTTCCATCA
>DIEW01000038.1:0-2727 GCA_002418825.1 Syntrophaceae bacterium UBA5764 | reverse complement strand
ACATGCCCATTTTACCGCCGCGGGGAAAAGGCACTAGGAGATCGATGACTTTAACGCCTGTTTCCAGAACATGAACGGTGGTATCTTGCTCGAGGAAGGTCGGTGATTCTCTATGAATCGGTGCAGAATGTTTGGCGTCAATGGGTCCCAGGCCGTCAACGGGTCTACCAACGACGTTTAGAATTCTTCCCAGGCATTCTTTTCCTACGGGAACTTTAATGGGGGCTCCGGTATCTTTTGCCGGCATACCACGCACCAATCCGTCGGTGATGTCCATAGCGATGCAACGTACAACATTGTCACCGAGGTGCTGTGCAACTTCGATAATTAAATTATCTTCTTTATCATCGATAGCAGGATTGGTGATCGTAAGCGCGTTTAAAATACTGGGAAGCTTCCCCTCTTCAAAGGCCACGTCAACAACTGGACCAATAACTTGTACAATTTTTCCAATATTCATCACTATCTCCTTAACAATAGTCGTATTATATTAATCTTCTATGTGCGGCATAATGCCGCATTATTTTATCCCTTTGCCAGAGCTTCGGTACCGCCCACGATGTCCATCAATTCCGCCGTAATAGCCGCTTGTCTTGCTTTATTCATCTTGAGCGTCAGTGAGCGGATCAGCTCTTCGCAATTACTGGTGGCGTTGTCCATTGCCGCCATTCTGGCGCCGTTTTCTCCCGCTGATGTTTCCAGAAGCGCTCGGTAGATAAGGACATGAACATACATCGGTAAAAGCTTCTGCAAAAGAGCTTCTTCCGATGGTTCGTATATGTAGTCCAAGCGTTTGTCCGACTCGGGATCAATGTCCTGCCCGATGGAAGGCAGGGGAAACAATCTGACTACCGTCGGTTTTTGTACGGAAACGTTCACAAACTGATTATAAATTAAGTAAAGCTCGTCATATTCTTCTTTGATGAAAGGCATAATGACTTCATTGGCGATGGAAACGGCCAGAGTCATGTCAAATCTGCTTAAAACATCGACGTATTGACCAATCATATTAGCTTTCTTCCGAAAAAAATCTCTGCCTTTGCGCCCGACATTGATCAAGTGAACTTCTTTGCCTTCATTGATTTTATCGCGCAAAAACCTTTCCGTCGCTTTGATGATGTTTGTGTTGAATCCACCGCAAAGACCACGATCAGAAGTCATGCAGATTACTCTTATTCTTCTTGGCTCACGCACGGCTAAAAGGGGGTGCGATATGCTTTCCACGCGTAGAGCCAAGGAATTTAAAACATCCATGAATTTACTGGCATAAGGGCGAAAATTGTCCATACGCAATTGCGCGGTCTTAAACTTTGAAGCCGCGACCATATTCATTGCCCGCGTAATCTGCTTTGTTTTCTGAACGGCACTTACTTTTCTTTTTATATCTTTAAGGGAGGCCACTTCAATATTCTCCTTAAATCAGTTTTTTAATAAATTAACCGGCAACAAAGACGGAGTCAAAAGCCGTCAGCATCTCTTTCATTTTCTTTTCCAATTCAGGAGAAATAACTTTTTGTTCTTCAATTTCCTTAAGAATATCAGGATATTTATTATCAACAAAACTCAGTAATTGTTGTTCGTAATCACGTACTTTTTCGACTTCGTATTTATCAATAAACCCTCTGGTTCCCGCAAAGAGCACAACTACTTCTTTGGACAAAGACATGGGAGAAAATTGCGGCTGCTTCAGCAGCTCGACCAAACGAACACCACGGTCTAATTGTGCCTGTGTTGATTTGTCGAGGTCGGAACCGAATTGTGCGAAGGCCGCTAGTTCCCGGTACTGGGCCAGGTCAAGTTTCAGCGTACCCGCCACCTGCTTCATGGCTTTAACCTGCGCGGCACCGCCGACGCGGGAAACGGAAAGACCGACGTTGATGGCCGGACGAATGCCGGAGAAAAACAAACTCGGTTCCAGGTAAACCTGGCCGTCGGTAATCGAAATAACGTTCGTCGGGATGTAAGCCGAAACGTCACCGGCCTGGGTTTCAATAACCGGCAGAGCGGTGAGCGATCCGCCGCCCAAATCGGCGCTGACACGCGCCGCGCGTTCCAGCAAACGTGAATGGTTATAGAAAATATCACCGGGGAAAGCTTCGCGTCCGGGGGGTCGTCGCAGCAGAAGCGAAATCTGGCGGTAAGCGACGGCTTGTTTGGATAAATCGTCATAAATAATCAGCGCGTCCTGACCATTATCGCGGAAATATTCGCCGATACTGCAACCGGCATAAGCGGCGATGTATTGGAGTGTGGCGGGGTCGCTGGCACAGCCGGCAACAACACAGGTATAGGAAAGAGCGTCATGTTTTTTAAGATTTTCCACGACCTGAGCCACGGTTGATTTTTTTTGGCCGATGGCGACATAAATGCATTTTACACCCGTGTCTTTTTGACGAATTATGGCATCCACGCAGATGGCCGTTTTGCCGATCTGACGGTCGCCGATAACCAGTTCGCGCTGGCCGCGGCCGATGGGGGTCATCGCATCGATGGCTTTCAGTCCCGTGTACATAGGTTCGTTAACCGGTTGGCGCTGAATAACACCAGGCGCTACCATTTCTATGCGGCGGAACTCTTTGGTCTCGATCGGACCTTTGCCGTCCAGTGGTTTTCCCGTTGCATCGATAATGCGTCCCAGCAGCGCTTCGCCCACCGGTACCTGCGCGATTTTTCCCGTTCTTTTGACAATATCACCTTCTTTAATGTGAGTAACTTCGCCCAGAACGG
>DIEW01000088.1 GCA_002418825.1 Syntrophaceae bacterium UBA5764 | reverse complement strand
ACACAGCAGTTTGTTCCGCCAAATCCGAAAGCATTGGATAGAGCGATTTCGTATTTTTGCTTGCGCGCCGTGTTGGGAACAACATCAACGTCGGCTAAAGCGGGGTCTGGGATATGATTGATTGTGGGTAAAAGAATCCCTCTGTGCATTCCTTCAATCGTTAGGGCTGCTTCGATGGCGGCGGTGGCGCCCAGTGTGTGCCCTAATTGCGACTTGTTTGAGGATATGGGAATCTTCTCTATTTTTTTTCCAAATATTTCCCTCAAGCATTTAATTTCCATACTGTCTCCCTTGGGCGTGGATGTGCCGTGCGCATTTATATACTGAATGTCTTCCTGAATCAAACCCGCGTCTTCAATTGTTTCTTTGATCGCGCGGACAATCGTTGGAGCGTGCGGCGCGGTGTAATGATGCGCGTCCGATGTCCAGCCGATTCCCAAAACTTCCGCTTTTGGTTTGAGTCCGTAGGCCTTGATAACTTCTTCTGCAGCTAATACCACCACGCCCGCGCCTTCGGACAGTACAAAACCACGACGGTCATAGCTGAAGGGACGGGAGGCCTGAGCATGGTTATCATATGCGCGATCGCCGGGGTTTACTTTTATTGTCGCGTTCATATTGGCAAACCCGTGGATGATTTCCGGCAAAATCGGAGCATCGGCGCCACCCGCCAGAACAAAATCGCAGTCACCGTCCCGAATCATCCGCGCGCCAATACCGATGGCGTGATTGCCGGAGGCGCAGGCGCCCTGCGGTGAAAAAATCGGGCCGGTAAATTTCAAGAGCATGCCCGCCTTGCCGGAAGGAAGATTGGCGCACAAGTTCGGCAGCAGATAAGGGCTCACGCGCAGCGGCCCGCGTTTTTCTAGGTCGTGCACCGCCACGCGAAAAGCGTCCGAGCCGTTAATTGCCGAGCCAATCAGACAGGCCATGCGCGGCGCGATTTTATCGTTGATTACAATGCCCGCGTTTCCCAGCGCCTCTTTGCAGACGGCCATGGTTAAAAGAACAAATGCCGCGTTCCAGTTATAAACTTCCTTGGCATCGGTAAAATCCAAATCGAGGGGATTCCAATCGGGAATTTCACCAACGATATCACATGCTGATTCCACCTGACAGCGTGTGACTTTACGAAATCCGGCTTCGCCTTTAACCGCCCGTTGCCACGTTCTTTCAAAAGTTGCGCCCAGCGGTGTGGCGGCGCCGTAGCCGATGACGAATACTTTTCTGCTTAAAGGTGCTTTCATAATTTTAAATACATTCTTTATGCGGTTCTGCGCAAAACCAAACAGGAATTGCATCCTCCGAAGCCGAAGGCGTTTTTCAGCACAAATTCCTGCTCAAGCTTCCGCGTTCCTTCGGCGACACAATCAATATTAATTTCCGGATCCGGCTGATAATTTATCGTGGGCAGCAAAACATCGCCCAGCATCCCTTCCATGGCGAAAATCGCTTCCAGAGCGGAAGACGCGCCCATCGCGTGTCCCACCTGTGATTTATTGGCCGAAACCGGCGGCGTTTTTTTTCCGAAAATATTGATTAGCGCGTCAGCTTCCACTTTGTCGCCTATCTTGGTTGAAGTGGCGTGCGCGTTGACCGCGTCGATATCGCACGGCTTTACCCCGGCATGGAGGATGGCTTGTTCAATGCATCTTTGTACCGTATCCAGTTTCGGCGCGACAAAATGTCCCGCGTCGGAAGTCATTGCCCAGCCCGCCAGTTCAATTTTCGGTTTCAGTCCATGCGCGCGCGCAAATTCGTCAGTGGCGATAATAATCGCGCCCGCTCCTTCGGAGACGACAAAACCCCGGCGATTTGCGGAAAACGGGCGGCTGGTCTTTTCCGGCGGTTCATGCGGCTGGCCTTCCTTGGGACGATAAGCTCCGTTCATCGTGGCAAATCCCGCCACAATCGGCTCGACCAGCGGAAAATCCACCGCGCCGCCGATTACCACATCAGCCATGTTCCTTTGCAGGAGCGTCTCGCCGATAATCAGCGATGTTATTCCCGTCGCGCAGGCGGTTATCGTGGAGCAGATCGGTCCGGTCGCGCCGGTTAAAATAGACACCTTCCCGGTTACCATATTAATGCAGGAATTCGGATTGGTAAAAGGATGCGGCATTTTATTTTCAGCGACCATGAGACGATCGGCATTTAAGACTGCGTCCAGTCCTCCCACCGCCGAGCTGAAGGTTATGGCGACGCGAGGCGCAAGCTCCGGTGTTATGGATATACCGCTTGCCGCAAGCGCCCGATGTACGACCAGGAGGGCATATTTAAAGATCGGCGATGTCCAGTGCGCCATTTCCCGCGGCTGCAGAAAAGGATAAGGTCGGATGTCAAGGTCAGCCACCTGCCCCGCCACCCGCACGGGAAAATACGGGGATAATGGGAACCTTGTTAAAAGCCCTATTCCGCTTTGTCCTTTCGTGGCGCACCGCCATTGAACGGCCAGATCGGTTCCCAATGGGGAAACGGCATCATATCCTAATATTACAGTTTTTTTTTGCATGCAAGTAATCCTAAAATGATTTTCCGGACAAAACCTTAAATATCCGCCGGGAAAGTTTAATCATGCAAGAGCTTTACAAAAATATCAAATGTTTTTTGGTTTGTTCAGGAAAAAAACAATTGGATACTGGAGCTGCATACTATTACCAAGGGATCAGGCGGTATAGTTTGGCAAACATCTCATACACTTCAATCCAGTTCTGCAAATCCCTGGTTGAATTTAGATGGTCGCGTTTGTTTACCATCACCCAGCTCATATGTGCGGCGCCGTCTTTGCATATGGAACAATCACGCGTGGCGGAGGTGCAGCAGCGATGAACGGTTTTCAAATCCGCCGCCCAGCGGTAAAAATGAATCAGTCTTTTTACCGGCGGCTGACGGTTATCCAGTGATTCCGTAACGGAGGGACATTCGTGCCAGCCAAAAGTGCGCCCCATCATTTTACCGGTGGTGATGGTTTCATGATAGTACTTACAGGAAATAACAGTACGCGGATATTGATTGAGCATTTCGTCCATTTCAAAGCGCAAATCCCGCAGTTCCTCGGGGCGCCAAGAAAAACCTTCCATCCCCTCGTCATTGGAAAGAAGCTGCAGATGCACTTTCAATCCGACATCGACAATTCTTTTTACAACCGACTCAACTTTACCCACCTGTTTGGGCGTAATGGTATAAAGATAATAGGTGTAAGGGTCGCCTTCGTAATTTTTACTGGAAATGGCGAAGGTATCTTTTCCCCGCAAGATTTTTTCGTCTTCGGAGCTGCCCCACAGTGAAATTCCCACCATCATGTCCGGAAATTTATCGCGTGGTATTTTGATTAAGCCGTTGGTGGCGCAGTAGCTGGGCAGACGTTTATAAAACGCTTCCACTCGGTCCATGCACAGAGTTGGTTCGCCGCCAATAAGAATCGCCAGGTTTACTCCGCGTTTCCTTTCCTTATCGATGAATGCTTCCCATTGTTTTATGTTTGTTTCTTCCTTTACGTGGTTTTCACCTGACGAAAAGAAGAAACACCCCCTGCAACGTAGGTTGCAGCGGTTGGTCACATCGTATATGGAGCTACGGATGTTTAAATTGGCAATCCGCCGGTAGCGGTCATACCATTCAGAATCCAGCAGCAAACTTATCGTCTTCATTTGTTAACCCTTTATTTTAACACTCCATATTTTTTCAGCGTACCTGCGGTGGTTCAATAATTTTCCGGCAGAGATTTTCTCCTTTTTCGTAACCCATAACCCACACGGCCAAGTAAGTATCCACATAATCCAGCCAGGACTTAAAGGTGTCCGCATCGTTCACATGCCGGTACAGACGTGCCGTTACCACAGCGGAACCGGCGGCGTAATGGCGGCAGTCCGGGCAGTCCGTGTCCGGTACGCAGCAGGCCACCGAGCGGTCCCAATTCAGGTCGGTGCGGTACTGACGAAAGGAACGCCCCAGGCCAATATCCTGTGACGGATTGCAGCGCGGATAGGAACAGTTGTATAAATCATGCAGGCCTTTTTTGTGGGTATGCGCGACGGCGTTGTAAACCGAGAAAAGGACATTTTTCGGATAACGGTTTAAAAGCTCGATCATTTTCTTACGGGTGCGCAAAAGAGATGTTTCATCATGGCGTAGCGGACCATTGTAACCGACCGGAGAAGAAAATACGTTGAAAGTCAGCTTGCAATCATCAGCAATAAGTTCTGACGCCACTTCTTCAACCTCGTCAATATTTTCTCTGGTAAACGTGTATACGAAAACCGCTCTCTCATCGCCCTGGTAATTTTCTATTTGCTTTTTTAAAAGATTTTTTGCCCTTCTGACCCGCCAGCTTGTTTCATCGTTTCCCCAGACGGAAATATGGGTTTTGTAGCCCACTGACTCCGGGATTTTTTTAAATCCGTTGGTGGCGATGCTTCCCAGCGGCATTTCCTCGTAACAAACTTTCAGAAGTTCCGGTACCAGCGATGGTTCCGCGCCGGCGAGAACAACATAAGTAATGCCGCGTTTTTTTTCTGTCCGCATCAGATTGCGCCAGTCCTCGGTATTAAGATTTTCAGAGGCAAATTGTTTGTCGCCTTCATAATAATAACACCCGTCACAACGGATATTGCAGCGATTCGTCATATCGTAGGTAGATTCGCGTAAAAAGAAATATCGGCGAACTTTTTCCCAGCGCTCTCTGATATTCGGAGCGGCCAGCAGATCGGAAAATTTCGGTTTTACCGAATCAAAGGATTCTTTGCCTTCAACAATTGCGTTACCAGTCATGGGCAAACATTCTTTCTTGATTAATTTTTACCAGTCAATTTTTCTTCGATATATTCGGCAATAAGACGAACTGTTTTCAGTTTGGGATAATCATCTTCGTCAATTGTGATTTTATATTCATCCTGTAAAACCAGGGCGATGGTTGCTAAATCCATGCTGTCAATACCCAATTCATCAACCAGATCCATATCAGGATTGAATGTGCCAACCGTTATATCTTCCAGTTTCAGCTCTCCGATAATCACTTCGGTTACATGCCGAATAATGCCCTCCATATCTCGCTTTTCAGGCATTGCGCTCCTCCTCTTCCGGGCTTATTATATTCATAATTTTAGTGGCAATTATTGCGCCGCTGCATACAATATTTTTTTTGTTCGTTACCTTAAAAGAAAATAAAATCTCATTCCCCGTTTCCTCGCGGGATATATTCAGCTTTAAGGTTTCTCCGGGTTTTACTGGCTGAGTAAACCTGATTCTTCTGAGCGCGTCAAGTTTGATGTGCTCGTTTTTTTCTTTCGCCTTGCAGTAAATGGCCTGCTGTACCGTGTGTACCAAGGCTATTCCCGGAAGAATCGGTTCGCCAGGGAAATGGCCTGTAAACCATGATGAATCGTAGGGGATGAAAGACGTTGCTTCGATTTCGTTGAATTTACCACTATGAATTTTGCTTAACAAATTCCATCGATTTTCCAATAACCTACACCCCTTTTAGGTTTAAGGACCCTATACCCCGAAATATAGTAATATATCATTTATTATTCTTACAATCAAAAATTTTTCTATTGATAATAAGCGGCAATTTGCCGGCAAATTGCCGCTTATTTTATCATTATTTCCTTATTTATCAGAACGGAAAGCGGTACAATTAAAAACCCTTTCTTGCCAATGCCGATGATAATATTTTCTATCTCAACTAAAAATGCACCGCAATCATTATGTCTGCGGACGGGCACATCATGCAACAAGACGATATCATTTTCCCTAATTTTATTCAGGATTTTTTTACTAATGTTTTTAACAAAAAAATTCCCTGCATCAAAAGCACGGCAACTGAAAGTTACACAGAGCATGCCCAGTTCATTCAAAACTTTGGGCAGCTTTGGATTTACGATGCCCACGGGCGGTCGGAAGGCGATGGTGTTAATTCCTTCTTCCTGCAATATTTTTTGTGTTTCAGCTATTTCCATGTAAAGTTTACGATAACTTTTGAGCATTAGCAAAGGGTTGTGGCTGTAAGAATGGTTGCCGATGGCATGTCCTTGGGCGACAATTTCTCGGATAATCTCAGGATTACGCAAGGCGTTGGTGCCGGAAATGAAAAAAGTGGCCTTGACTGCATGTTTGTTGAGCAAAGCGAGAATTTGTCTCGTCACTGGCTCTGAAGGGCCGTCGTCAAAAGTAAGTGCGACGAAATTATTTCCGGTATTGCCGCGATTGATAACGTTAAACAGAAAATTAGTTTGTGGGAAAAAACAGCCCAGCAGGCACAAAAAAACATAAAGAGAAAGAATTATTGCGGCAACGGTCGGGTTGAGGGAAAAAACGGCAGCGGCAAGTAAAAGAAAAATTATGCCCGATATTTCAGCCGGGCTGAATCTTTTTTTGTTTTTCTTCATTGAATGAGATGTTCCCACAGAGGTCCTGTAAATCCTCGCCCGTAGAGTTTTGGTAAAACGCGAGTTGCCTTGCTTTCACCGGCGCCGATCAGCCAGTTGAAACGTCCGTTTGCGTATGTCTCCACTTTTTTTACAATTTCTATATCGGATATATGAGGCGATTTGTAAAATACAGGATGAAGAAGGCTTTGTGATGATTGTATTTGTCCTTCGCGCAGGGCAAGATCATACAAGGCCGTGTGCGGATAAAGGCGGATACCGCAGAAAAAGAAAAAAACGGATTTTTCCAGTTTATCGGCGCCGTTGAGCGTTTCCTGAAGTGTCTGCGTGTTTTCCCCGGGACCACCCAGTAAAAAATAATGCGCGATAAAAAGTCCGGCATTCAAGGCCTGTTTGTGGGCGCTATAAACTTCCCGCGCCGCAAAGGGTTTTTGCAGATTAGCAAGTATCGTATCGGAGAGAGATTCCGTGCCAAATTCGACGTGTGTCAGGCCGGCGCCGACAAGTTTTTGATAATAATCCGTGGGAGCTTCGGTGGGGGCAAAAAATCCGCCCCAGGGGATGGAAAGCCGGGCTTTAATAAATGCTTGCGCGATTTCAGAGCTGTGTTCATAGCTGGCGTTAAAAGCGGAATCAGTAATAAAAATATATTTGGCGCCGGCAT
>DIEW01000050.1:16923-26083 GCA_002418825.1 Syntrophaceae bacterium UBA5764 | reverse complement strand
GCGCGCAGGGACAGGCAATCACCAGAACAGACACAAAGTTAATTAAGGCGCGGCTGAAAATTGCGTCCGTAGGCAGAAAATACCAAATGCCAAAAGTAACAAAAGCGATGACAAACACAACAGGAACGAAAACAGAAGCAACTTTGTCCGCCAGACGCTGAANNTTGGATCCTTGCGCCTCTTCCACCATCCTGATAATTTGGGCAAGCATGGTCTGGGCGCCCACGCCCGTCGCGCGCATGGTGAAACTGCCCGCGATGTTCATCGTGGCGGCAAAAACTTTTTGTCCCGCCTCCTTGGCTACGGGCAAACTCTCGCCGGTGAGCATCGATTCATNNCGACGCCGTCCACGGGAATTTTTTCGCCGGGACGGACCTGCACAATATCATCAGACTGCAAATCTTCTACCGGAATATCCATTTCATTACCTTCACGTAACAGATGGGCGATCTTTGGTTTCAGGTTTATAAGTTTTTTGATTGCGTCCGATGTTTTCCCCCTGGCGCGTGCTTCCATAAACCTTCCCAACAAAATCAGGGTAACAATCATGGCCGCGCCGTCATAATAAACATGAGGCGCCAAACCCGCCTCGGAAAAAAGTGAAGGGAAAAAAGTTGCCGCCACGGAATAAGCATAGGCCGAAAAAGCGCCGACCGAAACCAGCGTGTTCATATCGGATGTTTTCTGGCGCGCGGCTTTATAGGCGCCGACGAAAAAACTGCTACCCACCCAGAATACCGCGGGCGTGGCAAGCACGAACATCGCCAACATCATGACGTGCCGGGGAATGAAAAACAGGAAGGGAAACCAGTGCTGCATGGAGCCGAAAAAGATTATCACGCTGAGAATCGCGCCGCAAATGAGCTTTATCTTCATTTCGCGCAGTTCCGTCGCACGCGCTGCCTCAATCGGGTCAACGGACACATCTTTGAGTTCGCCCAAAAATTCATAGCCGTTATTTTTTACAACTTCCGACAAAGCGCCAAGGCCCGCCCAACGCTCGCCATGAAAAACGGTGGCTCTTCCCGTGGCCAGATTGACACTGACATCTGTAACACCGTCAATATTTTTCAGCGCGTTTTCCACGCGCCGCACGCAGGCCGCGCAAGTCATGCCGCCTACAGAAATGACCGTTTTGGGGTGAGACTGTTGACCGACATCGACAAACGCCTCATAACCCAAATCATGCACTTTAGATTGCAAGGCCTCAATACTGGTAATACTGTTGTCGTATCCTACCATTGCTTTTTCCGTGGCAAAATTTACCGCGACGGATTGCACGCCGGGCATTTGGCGCAGTCCTTCCTCCACGCGCCGTATACAGGCGGCACAGGTCATGCCGCGAATATCGAACCGGACTTTATTCAACGACATCATAGCCCGCCTTTTTAATTGTCTCGGCAATCAAGGAGGCTGATACCGGCTTGGTTTCTTCGTAAGTGGCCGTCGATGTTTTTAGATCCACATGAACATTTTCCATGCCGTCTATGGCAGCAAGCGCCTTAGTAACGGCCATCACGCAGTGCTGACAGCTCATGCCTTTTATTTTTATGCTTTTCATGCGGCAAACCTCCTCAATAAATTTAGTTTTAAGTTAAGGCTTTTTAAAAAAATAGCAAGTCTTATCTGCCTTTAAACACTCAGCTTTAAGCTTGATAATTTCTTTATATTCTGTATTATTCAAATATCGAGGTGACGAATGCTCATCCGCTGTTGGGGAGCTAGAGGCTCCATCCCCGTTTCAGGGCCAAAGTACCTTAAATATGGCGGCAATACCACCTGCTTGGAAATCATAACAAAAGACAACCGGGTTTTAATTGTGGATGCGGGCAGCGGTATTCGGGAAGCAGGAAATGCTCTCCTGGCGCAGGACCGGCACGATTACACATTACTTCTGACCCACGCCCACTGGGACCACATCATGGGTTTTCCTTTTTTCAAGCCCTTGTATAGTTCCCGGACAAAATTATCTGTCTGGGGTCGCGCCTTTGTCCAGAAATCAATAAAAAATATCCTCTCACGTCCGATGATGGCACCGAACTTTCCGGTGGACTTTTCAGCCATCCGCGCTGATATTTCTTATAAGAATATTTGCCATGATCATTATGAACTGGGCGCAATAAAAATATTTCCTACCGTGCTAAGTCATCCCAATCAGGGAACAGGTTTTAAGTTTGTAGAAGATGGGAAATGTTTCGTTTTTTTGACCGACAACGAACTTGGTTATCACCACGAAGGCGGCCTCGATCATCAACAATATCTCGGTTTCTGCCGCAGCGCCGATTTGCTGATTCATGACGCCGAATATAACAAAGACGAATACGAGAAAACCCGCGGATGGGGACACTCCACGTATGATGACGCTCTCAACCTGGCTATTGAAGCGGGCGTGAAAAAATTCGGTCTGTTTCACCATAATCAGGATAGATTCGACGAAGAAATCGACGCCATGGTTGATGATTGCGAAAAAATAAAAAAATCGCGCGGCGCCAATCTGGAGTGTTTTGCCGTCAGGCAATCAATGGAATTTAAATTATAGCTTTTGTTATCCAACAGTAAATTTCAAAAGCGGAGGCTATATATGCTTATTATTATTCATCTTTCGTTAATGAGCGCCGCTACGCTCTGCTTAATTTCTGGCGTGGCGGTAGCGATGTTCAAACGCTCAAAAAATTACTGGTTTAAAGCCCACAAAACTTTAAACACCACAGGTCTGATTATCTTACTTGCAGGAACAGTAATGGCCATCGTTGGCGTAACAGTGGGCGGAGGAGGACATCTTAGTGGGTTGCACCAGCGTATCGGGCTTGTCACGGTGATTTTATCTTGCGTTACTGTTTTCCTCGGCTATTATTCCATCAAAGCCAAAAACAAAACCGCCCTTCTGGCATTGCACCGGTGGCTGGGCAGGCTTTCCGTTCTCGGCGTTTTATTTGTTCTGATTCTGGGCCTGATAATGATTGGCATCATCTAACATGTTTTTACCCACAACTTCCTTGGAATTAAAAAATCTAGGCTGGGACTGCCCAGATATTATTTTGGTCACGGGTGACGCCTATATCGACAGCCCGCACATTGGCGTGGCGGTAATCGGCGGAAAGCTTGCCGACGCGGGATATAAAGTAGCTGTTATCGCCCAGCCCCAGATAAAAAGCGCCGCGGATATCGCGCGCCTCGGCGAACCAAAACTTTTCTGGGGCATCACCGGCGGCTGCATGGATTCTCTGGTGGCCAATTATACCGCGACAAAGAAAAAGAGACACGGCGATGATTTGACGCCGGGCGGAAAAAATAACCGCCGCCCCGATCGCGCGGTAATTGTTTATGCCAATCTGATTCGTCAATATTTCAAAGATACCAAACCAATTGTGCTGGGCGGCGTGGAGGCAAGCCTGAGGCGTATCGCGCATTACGATTACTGGTCGGATTCCATCCGCCGCGCGATTTTATTCGACGCGCGCGCCGATATTCTCGCCTACGGCATGGCGGAAAAGTCAACGCTGGAAATTGCACGAAGACTCAAAGCGGGACAAAATATTGACAACGTCCGCGGCACTTGCGTGATTGCCGCCGTACCGCCTGCGGGCTATCTGGAATTGCCCGCCTATGAAAAGGCCGCCGAAGACAAGAAAGTTTTTATAAAAATGTTTAACCTTTTTTATGCCAACAACGATCCTATTACGGCACAGGGCCTCTATCAAAAACACGGCAACCGTTATCTGGTGCATCATCCGCCCCAGCCGCATCTGTCGCCTGACGAGCTGGATAAAATCTATACCCTCGATTATACGCGCGAAGTTCATCCGTATTATTTGAAAGAGGGCAAAGTAAGGGCAACGGACACCATCAAATTTTCTCTCACCACACACCGCGGCTGCTTTGGCGAATGCAACTTCTGCTCCATCGGCCTGCAAGAAGGACGAAAAATTATCAGCCGCTCCGAATCGTCCATCATGGAAGAAGCAAAAAGAATCGCGGCAAGCGAAGATTTTAAAGGTTATATCCTGGATGTCGGCGGCGCGACGGCCAACATGTACGGCATCGACTGCACGCGGAAAGATACCAAAGGCGCCTGCCTTGATAAACGCTGTCTTGTCCCGCAAGTTTGCTCTTCGCTCAAAGCGGATCACGCGCGCCAGATACGTTTGCTAAAAAACTTGCGCAAAATTCCGGGCGTGAAAAAAGTGTTTGTCGCCTCCGGCCTGCGTTACGATCTGGTTTTGGCCGATAAAAAATCCGGCGTTTCTTATCTGCGCGAGCTTTGCCGCCATCACGTCTCCGGCCAACTCAAAATCGCGCCGGAGCACGTTGTACCCTCTGTATTGAAGATAATGGACAAACCACCGGCGCAAAAATTAGTCGATTTTAAAAATTTATTTGAAAAATTAAACGCGGAGGCAGACAAAAAACATTTTCTGACTTATTATTTTATCGTCGCGCATCCGGGCTGCGGCGAGGAAGACATGCACGCGCTTAAATCCTTTGCCGGTCGCGCGCTCAAAATCAATCCCGAACAGGTGCAGGTTTTCACACCACTGCCTTCAACCTATTCGGCCTTGATGTACTGGACAGGAATCGACCCGTTCACGGGCAAAAAAATATTCGTGGAAAAAGATGCGGTAAAAAAACAGAAACAGAAAAATATTTTGACGGCCGAAAAGCGAAGAAAATAAAAATAAATTTGATTTATTTACAACCTTCCGTACTTATCCTCCAGCCGTTCAATATCATCCTCGCCAAAATACGTGCCGGTTTGGATTTCGATAATAATCAAATCGTTGGCGGATGTATTTTCCATGCGGTGCGCCGCGCCGACGACTATATCAATCGCGCTGCCGGGCTTTACGGGATATTTATCTTTCTCCAGCGTGACCATGCCCTCGCCGGAAACGACAAACCAGTGCTCCGCGCGCTTTTTGTGACGCTGAAGACTCAGGACACCACCGGGATTCACAATGATTCTTTTCACTTTGTGATCCGGCGCGTCAGAAAGAATTTCGTAATACCCCCAGGGTCGTTTATTATCTTCTTTCATCATTCTCACCATAATTTTTAGTAACACAAAATTAATTCAATGAAAAGTTATCTTTAAACACTTTACGAACTCGCTTTAGGCCATGTTTTATGATAACTGAATTCCAATAAGAAGAAGGAGACACAGTGATACCGGCTTACGCGGGTATGACTCACGAAAGTCGTTCATCATCATGAAGATTAACTACACGCTCAGGCGCAGCAGGAAAAGAAGAAAAACCATTTCTTTAAATATAAGCGAAGCCAACGAAATAATCATTTCCGCACCTTACTTCGTGCCCGTGCGTGAAATAAATAACTTTGTTCAGGAAAAACGAGAATGGATTGACAAAACGATCAAGAAGCAAGCGCATGACCGCTGCGTGCATAAAGAAAAAGAATATGTTTCTGGCGAACATTTTTACTATTTAGGCAAAAACTATCCGGTGGAAGTTTTTTTTGAGCCGACGGAAAAACAGGGGATTCTGTTCCGGAACCAACAATTTTACCTTAATGCGCCGGAAAATAAAGAAATAAGAAAAAATTGTTTCATTTTATGGTATAAGCAAAAGGCTTTGGAACATATCCGCGGGCGCGTCGATTTCTTCTGCCGGCAATTAAATCTGCGGCCAAGTGTCGCGAGAATATCTTCCGCGCGCAAGCGCTGGGGATCATGTTCACCGGGCAACAGGCTGGCTTTCAGCTTTCGCCTGATCATGATGCCTCCGGAAATAATCGATTATGTAATCGTCCATGAACTGATGCATATAAAAGAAAAAAATCACTCTCGGCGTTTCTGGAAACTGGTGGAAGCAGCCATGCCACAGTATAAAACATGTCAGTTCAACCTCAAAAAGTACTCAGAAAATATTTTATTTTAATGCCATCATGAAAGATAAATTTATAAAAAAACTAGAAACAGTTGATTTTCAGCACCGTGAATGCCTGATGAAAAAATTCAGAGATTTAAATCTGGCCGTTTCGGACTACACTTTTGCCAATGTTTACCTTTTCCGTCAAATCAGCAACTATCAGTTTTTACAGGCAGATTGCGGTTTGTTTATCAGCGGCAAAAATAAAAAGGGAAAGCAATACGTCATGCCGCTTAACGATCTTCGCTCCTGCGATATGGATATATTCAATGAGCTTCTTGACAAGCACGGTTTTTTCTTCCCCATTCCCGAAGAATGGCTTTCTTTTTTCCCGCAGGATAAATATGAGGCGACAGCCGATGATGGAGAAACAGACTACATTTATCTTACAGAAAACATGGCGATGATGAAAGGAGGAAAATATTCGCGCCACCGCAATCATTTGAATCAGTTTTTATCCATGCACGAAGCACAGGCGCAGGCCATATCTAAAAACAATCTGCCGGACGCGGCAAACATTTTAAATCAATGGCAGAAGGATTCGCAGTTTACGCGGGAAAAAACGGATTTCGCGCAATGCGCCGAAGCGCTGGATAAATTTATTGAGCTTGCGCTGTGGGGAACAATATATTACATAGAAAACCAACCGGCCGGATTTATCATCGGCGAACCGCTGAACACGGATACCTTTGTGCTTCATTTTGCCAAGGCATCGATAAAGTATCATGGCATTTACCAATTCATGTTCAGTGACACGGCAAAAAAACTGATGGATGAGTATAAATATCTAAACCTGGAAGAAGACATGGGCAACACAAATCTGCGTAAAACAAAAACGTCTTACTTTCCGGAAACACTTATAAAAAAGTATCACGTCATCCGCAAGGTATAGATTGAAGCAAAAAAGAAATTTATGAGCAAACCTCTGAGCATAATCGAATTGCGCGAAGGCGATCAGGGCATAATTCACTCCATTACGGGAGGTTCCGCCCTGACCAGCCGTCTGGCGGGTATGGGTTTGGCCGCGGGCGCCAGATTCCGCATCGCTCAGGTAAGCGGTGGTCTCGTTGTTATTCTAGTGGCGGATACCAGAATCGCCCTGGGCCGCGGCGAAGCCTCTAAAATTATGGTTTTAAAAGTAGATCCGTCTGAAGATATCTGCTCCATGCCGGTGGAAAAAGAAATCTCCGTGGCGCTGGTTGGCCAGCCGAATGTCGGCAAATCAACTGTTTTCAACATCCTCACCGGCCTTTCCCAGCATGTGGGAAACTGGCCGGGAAAAACTGTGGAGAAGAAAGAAGGCATTCATCGCGCCGATAATATTTTACTGCGCATCGTCGATCTGCCGGGCACCTACAGCCTTACATCGTTTTCCGAAGAAGAAAAAATCACCCGTGATTTTATCATCAAAGAAAAACCGGATATTGTTGTTTTGGTTTTAAACGCGGCCGCGCTGGAGCGAAGCCTTTATTTGCTTTCTGAAGCATTACTTTTAAACCAGCATGTAATTATCGCTGTTAACATGATGGATGTCGCCTCCGATCAGGGAATACAAATAAACGTCCAGGCACTGCGCGAGGCTTTAGGCCTGCCGGTAGTCAGCATGGTTGCCCGCCGCAACAGCGGCATCAAAGAACTGGTGGAGCAAATTTCTTCTTTCGCCTTCGGCAAAACAAAAATTAATCCCAGCTTGCCTGCGGTTTCCGCCGACCACCAACAGATTTACAGTGAAATATTTTCTTACATCAGCCCCTATATTCGGGAACCGTACGCGCCTGAATGGGTGACGGTAAAATTGATGGAAGGCGACCCGGAAGTATCAGCAATGGCCGAAAAAGAAATCGATAAATCAGCGTGGGATAATATACAAAATCTTTTAATCAAACACGAAGACGCGCTGCACGCGGTAGTAAACGGCCGCTACGACTGGATCGAAAAAATTACGCGCGCCGCTGTTTCTCGCTTTAAAATGGGAGAAGTTATCCTTACTGATCGTATTGACCACGTTCTCACCCGCCCCATTTTCGGAATTCCCATATTACTCGCCGTGATGGCCGTGGTTTTTTTTCTTACTTACAGCGTGGGTGTTCCGCTGCAAAACTTGATGGCTGACAGAATCGGCGCTTTCAGCCGGTGGTTTGCCCCATCCATTGCCGGCTGGCCTTCCTGGACACAGGGATTATTTATTGACGGCGTCATCGGCGGCGTGGGATCGGTTATTACCTTTTTGCCCATTTTGCTGATCTTTTTCGCTATTATGGCCTTTTTGGAAGACGTTGGTTATATGGCGCGCGCGGCTTTTGTCATGGATAGAATTATGCACCTGGTCGGTCTGCATGGAAAAAGTTTTTTGCCCATGTGCCTGGGTTTCGGCTGCAACGTTCCGGCGGTATTGGGCGCGCGGATAATTGAAACGCGCAAAGCCAGAATGATTACCCTGCTGCTCATTCCTTTCGTTCCCTGCACGGCAAGGTTGGCTGTTTTAACACTTATTTCCGCGGCCATTTTTGGCTCCAACGCGGTTTATGTCGCCTGGAGCATTTTGGCGCTCAATATCGCCGTGCTGGGCATTGCCGGAATATTTGTCAATAAAGTTCTCTGGAGGCAGGACGCGCCTTTTATCATGGAATTGCCTATTTACCATCGCCCGGATGTCCGCACTATACTGATGGTAATTTGGGCCAGGCTTATCGCCTTTATCCGTAAGGCGGGAACAATCATTCTGACCGTCTCAATTATTATCTGGATTATATCTTATCTGCCGACAGGAACCGTAGAGGAAAGCTGGCTGGCGCGCGCCGGCCGGACAATCGCGCCGCTCGGAGCGCCGCTGGGACTGGACTGGAAAATGATTACCGCGCTGATCACCGGCTTTGTGGCTAAAGAAAATGTCGTGGCCACGCTAGGCGTTCTTTATTCAGTGGGTGAAGACGGACTCGCCGCCATCTTGCCGAGTGTGATGGACCATGCTTCCGCCGCCGCTTTTCTTGTTGTTATGATGCTCTTTATACCATGCGCCGCGACAGTCGCTGTTTTACGCAAAGAAATGAATAGCAATAAATGGTTTTTCTCCGCTATTATGATGATGCTGATTGTATCTTACATTGGCGGAATCGCCGCTTATCATTTTGTCCGCTGGCTTGGCGTCTGACAAACAGGTTTATTTTATATCTGCTTTTTTTTCTGAACTTTTCGATTTAAACGCTTGTTTATTCTTTTTTTGAATTCATCGACAAATTCTTTAGAAGAAAGATATTTATCGGCAAAGGAAACAA
>DIEW01000050.1:13523-16909 GCA_002418825.1 Syntrophaceae bacterium UBA5764 | reverse complement strand
ACATGTGTTTTTTGATAATATCTTCCTCTATTTTGTTTAAAGAAAATGTCCTTTTCGCGTTACTCAAGGCGATTTTCGGATGCTCGATACCATGAAATTTCTTCCGGTGCAGATGCGGCTCGTCATGATTGCGCCAGTTGTAAAAAAAGTAATCGTGCAGCAGCGCGCCGCGTGCGGCAGAGCGGTAATCAAGCTTTAGATATTTGCATATCCGGTAGGACAAGTAAGCCACTTCTTTCACGTGTTCGTAAATAGAAGAATTGTGATGAAAATAATCTTTAAGGCGTTTAAATTCTTCATGTTTAAAAATATCTTTTGTAATCTCGTAATATTCATTTTCGTACGGGCGGCGGCCATCGATTTCCATAATAATCTTGTCCTGAACTGTTTTTAAAAACGCGCCCACACTGCCTTTAATTTTGCTGTTGATTTTGTCGTTAATGTATTTATTGAGATGCGGGAAGGCGCCGCTGAGCCTGCGCAGGGAATCAACTATTTTTTCTATTTCAATATTGCTAAGGCTGAAATATTCCGCGTAAAGATAGGCAATCCTTTTTTTGAACTGAGTAATGGAAATGACGGAAAATAAAAAGTCTGTTAAAAAGTAGGCGACAAAAGTGACAGCAAATATTTTTAGGTATAAAGAATTTATCTCAGATACTTTTTGTGAAACAGCTGGATGAATAACCAGGATAAAAATAACCGCAAGCGCCACCCATGCAAGGGAGAAAAAAAAGGAAACCCTGCCGTGCAGGTTCATCCGGGAATCGGAATAATCCCATAATTTTAACTTGAATATTTTCTCGGCAAAAAATCCGACAATATATTCGAGCAAAGTAAGCAGAAAGCCATATATTAAAATTCTTGCCACCGGATGCCACCCGCTAAAAGAATATTCCACCAGCAGGATAAAAAACGCGCCTACCGCGTAAATGGGGATAAAAGGCCCGTACAAAAAACCGGCATTGATAAATTTGCGCTGTGTCGCCGAACGGTAAACAACCTCGATAAGCCATCCCGCAAAGGCATATATGGCAAAAAGAACAACAAAATTAAAAACGGACACATTGTTTTCAAACATATTTTGCCCCACCGTTATTTTTTAAAAAATCAATTTTCTGCCGCGCGAACGAATTTTATCATATCATAATATCTTTGCAATATTTGTTGAGTTTATAAGATTTATTGGCTATACCAATTTCACACTAATTCAGATCATAATAAAATGCTGGAAAGCTTAGACTTTTAATCCTTTCCTTTTAGCTAAAGGAGCAAAAAATGAGCAATAATCAGTTCTGGCGGTTATCTTATGACACTGGCCTTACCGATCTTGATCCTAAAGAATGGGAAATCAGCTACGTTGACGCGATCAGGGAAACTTTTGAAAAATTTCCCGATAATCTCGCTTTCGCTTTTATGGGCGTGAAAGTCAAATTAAAAGAGCTTGATCAATACGCCAATCGTTTTGCCAATATGCTCATTGCTCACGGCCTGAAAAAAGGAGACGTGGTGGGAATTAATCTTCCCAATATCCCCGAATATCTGATTGCCTGGCTGGGAACTCTCAAGGCCGGCTGTGTTGCCTCCGGCGTATCACCGCTTCTTTCCACGGAGGAGATGGAACATCAGCTAAAGGATTCCGACGCGCGCTGCCTGGTAACTCTTGACGCCATTTTTGCCGGACGGCTGGTGCATATCGCGGAAAAGCTCGACGAACTTAAGCTGGTCGTCGCCGCAAACGTGGGCGGATTTATGCCGCGTATCAAACGGACTGTGGGAAAACTCTTAAAAAAGATCCCTCAGGGCAAGGTAACCGACCTGGCTGGCAAATGCGTTCTCAATTTTAAAGAAACCATTAGCGCTAAAAAATTTCCGGCTGATCCTCCCCCGGTCAAATTAACTCCCGACGATATCGCCTACCTTCAGTACACAGGCGGCACAACGGGAATGCCAAAAGGGGCGATGATATCGCACAGAAATTCCGTCGCGGATCTGTTTATTGCGCAAAAATGGCTGGGCTGGAAGAAGGCCGATGGGGTGGCTCTTTCCGGTTTCCCTTTTTTTCATCTGGCTGGGACTTTTTTCGCGGCAAACGCCATATATCTGGGCTGGCCGCAAATACTTATACCAAACCCCCGAGACACAAAACATATCTGCAAGGAAATAAAAAAATACAAGCCGACGCACCTGATAAATGTTCCATCGCTTTATCAGATGCTGATTGCCGATCCGCTTTTTAAGAAACTTAATCATTCCCGCCTTCAGGATTGCGTCTCCGGCGCCGCGCCTTTTCCGGAAGAATCACAGCAGGAGCTGGAAAATATCGTGGGTAAGGGGAAACTGCTCGAAGTTTACGGCATGACGGAAACATCGCCCATTACCGTCATGAACCCGGTTAAAGGAAAAAGAAAAAGAGGCACTGTGGGCCTGCCCATTATCAACACGGATATAATTTTGCTCGACCCTGTAACCGGAGAGAAAGTGCCGCCGGGCGAGCCGGGAGAAATCTGCGTCAAAGGGCCGCAGGTAATGGTTGGTTATTATAAAAATCCGGAAGAAACAAAAAACGTGATTGATGAAAACGGCTACCTCCATACCGGCGATATCGCTATCCAGGACGAAGAAGGCTATCTGCGCCTGGTTGACCGCAGCAAGGATATGCTTATTGTCAGCGGTTTTAAAGTATTTTCCAGAAAAGTGGAGGATGTCCTGACCAAACACCCGGCCGTAGAAAGCGCGGTGCTGGTAGGCATTCCTGATCTGAAGCGCCCCGGCTCGGAAATCGTCAAAGCATACATTATGCTTGCGCCTGGATACGCCCAGGGGAAAGATGAAGAAATTATCAAAAAAGATATTTTAAAAATGGCCACGCAGAAGCTTGCGCCTTATGATGTCCCCAAAATCATCGAGTTTCGGAAGGAGCTTCCTTTGACGAGCGTGGGAAAAATTGATAAAAAAATGCTGCGGGCCGAAGCGCGTGCGCAGCACCGATAAATTGTTTGCTAGATGTTTTTGATTATGCTGCGGCTTCTTGAAGAAGCAATTGTATCTGCAGGTCTTTTTCCCGCCAGAGCTGCTGCACCCAGCTATTGAATCTTTCCCGGAAAGCATGGTCGCCTGTATAATCTCCCTCAAGAAAGTGTTTGGGAATTTCTATCGTCTGGAAACACACAACTACTTTTTTAACCTTTCCGCAGAGAAATTTCCAGAAAGTAGGGGCGCCATCCGGATAAACTATGGTTATATCCAAAAGGGAATGAAACTTTTCGCCCAGCACATTCATGGCCAGAGCGATTCCCCCGGATTTCGGCTGCAGCAGATATTTATAAGGAGAATTTTGTTTGAGATGTTTGCCTACGGAAAAGCGCGTGCCTTCCAGAAAATTC
>DIEW01000050.1:0-13440 GCA_002418825.1 Syntrophaceae bacterium UBA5764 | reverse complement strand
CCAGCGCCCACCAGGCAAGCCCCATAAGCGGCACCCAGATAAGCTGGCGCTTAAGAAAAAATTTCAGCAGACGGATGCGCCTGTTCAGCAAATGTTGCAACACAAAAATATCCGCCCAGGACTGATGGTTGGCGACAACAAGATACCATTTATTGTAATTTAGCCCTTCCAGACCATGAACATCCCATTTTGTTTTTTGCGTAAGTTTCATCCAGCCACTGTTGCCGGATATCCAGTTTTCGGCAATCCACGGCAAAATCCGGTCGCACAAACGGCGCCAAGGCGGAATAGGCAGTAAAAATTTTAACAGGGAAAAAATAAATAAAATTGTAACCCAGAAAATAACGTTGAGCCCTAAAAGTGACGAGGAAATTACTCCTTTAATTTTGTACGGTAAAAATTTCAGCATAATTACTTGTCACCTTCTAAAAAAATGTTGAGCTGTCTTTAACACTACTACGGCTTTTGGTCAAAGAAAATTTGACATATCGAGTATTTAAAAAAACACTTTGATCAGCTTGACTGAAAAGTTCATAACATCCACGATTAAACAGCAAACATGATTTTAAACAATGAATTACCTGATATTCAAACCTAACACAAAAGCTATCAAAACGGTGAGATATTAAAAAATCTCCAATCTATTGTAGATAATAACCTACAAATTATAAACATGATTGGCCAGATCATTAGTTTTTGTTGACATGCAAAAATGATTTTCTTATACTCGGAATAACTTCGCTCGAGAACAGAGGGTAATGAACTTACTAAAAACGAAAAAAATTGTCCTGCTTTTTGTTGATGTGTTTAAAGAGACTCCAAAATTCCATAACTTCCTCCAGGCATTGCAGATCAATACACAAGCGCGAGAAATCACTGACCGCTTAAAAATCATCTGATATCGGCAGACAACATATGTTAACCTTAAAGGAATTCTTAGCCGCAAAAAAAAGAGAAATCTGGACCGTATCGTCGGATACCACTCTTTACAAGACATTAAAGTTTATGGCTAAAAAAAATATTGGCGCGGTACCCGTAACGGAAAAAGGGAAATTAGTGGGAATATTTTCTGAACGAGATTTGGTTCGAAAAGTTACTTCGTTAAAACAAATCCTGCTTTCCATGAATCTTCCGATAAAAAAACTCATGACCAAAAAAGTACACTATTTAAGTCCCAAAAACACCGTCGAAAGCTGCATGAATATCATGACCAGCCGCCGTGTAAGACACTTACCCATTCTCGAGAAAAATAAAATTATCGGCATAATCACAATCGGAGATGTTGTAAAGCATACAATACAAGAACAAAAATTTATTCTGCACAAGGTTCTCGACTCTATTGAGGAAGGTAAAAATAATTTACGGATGAATATACAATTCAACCTTGAACAAAATGTTTTGCCGCTTTTAAAAACGCTTGCTCAAAAGCATCCTTATGATTCTTATTCTTTCCGCTTACTGGAAGAACAGTTAAATAACATATCTTCCGAATATTACAAAAAACTGATTTCCTCAAAATTTAATTTTACGCCAACAGAAATTTCCATAATCAAACTCATTAAGGCACACTACAGGGAAAAAGAAATCGCTGAAACCCTGAGTATCTCTGTATCCACCGTTAAAAAGCACAAATATGCAATCCGCGGAAAATTAGGCATCAGAAACAAAACCGGAAATATTATAAATTATCTCAACCGAATCGTTTAGGTTCTATTTTGCATAGAACTATTACCCATCCTTTATTCACCTTATAGTTTTACCAAATTCAGCTATAGTAAAATCACATTTTAAAACCATGGAGGAACTTTACATGCTGACCGTGAAAGATTTACTGTTAAGAAAAGGAAGAAAAAAAATCGTCTCTATAGATCCTGATGCAACTGTTTATGAAGCCTTGCACACCATGAAAGAAAACAATGTCGGCGCGCTGCTTATAATTGAGAATGAAGAGCTGCGTGGTATATTTTCCGAACGTGACTACGCAAGGAAAATAGCATTAACCGGTAAAAGCGGACGCGATACTTTGGTTAAAGATGTTATGGTAACAAAGCTAATTTCCGTCACGCCGGAAAACGGAGTTGAGCACTGTATGAATCTTATGACTGAGCAACGAGTTCGTCATCTTCCCGTTTTCGAAAACAAAAAATTGGTCGGGATTATTTCAATCGGCGATGTGGTTAAAGGTGTTATCGATGAGCAAAAAACCACGATCAATGATTTAGAAAAATACATTTCCGGTGGTTTTCTTTCCCGGGATTCATTGCAATAGAATTATACAAATCCCAAACGGAAATATCGGCAAACCGATTTGAGGAGGTTGATTTATGAAAATATTCATTCCCAAGGAACAACAAGCCAATAAATGGCATGTACCAATGCTTCCCCCCGATGTAGAAAAACTGACCAAAAAAGGCGCAGATATCGAAATTGAGAGCGGACTTGGCGCAGTATGTAATTTTACAGACGCACAGTACGAAAAAGCCGGTGCTAAAATAGCAAAAGACCGCATTGCCGGATTTTCGTCGGCAGAAATGGTGCTAAGGCGGCATAAACCTGACCAAGATGAAGTAGGCAATTTAAAAAATGGCAGTATCCATGTAAGTTACCTGGATCCTTTCAATGAAAAACGCTTGGTACAGGCATTTGTCGAACAAGGCGTAAGTGCTATTTCCATGGAAATGATTCCGCGAACCACATTAGCACAAAAAATGGATGCCTTGAGCTCGCAGGCGAGTCTTGCCGGATATACTGCAGTAATCTTAGCTGCCGAACGCATTACCAAGATTTTCCCCATGATGATGACTCCTGCAGGAACCATCCAGCCGGCGCGCGTTTTTATTATCGGCGCGGGAGTAGCCGGCCTTCAGGCTATTGCCACGGCAAAACGTCTTGGCGCACGAGTTGAGGCCTTCGATACCAGACCAGCTGTCGCTGAACAGGTAAAATCTCTGGGAGCACGCTTTGTTGAAGTTGAGCTTGGGGAAACAGGACAGACTAAAGATGGCTACGCTCGCGAGTTGACTTCCGAGCAGTTGCAAAAACAGCGCGACGCTATGGCTAAAGTCTGTGCTCAAGCCGATGTAGTTATCACAACTGCGCAGGTATTTGGCCGCAAAGCCCCCCTCATTATCACCAAAGAAATGATTGCGGGAATGAAACCGGGCAGCCTCGTGATCGACATGGCCGTCGAAAGCGGCGGCAACGTTGAAGGATCGGTACGGGGTCAAGAAATTACTGTAAACGGCGTCAATATCATCGGCCTTGAAAATTTACCGGCCCGTGTCGCGCTACACGCCAACCAGATGTATTCAGCAAACTTAACCAACTTGGTGGAACATTTCTGGAACAAAGAAACCAAACGTTTTGAGCTGAATCTTGACGATGAAATTTTGAGGGGCTGTTTGATTACACACAATAATGAAATTCGCAATGAAATTATAAGAAAACATTACGAATGCGGATCCGATACAATGCATTAAGTGGTAATCATCCGGTTATATCGAGCCGGATGATTACCTAAAATAACTTTTGAAAGGCAGTTTCAATGCACGACAATGTAGTTCCTGTTTCTATAAACCTGCTGATATTTTTGTTATCGGCTTTCCTGGGCCTCGGTTTAATCAAAAAAGTATCCAAACTTCTTCACACCCCATTGATGTCCTTAACCAACGCCATTTCGTCTGTTTCCGTAGTCGCCGCTTTGATCGTTATGGCTGAGCCCAAAAACATCCTGATTTTGACATTGGCTACTATCGCCGTGGCATTAGCCGCGACTAACGTTATTAGCGGATTCATGATTACCGAGCGCATTTTACGGATGTTTAAAAAAGACAATGGAGGCAAGACAAAATGATCGAATCTGTTGTCGGTTACCTTTATGTAGCCTCCGCAATCCTCTTTGTATTGGCCCTTAAATGGATGAGCGAAGTAAAAACTGCCCGCAGGGGGAACTGGGCCGGCAGTTTAGGTATGCTCATAGCCATCGCGGCAACAATGATTGCTTTTAAAGTTCAACGCACAGACCTGGTAATCATCGCTATTGCAGTTGGATCATTAATCGGTGTTCCGCTTGCCTTAAAACTGCCTATGACGGCCGTGCCGCAGCGAACTGCAATGTCACATGCTTTCGGTGCGTTAGCCGTCGCGCTGGTTGGAACGGCCGAATATTATCAACGTATTCCTCAAATATCAAATTTCGCGATGATCGTCCTGACCGCCGAAATGATTTTAGGCTTTCTTACCTTCACCGGCTCTACGGTTGCTTTTTTGAAGTTACAGGAAATCATTCCTGGCAAGCCCTTTATTTACCGCGGGCGTAACTTTGTCATTGGGGCAGTTGTCGCAGTTATTGCGGTTATGGCCGCAGGGTTGATTATCAACCCGAACAATCATTTTTTCCTACCGGTTTTAATTGCCGCTGCGCTGGTTTTCGGATTACTGCTGGTTATGGGCATCGGCGGAGCGGATATGCCAACGGTAATTGCCATACTCAATGCATACGCTGGTCTTTCAGCGGCTGCTCTGGGGTTTGTTTTGGACAACCAGTTGTTGATTGTAGCCGGAACATTGGACGGCGCGTCAGGATTTATTTTGGCTATTCTTATGTGCAAAGCAATGAACAGGTCATTTGTAAATGTCCTGTTTGGCGGATTCGGCGCAACGGCATCAAAGGGCGTCATTGCAACCGGTGATGTCAAACCCATCAATATAGAAGATGTCTACCTGATGCTTGAGGCAGCTTCGTCCGTAACATTTGTGCCTGGCTACGGCATGGCAGTATCGCAGGCTCAGCAAGTGCTTCGGGAACTGGGTGAATTACTAGAAAAAAATGGCGCTGAGGTTTTATACGGTATACACCCGGTGGCCGGGCGCATGCCCGGACACATGAATGTGCTACTGGCTGAAGCAAACGTTCCTTACGATCAACTGATCGAAGCCGAATTAATCAATCCCAAAATGCCGACAACGGATGTTTGTGTGGTAATTGGCGCCAACGATGTTGTTAATCCCGCCGCCAAAGAAGACAAAACCAGCCCGTTATGGGGCATGCCCATTATCGAGGTTGATAAGTCCAGAACAGTGATTGTTTTAAAGCGCTCCATGAACCCAGGATTTGCCGGTATTGAAAATCCGCTGTTCTTCAAAGATAATACCCGCATGTTATTCGGAGATGCCAAGGCCAGCATCCAAGCTTTAATTTCCGAATTTAGAAGCGGATGATATTTTATAATTGACTTAGCACAAATTTATCGCAAAAACCTATATGTCATGATGTCCGTGTCTCTAATTTGGTAGTCCCACGGGGGTTTGAANNCCCCGGTTTCCGGCGTGAGAGGCCACAAACGATTGTATACTATAATTTCCATCAACCTACAATAGCATTGTTAATATTATTAATATTAATACATAATTTATTCTTGACATACTACCATTTACCTGTATATATAATAAATATGTGGGGAAGAATGTGGGGACTATACATTAAAAAATGTGCATATGCCAAAAATAAAAAGATATAAAACAAATTATCCGGGTGTCTTTTATATTGAAACCAAAAACCTAAAAGGCAAAGAAAGGACGTATTATATCCGCTATCGCCGTAAAGGTAATTTGATTGAAGAAAAAGCAGGGCGACAATATCAAGACGATATGTCACCCGCTAAAGCAGCCAAAATCAGAGGAATTCGAATTGACGGTGAAGATCTTTCAAATAATGAAAAACGAAAACGTTTAAAGGCCGAAAAGATAGCTGAGGCAGGAAAAATGACCTTTGCGCGTCTATGGAAAGAATATGAGACAAATAAACCAGATTCCAAAGCCATTAAAACAGATAAGGGACGGTTTGAAAAATATCTGTTACCTATTTTTGAAAATAAGGAGCCGCATGAAATTATTCCGCTTGAAGTTGACCGTTTGCGCGTCACACTGTTAAAGACCTTAAAACCACAGTCAGTCAAACATGTTTTGGCATTGCTTAAGCGGATTGTCAATTTCGGAATATCTCGTCAGTTATGCCAGAACATCAATTTCAAAATAGAAATGATCAAAGTCGATAACAAAATAACCGAGGATTTAAATCATGAACAGCTACAGAAACTTTTAATAGCCATTGATAATTCTGAGGATATTGAGGCAGCAAACATAATGAAGCTGGCTTTATTTACAGGTATGAGGCGCGGAGAAATATTCAAACTCAAATGGGATGATATCGACTTTGATAGACGTTTTATAACAATCAGAAATCCAAAGGGCGGTGCAAGCGAAAAAATCCCATTAAACGATCAGGCACAACAAGTATTAGAAAATCATCCCCGCACTTCTGATAATGTTTTTGTTAGATCAGACGGCAAACCATTTACGGATATTAGGCGGCGTGTCAATCCGATTAAACAAGCAGCGGGATTACCTGATAATTTTCGTGCCCTACATGGTTTAAGGCATACTTTCGCTTCAATACTGGCTTCAAGTGGAAAAGTCGATTTATATACATTGCAGAAGCTACTAACGCATAAATCACCCGTTATGACTCAAAGATACGCACATCTTAGGGATGATGCCCTTAAAAAAGCTGCGGACATAGCCGGTAAACTAATTATTGCAGCATGAGTCACTGCATTAAACATATCTCTAGTTTTTGATAAATATTTACGCTTGCAATAACTAAGCAATAAAAGGAGGCTGCTATGGCCCATCTTGTTGAAAGTATGATGTACGTAGGGAAAGCGCCTTGGCACGGCTTGGGCAAACCGATACCGGAGGAAAGAAAACTCAGCGTTCGCGAAGCAATTGTAGCCGCAAATCTTGATTGGAAAGCAGAATTAAAACATATCTATACGGACACACCATCTGGACACCTATCAGGTATAATTAACCATTACGCCGTTTGTCGAACATCGGATAATGCCTTTCTGGGAATTGTCGGTCCGGATTATGTACCTCTTCAAAATGAAGATGCGCTAGAATGGTTTCAGCCTTTTCTTGATTCGGGTGAGGCAACGCTAGAAACCGCCGGCAGCCTAAAGGGCGGATCTCAAATCTGGACACTGGCCAAAATACAAAATGCTACTATGGACGTGGGCAATAGAGATCCTGTAGCACACTATATTCTGCTCTCAAATGCTCATGACGGCTCCGTGGCTGTCCGTATTGGTTTTACACCAATTAGAGTAGTTTGCAACAACACTCTCTCGTTAGCCCATAATTCCGAGGCAAGCAAACTTATGAGAGTACGTCATACTGCCAATCTCCATATTAACCTGGATGCTGTGAGAGAAATCATGAATGTGGCTCGCAAAGAGTTCCATGCTACAATTTATCAATATAATAAGTTGATTAATAGCGATATCAACGCCAAAGATCTTGAAAAATATGTAAGGCTAGTTTTCAATCTGCCAGATAATGCCGGCCGAGACTTGATCCCAAATATCGTATATCTTTTTGAAAATGGTAGAGGTTGCCGAGAAGCTGGTAAAACATACTGGGGTGCTTATAACGCAATTACCGAGTATCTCAACTACTTTCGGGGATATACTCAAGACAATACGCTCAGAAGTCTCTGGTTTGGCGAGGGGGCACATCTTAATAGAAAAGCACTTGATATTGCTTTTAAGATGGCAGCATAGCGGATATTCCGAGATTGATATTATTTATGTCTAATTTTCAAATTATTAAAAATTGGCTGTCGCAAAAGCGCGCGCGCAGATGTATCCGCCGACACTTGATGCAACAGCTGCCAGCAGATTTTTTGCTTCATGACGGCATTCCGGATGGATGCTCGATTTATAGTATATCAAGAAATGAGCCATGTTGGACGGCATGGATTCCATCAAAACAAATACGGGTAGGAGCCACTAGATTAATTTGCGTCAGCAAACAGAGTGGCAAAGTTATATATGATGGACAGACGGGAGAATAAGATTACCATAAAAATATTTTATTTATAATTCTTTCTAATATATGAAAATGAGAAATTAATCTTATTTATAAGCTTTCAAATAATAAACAGTAATATTTTACTTTAGTAAATAATCCGAAATATCATATCGATTCTCATAACAGCTTGTTGAAAAATTATAACATTCATAGTAGTGTTTTCACAAACTTATTAGCTTTCTGCGCATCATGTATTTAATAAGTCTATTATAAATTTATATTTTTTAGAGTTTATATAATATCTATGTAAATATTGTTATACCAAGGAATACCGATGTATCGAACCGTTTCGGATGCCCAGGTGGAAAAGGAAGCAAGTTCTGGTTACAAGCCTCCTGCTATTGAGTCGGGCGTAATGAATCTCCCCTTATCTGAGCTTGGTGATCGAGAATTTGAGCTCCTTGTATATCTTTTGATCAAGGCTGAAATAGAAGCAGGCAGCCAACTACCCTTCACAAGCATTTCTTTAATGCAAGCAGTTGGCGAACGCGGGAGAGATTGTGTTCTGTATTCCAATGAAGCTGTTGCTGCGGTTGTGCAATGTAAGAAATATGCAAACAGGCTGTCGCGACCTCAAGTCTTAAAGGAGCTGATCAAGTTCCTACTATTCTCGACATTAGATCAAAGCATTCTACCTGACCCGAATAACTTTGAGTACAAATTGTATGTTTCAAATGATCTAAGTGAACCAGCTATTACACTCATCAATTCCTATACATCGGAAATCCAAAAAGATATTTCATCAAACAATATATTTAAATACGTTTCAGACCTAGTTGCTGAATACGAGTCATTCTCCGCATACCGCAACCATCCTCCAGTAAAAAATGTAGTTGAACTATTAAAGAGAATACGAGTCTCATATTGCACATCGACAGATTTGACCACGCGGATACATCATCAAAAAAATATATTAAATAACTTCTTCCGAGTTCAAAAAGTTATTTCACTGGAAGGCGCTGATACCTTGATTAGAACCGCGATGGACGACTATGGAGTAAGGTTCTTGACTGATGATGACTTGAAGGCGCTTCAGACCAGGATTGGGAGTATTCCAAAGGAATACAGAATTAAACTGGGTATGGTTGATTTTTTTGGTTTCAATTTGGACTTCTTTAGATATTTGAATGGTGCAAAATTGCAAGAATTATTAGATGCAATTGTTTCAATAACTAAAGTGCTGGATAAAGAGCTGTTTAATTTCCTTATCTCTGAAATAGATAAATACGTTCTGGAGAGAATTACGTTGAAACTCCTTAGCAAGGGTATTATTCACCCCTTTAGTGTTGGCATTGCAACCCCCTATCTTTTTAAAAGGCTAGCACACAAAATAATAACAAGAACCATGCCTGAAAGATTAGTCGCTAAATATCACCCAGAATCCAAAATGACAAAAGAGGAACTAGTTACCGAAATATCAGAGGTTCTCTTCGAGAGCAGCAGTAGGGTAATGGCAGGGGACTATAGCCACTTGGTCGGAAACGAGGATGAGGTGGAGCTCAAACTACGTCTGTATGAGCATATGCATAGGGATCTTACCACAATTGAAGACGCTAAAGCTGTTCTTCATCGGGACATGAAAGTAATCATGCCTACTCTGGAACAAATAGAACTAGATATTAGCAAAAAGATTTGGACAGGACGCACTGTCGTTATTAAGGATGCTGGTTTTTTAGACGATGAGACGCAAGTAATAAACATGGTGGATACTATCAGAGAAATAGAAAAGGGGTAACAATCCCATGCCGCCGGATACTCGCTACTATCTTGACGCTGATGCATGCGTTAGAATATAATAGGGAAGAGGAAAAGATTGATGAGTAATACGGATCATGCCCATCAACGAGAGACAAGTCCAAATACCAAAACAGTAGTGTACCAGTGGTACTCCAATTTTGACTGTCTGCAGCATAACAAAGATATGCTGAAACAATCTCTTTTGATTCTAGCCGGGCCATCCGGTTCCGGAAAGTCATCTATTGCGATTGCACTCTCCAAAATTGATCCGACATGCCTGATTCTTCGCAATTACACAACGCGGGCTCTACGTCTCACCGACTACCCGGGACACTTTGTCTGCCTATCAGAACACGACTTCCGAAAGGCTCATACTGAAAAGCAATTCTTTCTTGCTCGTCTTCAGCCTTACCCAAGATATGGCTACAAGGCCAGTGACTTAAAAGAGACCCTTTTCAACAGAAGATATCCAGTACTTATGTTTAGACATTCTGGAGCAAAGTACCTTTTGGAATCAGTTGGCGCCATTTCAACAGTGTTTGTCGAAGGCGAACCTAAAGAAATAGCAATGCATTCGCGAAACGTAATTTCTCCCCCTACAGAGGAAGGTGTGAACAATACACTCGTTAAAAACCGTCAACTTCAGGAGAAAATGGCTCAGGAACACTGGCCATTCTTTCGGGTCACTAATCATTATAGGGGGGAGAACGAACTACTTGACATTGCACAACAAATCAAATACTTCTTGCATACAAAAATAGACGTTACGGCTATGCATCAGCGCGAAATATCACTTGCTGAACCGCGGTACGGTATTTCGCTTGTTGCTGGAAGGCCATTTCCTCAAGATATTATAAATTCTTTGGAAGATGTTCACACTCGGTTGATACATGTCGCTCAAAGGAGATTTACTTTACATAACCCGACACTCGTTCATTTGACAATTCTAAGAGGCAAGTCTTCACCAACGCCTTGCTCTATCGTTCCACCACCGCAAGAAGTCGCCTTGGCCATCGACAGTGTTCCGCCGGTAACAGTCTCATGGTCCGGAATCTCATTAGATTCTGATGGAGCGATTCGTGCATATGCTATCCCCCGAACATGGCCATTCTCTAGCAATGATCGCGCTCATAAAGCAGCTCGTGCACTATCCAGAATCTATGATAGTCATATTTCTATGCAGCCTCTTCTCTGGGCAACACTTGGCATGATAAGGACGACTGCTTTACAACAAAATACTCTGAACAAAGTTCGGGATTTGCTTTCCCATATCTTGTTACCAAAGATTACAATCACACAACTTAAATTGTTGCATTATCACGATATATATATGAAAAAAGTTGATACACTGGAGACTTATGATCTACGATGATGCATTACAAAACTCTAACCGGATAATAGATGTTGGCATTATTACTATTGTGCCTAGTGAAGTTGAAGCCCTTTTTGGTGCTTTCTCTATCACTCGCGAAAAATATGAACCTGCGGGAAGCCCATTACAATACTGGCGCACTTCTTATCAAAGCTCTTCATCGGGGCGACCTCTCTCCGTTGTAGTTTGTATTCTGGGGGGTGAAGCAGGTAATATCGAAGCTGCAATAGCCACAACACAGTTTCTCCAAGATTGGTACCCACGATTGATGTGTCTGGTCGGCATTGCAGCAGGTATTAAAAACAAGATTAAAATTGGTGACGTTGTAATGCCTAATAAAGTCCATGATCGCTCTATTAAAGTGTATAAAAATGGCAACTTTGCCGTGAGAGGACGGACTTACAGTCGAAATGATACTATTGATAGAATGTTGAAAGTATCGCCGTTGTCTCATAAAGAATTTCTTACAACCTTGCTCCAGACAAGCAAGGAAGACATCAGACGAGCCAAAGTGGTTGCTAAAAGTAAGAGATTGATCCCTACAGGGTTTGATACGAAACCACACGTCATGGATGGATCCATAGCTTCCGACAACGTGTTAATTAGGGATTCAGCATATTTTCAGAGCATATTAAGCGCTACCGACGAGAAATGTCGCGGGGCAGAAATGGAAGCGGCCGGATTCGTACTTGCTTGCCAAAAAGAAAAATTTGATTTTCCATGGGTAATTTTCCGCGGCATTGCCGATTTTGGAGATAGCAGCAAAGATGATGCTTTTCAATTACTTGCCGCTAAATCAGCCTGCGCCGCCTTAAGGATATTCATCCAGCTTTCTCTATCAATTGACGCATTACCCCCTAATCCACGGGCCATACTAGCATCAACCACTCTAGATGCAAGTCTTATAGGTGAATTAAGAAATGCTTTTGCTGGGCGGCGCTGGAAAGAGGTCTGCAGAATCGGTGCGGCGATTAGCCGCACTCTCTGGCTGTCCGGTCACATAACGTTACGCTATGAAATTGGTTCTATGGTGGAAAGCTCAGCAGCATATGTGAACAACATTTCTTTACGGGCTCGAACCCTAATTGATGACCTTGGCTGGACTGCTATTAAGCTTGAAAAGAAAGAGTTAGGGTGGAAGCACATTCAGGATGGCATTCGTTTGGGAACAGAGTGTGGCGATCATTATGTAGAGGCAAAAGGTTATCGTCATCTTGCCTCTTTGAGTCGACAGAGCGGTGATTACAATTCAGCGGCTACATATCTAGCGAAAGCAAAGGAAACCGCTACCGTGATTACCGACAGTGAAGAACGTATTGAAATCAAAAGTTCCCTGCAAGTCTCTGAAGCAAAGTTGCATATTGCACGTGGTGATTATTCTGAGGCTATTCCGCTTTTAACTTCAGCAAAGGACGCGTTTCACAGAAGTGGCGATATCGAACGAGAAGTTAAAGTTTATGGGCAGCTCGCTTACTGTCAAGAGAAGTTGGGAGATATACTTGCAGCTGAGCAGCTTTATTTGGGGGGGCGAGAACTTGCCCGTGATTCGGGACGATATGACGAATTTGTTAATAGCACACGAAATCTGCTAGATATGCTAATAAAAGAAAAACCTGACCAGCGCATTAAGCTTATCCAGGAAGTATATGATTTTGCTATGTCACGCGGACTCTGGGATGAGGCTAGAAAATGGCAGAACGAGTTCAATTTATTCCACATGTCTAATAAATCCAATAAGGAGACTACGATATGAATAATAAACTACTTGACGCTATTGAAATTGCCAATACTGTTGCGTCATCTGAAAACGAACCGAATAACACTACAGTTGAGTTGCTACAAGTATTTGACGCAAATGGAAAACCTATTGGTATTGCACCTCGTCTACTCTGTCATAGACTAGGTCTGCTCCATAGAGCCGTCTTCTGTTTCATTGGAGCTCCTGATGGAAGGCTTCTGCTTCAGACAAGAAAGGATGGAAGGTTAGACGTCGCAGTTGGTGGGCATATGAGTAGCAATGACAGCACTTTAGAGGAGGCTCTGCTAAGGGAGATTTTTGAGGAAACCGGCCTCGACCTAGGTCGTGATCGACTTACAAAAATAACTGAATATCAAAGACAAGGCGTTGATCGCTTATCAAAGCCTCATGAGATCAATAGAGAATTGCGGACACTATTCTTTATTGATCTATCCGGTGATGAGTGTGAAATGTTGGATAGCCGATTTCTAAATAGACACGATAAAAAGTCCGTTCTTGCTGTACAGTGGTTTTGCCTTGCAGATGTTTTGGCATTTTGTGATGCGGATCAGGCGGCCGATGGCTTAGTAGGATCGATATCTCATTATCTGCTTTGGCTTCAAAATCGTAGCGGGAACGTAAGCTTCCCTATAAAGCAGAC
>DIEW01000066.1:33472-47283 GCA_002418825.1 Syntrophaceae bacterium UBA5764 | reverse complement strand
TGTCTGCTTTATAGGGAAGCTTACGGGGGACCTTTATTCTGCGGAATTAAGTTTAAAAGAACTTAGAATTGATATAGGTTTGTGAAGTTTAAACTGAGGAGCAATTTCAAAAGAACAGAGCGCCGTTATTAAAAAAATAATAACTGAATTACGCAACGAAGAAAGAAAAGCTAACATAGAACTAGAAACGGCTGAAATACTAAAAGCTTCTTCATCTGGGGGTAAGTTTCAGAAATCGGGTAATATTGCCGACTTTTATATGAAGCGACACGGGGTCGAGTATTATTTTGAGATTAAAACAGTAAAGCCTAACATTGATGTATTTGAAAAAAGCAAAACAAAATTATTAGAATGGATTGCAAGAAAACGTTCACCAATAAAAGTATTTCTTGCTTTCCCGTATAATCCTTATCATCCTGAGCCATACTCTCGTTTTACAGAAACCGGCATGATGGATTCGCCAAATGATTTCTTGGTTGGTGAACAATATTGGGACTTCATAGGCGGCAAAAACACTTTTACTCAATTACTCGAAACATTTGATGGAATTGGCAAGGAATACAAAGAAAAGTTGCAAGAAAAGTTTAAGAAAATTGCCAGCGAGAAAATTAATTCATATTAGGGAACGATGCGATTTTATCTAGAATAGGTTTGTGATCGGGCAGCATTTTTATTCTTGACATTTCGTTTAATTGAAAAAAGGTGGCGGCAAGCAGTGACAAGCAAAGCGACAAACTGGTTTACGAGCTATACTGTTTGACGCCCGAATAAATCGCCATCTTATTTATTGTTTCTGGATTCCCCGGTCTACCGGCATGCGCCGGTCTGTGAGCCGGGGAATGACAATCAGCGCAATCGCCATCGTTGAAGTGCAAGGATGTATCCGGAGCGTTTTGGGAAACGCGCCATACAATACACAAAGATCCATTATTACATGTAGGGATTGATCCCCCCGTGGCATGCCCTGCATGCGCTGGGTTTCCCTGCCGGGCGTAGCTGTGGGGCAGACAATATCGGGGTTTTTACCAGTCGCGGTACCGGCCACTGAGCCAATATATAGTTGACTTTCTCCAAAAAGTACAATAAAACGATACTTACTGGAGATAATATGCACAAGAATCATCAAACCATCATGCACGAACTGCGGGATTACGCTTCGCCCAAAGCTAGGCTTACCCGAATGATCAAGTCCGGCGATGTGATTCAGGTGCGCCAGGGTATCTTTCTGGACGGCAAGGAGAAAAACGCTTATTCCCTCAAGAGTCTGGCGGCGGTCATCTATGGCCCGTCTTATATCTCCTTTGAATACGCGCTTGCCCATTACGGACTGATTCCGGAGCGGGTGCAGGCTGTTACATCGGCGGCTTACAATAAAAACAAGAATCGTCATTTTTCCACACCGCTGGGTGATTTCTATTATTACTATCTGCCGGCTGCGGTTTTTCCCTACGGCGTTGTGCTGGGTTCGGAAAATGAGCAGAGCTATCTGATGGCCACGCCGGAAAAGGCGCTTTGCGATATGCTCTACAAGACACGAGGCATCGGCAGCATCAAAGCGCTGCGGGCGTTGCTTTTTGAGGACTGGCGAATGGAGCGCGAGGCTCTGCTTTCTCTGGACAGGGAAAGCATTATGTTTCTTGCTCCGCTTTACAAAAAGAAAATATTCCGGCTGCTTTTGAAATGGCTGGAAGGAGAAGCCAACCATGCGTAGCGCCCTGGCCGACATGCTTAAAGCGTATGATTGCCGCACGGCGGATGATTACCGTCACGCGCTCAACGAAATCGTTCAGGAGATTGCTTTGCTCGGGCTTTATCGCGGCGGTTTTTTCACACATGCCGCGTTTTACGGCGGGACGGCCCTGCGCGTCTTTTACGGCCTGGATCGTTTTTCCGAAGATCTGGATTTTTCTCTAACGAAAAGCGACAAGAAATTTGATCTTTCTTCCTTTACGCAGGCTGTGCAGGATGAACTGGGCGCCTACGGTCTGGACATGACCGTTCAGGAAAAAATGAAGCAGAATGATTCGCCCGTCAAATCGGCCTTTATCAAAGGCGGCACGCAGATTCATATTGTGAAAATTGCGTCGGTTCAACCGCCGGTGACAGGTATTAATCCCCGGGAGCAGTTGCGTATCAAACTGGAAGTAGATACCCAGCCTCCGTCCGGTGCAACGTTTGAAATGAAATATCAGTTGCGACCTGTGCCTTATTCGGTGCGTATTTACTCGCCTTCTTCGCTTTTTGCCGGAAAAATACACGCGCTGCTTTGCCGATCATGGAAAACGCGAGTCAAGGGGCGTGATTTTTATGATTATATCTGGTTTTTATCACAATCAATCCCTGTCAATGTCAGGCATCTGGCCGAGCGGATGAAGCAGACCGGCCATCTTCCCGCCGATGCGGTGTTATCTGAAAAGGATTTGAAGAGCCGTCTGCACAAACGCTTTGCATCGGTTGATTTTGCTCAGGCTAAAAAAGATGTGCTGCCGTTTATAAAAAACAGCGAAGCGGTGAAGCTGTGGTCTGCCGATTTCTTCTCGACCATTACGGACGACAAACTGAAAATTGAAAAGTCAAAAAAGAATGCCTGATTTTATTTTCGGAGACCAGATTGAAAAAGCGGCTTTAAGGCTGCTCAAAGATCCATTATTGCATGTAGGGATTGATCCCTTTATCTTAAAATTTTATTTATTTTAATTAATCAAAGATTTTTGCCAACTGCCATTTTTTACGCTTTTTCCAGTTTCCCTTATGGTAGGCGTAGCTGGCAAGCAATGGCAAAACAGTGGTAGCTTCCGCATAAACCATTTGCTCGCATGATGAATCCACTTTACCCCAGGAGTTTGCTTCCTTGAGCGTAGAGCTGGAGCATGCCCCGTCGCGCACATCGGCTACCGTTATTTGAACCGCGTATTTATGCATCGGCACTTTCTTGCCCAGTACTTCGGCGCAGACAACCGTATCCTGGGCGAAATTTTTTGGAACGCCGCCCCCGATCATTAATAAACCGCTTTTACCTGCTTTGATTTTGATCATGGTCAGTTCCATGAAGTCTTTCACCGAGTCGATGGTAATATGATTTCTTTTGCGTTCGTATTGATGCAGAACAAGTCCGAAACCCGCCGAACTGTCGGAAAATGCCGGGCAGAAAATCGGCACATTGTTTTCGTACGCGGCCTGCACGAGTGAATTCTTCTTTTTGGAGTGTTTTTTTAAATATTTTCCCATTTCAGCAATGAACTCACGTGAAGAATAGGGACGCGGTTCCAGATTGTCGGCGATTTTCTTAATTGTGCGATCACAGGCTTGTAGCTGTTCTTCGTCTATATAAGTATCATAGATACGATCGATATAAAGTTTACGCAGCAATTTGTCATCAACGAAAGGGGTGCCCTGGTAATGTTTGAAACCGAGAGCTTCGAAAAAATCCATGTCCACAATTGACGCGCCGGTGGCCACAATTACATCCACCATATTGTTTTTTACCAGGTCAACATACACCTGCATACAGCCGGCGGCGGAGGTTGACCCGGCGATCGTAAGTATAATTGCGCAGTTCTTTTCTCTGAGCATTCTGTCGTAAATATCGGCGGCACAAGCCAGATCCCGTGCGGAAAAAGACATTTTTCCCATGGCGTTAATCATTTTCACGGTGTTGATGGATTTGATGTCAATGTGCTCCACCGGCTTATTCAGTAGGTTCTTCTTTTTCATTAAGTTTGATTCTCCTTGGTTTAATACCTGAGGAGATTATTAGAACAAGGATGATTAAAAGTCAATCTGAAGTCGTTTGTTAGGGGGCAAAATCAAACTTGTTTTACCTGAAAATATTTGATACTCCACAACGCATGATGGGGCTGGCGCAGGAAATAATTACTGTTTCGCAACTAAATGAAAACATTAAATATATCCTAGAGGAAACTTTTGGTTTCGTTTGGGTGGAAGGGGAGATATCCAATCTGCGTCGGCCGCAGTCAGGGCATGTCTATTTCACGCTCAAAGATGACAAAAGCCAAATCAGGGCTGTTTATTTCAAACAGTTTGGGCGTTACCGGCAGGGAGTTTCTTTTGAACTGGAAGAAGGCCTGCATATCCTTTGCCGGGCCAAAGTAAGCGTTTACACGCCGCGCGGCGAATATCAACTAATCGTGGAGAGTGCAGAGCCCAGAGGCGTCGGCGCGCTGCAGAAATTATTTGAGCAGCTTAAAGCCAAGCTTGCCGCTGAAGGTTTGTTCGACGAAAAATATAAAAAAACTATCCCGTTTTTGCCGAGGATAATCGGCGTGATAACTTCGCCGAGCGGCGCCGTAATCAAGGATATATTGAATATTACGGCAAGGCGGTTTCCCTCCGTCGATTTGATTATCGCCCCAGTGCGGGTGCAGGGCGCTGAAGCAACGCGGGAAATTGTTCAGGCCTTGCGCAATTTACATGCTGACGGAAGGACGGAGGTAATCATTATTGCACGGGGGGGAGGCTCGCTGGAAGATTTGGCTCCCTTTAACGATGAGATGCTGGCCAGGGAAATTTTTCATTCTTCTATCCCCATCGTGTCCGCTGTTGGTCATGAAACTGATTTTACCATCTGCGATTTTGTGGCTGATCTGCGCGCCCCCACGCCTTCCGCCGCCGCGGAATTGGTCGTGCCGGAAAGAGAAGAATTGCTGAAAAAATTACAGAAATTGGATGACAGAATAAAGGTGGGCTTATTGCGGTGTGTTGAAGAAAAAAAAGATGAGCTCGACGAGCTTAAAACAAGACTCAGGGATCCGCGCCGGTTGTTGGCGGGTTGGCAAATTCATTTGGATGTTTTGAGAGACCGGCTGAAGACCGCTTTCCATCATATAGAAAAAAACCTGTATACGGATCTGCGTCAGCGGGAATTACGTCTTCTGCATCAGAGCCCCGCCAGAAAAATAGAAGAAAAAAAAGAAAAAATAAACAATATCGGAAGAAATATGCGGAGAATATTTTCCGGTCGTTTAGCGTTTTATAACGAGCAGCTGCGGAGAACAGCGGTTGTTTTGGAATCATTAAGTCCCTTGAATGTTTTGCGGCGTGGGTACAGTATTACGCGCGGCATGGCCGGAAATGCGGTTATTCGTCGGGCGGATGAGTTGAGAGTGGGAGATGATGTTAACATACGGCTGGCCGAGGGAAGTATCGACGCCAGGGTGAAAAAAGTATCACGGGGGTAAAAAATTATGGCCAAGGAAAAATTTGAAGACGCGCTGCAGAAGCTGGAAGATATAGTAAGAAAACTGGAAACAGGCGACATGCCGTTGGAAGAAGCCATGAAATCCTTTGAGGAAGGCGTTAAGCTTGTCCGTTTTTGTTCCGCCAAGCTGGAGGAAACTCAAAGGCGGGTGGAGATGTTGTTGGGGAAAGAGGATTCGCTGCGGACGAAATGTTTTCAGGAAGAAGACAGTGATGGAAAAGGATGAGGAGTTTTTAAAAGCTTATCTGCAGGATCGAAAAAAGTTGGTGGAGGAAGCTCTGCAGGGCTTCCTCGCGCCCCACGGAAACGGCCCGTCAGAAATTTATAAAGCGGTTCATTACAGCGTTTTCGCCGGCGGCAAGAGGATTCGGCCGATTTTGTGCCTTGCCGCCGTGGATGCGGCGGGAGGCAATCTGGCACCGGCCATACCGGTCGCCTGCGCGCTCGAATTGATTCACACTTATTCCCTGATACATGATGATTTGCCGGCGATGGATAATGACGATTTCCGCCGCGGCAAGCCGACCAGCCACAAAGTTTTCGGCGAAGCGTTGGCCATTTTAGCCGGTGACGCGCTGCTTACCGAAGCTTTTGTCCTTTTATCGAGGACGGGAAAAATAATGTTGCCTGCCGAAAAACGCCTGAGCGTGATTCGGGAAATAGCTTACGCCGCCGGTATTTCCGGTATGGTGGGAGGGCAGGCCCTGGATATTTTATCCGAAAACATGAATTCTGATGAAAATATTTTGAGCGAGATTCATCGGCGCAAAACAGGCGCGTTGATCGTTGCTTCGGTGAAAGCGGGTGCGATTGTATCCGGTGCCGGTAAAAATAAAACGCTGGCGCTGTCCCGCTATGGTCTGAACTTAGGTCTGGCTTTTCAGATTGCGGATGACATTTTGAACGTGACGGGGGATAGCGCGATAATGGGCAAGAAAACCGGTAGTGACGTAGCGCGCGGCAAACTCACCTATCCGTCCGTGCTGGGGATGGACGCGGCGAGGCAGAAATTACAATATCATGTGGATGAGGCGATTGCGAGTCTTACCGCCTTTGACGAACGGGCTCGGCCTTTGCGCGTGATTGCCCGCTATATCGAAAATAGACAAGAATAAATTTTGCACCGGAAGGGCCTTTATTTTGGTCAAACAACAGGAAACGGTAGATTACAGCGTCTTGCAGAAAATTGAATTTCCGCAGGATTTAAGAAAACTCAGTATCGCCGAGCTGAATACGTTGGCGCAGGAAATAAGAAGGCTCATCATTGACACGGTTGCATTGCGCGGCGGTCATCTGGCCTCATCACTGGGTGCGGTGGAATTGGCTCTGGCCCTGCATTTTGTGTTTAATACGCCTCAGGACAAAATTATCTGGGATGTCGGTCATCAATCCTACGCGCATAAAATCATCACCGGCCGCAAAGAAAGCTTTTCCTCGTTGCGCTTGCGGGGGGGCATAAGCGGCTTTCCCCGGAGAGAAGAAAGCATTTATGATGTTTTTAATGTCGGGCACAGCGGAACGTCGATTTCCGCGGCGGCGGGGTTTGCGCAGGCTAAGTGTTTGAAAGGCGAGAAAGACAAAATAATCGCCGTTATCGGGGACGGTTCCATGACTACCGGGATGGCGTTTGAAGCGCTGAACTGGGCCGGTGACAGCAAGAAAGACATGATCATTGTTCTCAATGATAATGAAATGTCCATTTCCCCCAACGTCGGCGCCCTCTCTTCCTACCTGAACCGCATAATGACGGGTCACAGAGTAACGAAATTTAAAGCTGATGTTAAGGGGTTTTTAAAGAATATTCCCGGCATTGGTGAGCATATCGTCAAATTCTCAGAACAAATAGAAGAATCACTGAAGACGTTTGTCGTGCCGGGCGGTCTTTTTGAAGAAATGGGATTCACTTATGTTGGCCCGCTTGAAGGACACAGGCTTGATTACCTGATTAAGAATTTTGAAAACGTCAAGAACTTGGAAGGACCGGTGCTTGTTCACGTTATCACCCAAAAAGGCAAAGGTTATAAATTTGCCGAGGAAAAACCGCTCAGTTATCACGGCATTGCTCCCTTTGATGTGGAAACCGGACAGACTTTAGCTTCTGCCAGCGTGTTTCCTTCCTATACGGAAGTATTCGGCAAAACGCTGATTGAGCTTGCTCAGGAGAATCAACGACTCGTCGCCATTACCGCCGCCATGTGTGAAGGAACGGGATTAGAAAAATTTCGTCAGGTTTTTCCCGAGCGCCTGTACGATGTGGGTATTGCCGAGCAGCATGCGGTGACCTTTGCCGCCGGATTGGCTGTGGAAGGATTTCTTCCGGTGGTCGCCATTTATTCAACATTCCTCCAACGCGCCTATGACCAGATTCTTCATGATGTCTGCCTGCAGAAGCTTCCTGTTGTTTTTGCCATTGACCGCGCCGGCTTTGTCGGCGAAGACGGCGCGACCCATCAGGGTATTTTTGATTATTCCTATTTGCGTTCCATTCCCCATTTGATTGTCATGGCGCCTAAAGACGAAAACGAGCTGAGGCACATGCTCAAGACAGCCGTTAGTTGCGGTTCTCCTGTGTCGGTGCGCTACCCGCGCGGCAGGGGCGTTGGGGCGAGGATGGATAAAGAACTGAAAGTTTTGCCGATAGGCAAGGGGGAAGTGCTGCGCAGAGGTTCCGATTTGGTCGTCATAGCCATTGGTGCGACGGTTTACCCGGCCGTGGCCGCCGCGGAGACAGTGGCCGCCGAAGGCATCGAGGTCGAAGTAATCAACGCCAGGTTTGTAAAGCCGCTCGATAAAGCGCTGATATTAAAAACAGCCGCGTCATTTAAAAAGATGATCATCGTGGAAGAAAATGTGCTCCAGGGAGGTTTCGGCAGCGCCGTTTTGGAGGTGCTGGCCGAGAAGAATGTGAGTGATGTGCAAGTAAAACGACTCGGAATCGCCGATGAATTTGTCGAGCATGCCACGCAGGCCCAATTACGCCACCAATACGGTATTGATGAAGATGGTATCATTCGGGCGATAAAAGAGATGGCGAAATGAAATTTCGCTTTACCCTTATTCTTAAATTGAGATGAGTGCGGATAAAATTCGGTTAGATAAACTTCTGGTTGAACGCGGAATCGCGCCCACCCGGGAAAAGGCGCGCGCCTTGATTTTGGCCAGGGCGGTAAAAATCAATGAAAGCTATCCGGACAAAGCCGGCACGCTTGTCGCCGCCGATGCTCAAGTGCAAATAATGGGTGAAGATAATCCTTACGTGAGCCGTGGCGGTCTGAAGCTGAAGGGAGCATTGGATGACTTTAATCTGGATGTCCGGAACATGGTTGTTTTTGATATCGGGGCTTCTACCGGAGGTTTTACGGATTGTCTTCTGCAGTCGGGAGCACGCAAAGTTTACGCGCTGGATGTCGGTTACGGGCAGCTGGCGTGGAAATTACGCCAGGATGAGCGGGTGGTCGTAATCGAACGCACGAATATCCGCTATTATGACGGACATCATTTACAGGAAGCGCCGGAACTGGCGACCATTGATGTTTCCTTCATTTCCCTGAAGATTGTTTTGCCGCCTGTGATAAATTTGATTGCGGACAAGGCTTCAGTACTGGCTCTGATTAAGCCTCAGTTTGAAGCGGGAAGAAACGAAGTGGGCAAAAATGGTCTGGTGAAAGACGCCGCCATTCATGAACGGGTGATAAAAGAAATTGCGGATTTCAGTCGTGGGCTGAATCTGACGGTAGAAGGCACCCGTGTATCTCCCTTATTGGGCCCTGCGGGCAATAAAGAATTTTTTATTTTACTGAGGAAAAAATAAATTAGTGGAAATAAAACTTGCCAGGACTGCCGGTTTTTGCATGGGCGTGCGGCGCGCGGTGGATATCGTGCTGGAGATAGCCCAGCATGAAACCGGGCGTGAAATTTATACCTACGGCCCCCTGATTCATAATCCGCAGACCATCGAGTTGCTCAAAAGCCGCGGAATTAAACCGGTAAAAAGTATTGATGAAATTGCCGACAAAAAAAACTCCGTGCTCGTCATCCGGGCGCACGGCATCGCTCCTGCCGAACGGAAAAAAATCAAGGCCAGCGGGGTAAAAATAATTGATTGCACCTGCCCGAAAGTCGGTTACGTGCAGGCCATAATAAAAAAGCATACCTCTCTGGGGTATACGGTAATTATTGTCGGCGACAGGGAACATCCGGAAGTTGATGCTCTTTTAGGTTACGCCGGCGGTCAAGGTATCGCCCTGAATTCACTTGAAGATGTTGAGAAATTACCGCCCCTGGGCCGTGTTTGTGTTGTTGCTCAAACCACGCAGACTTCCGGCGATTACAATTTAATCGTAGACAAAATAAGGCGTATCTATCCCGATGCCGTGGTTTTCAACACGATTTGTTCTTCCACACAGGAACGGCAGGCCGAAGTTGTGGCACTGGCACGCGAGATGGACGCCGTTTTTATTGTCGGCGGCAGAAACAGCGCCAACACCAAAAGGCTGGCGGATCTGGCACGTCGGACAAATAAGCCGGTTTTTCAAATCGAGACAGCGACGGAAATGGAAAACATTAAATTGAATTCTTACGATCGCGTCGGTGTTTCCGCCGGTGCTTCCACACCCAACTGGATTATTGATCGTGTTATGGATAGAATTGCCGCCAGTCGAATAGCGAGGCCCAAGACAACGTGGTTTTTGATGAAGCTTTGGGTGTTGGCGATTAAGGCGGATATTTATTCCGCTCTCGGTGCCGGTTGCTTGTGTGCCGCCGTAGTGCTGTTGCAGAAAAAAAGCGTTCAAATTCCGGATATCGCCCTCGCCGCTTTTTTCGTTTACGGCATGCATGTTTTGAACAGATTGATTGGCCGCGTTCCGGTCAGTATCATCGGCTCTTTTCGGGAAGAAATTTACGTGCGACATTCCAAACTTTATCGGAACGTAGCCATTCTTTCCATCACTGTCGCTCTGGTGCTGGCTTTTATAAAAGGCCTTGTCCCTTTTATTTTTCTTTTGCTTATGTCTGTTGCCGGCATTCTGTATAATATGAGAATACTGCCCGATAAATGGCGTTTCCAAAGCCTCAAAGACTTACCGGGTTCGAAGAATATTTTTATTGCTGCGGCTTGGGGGATGGTAACGGCGGTTTTACCGGTGTTGAATACCGAATATTTTTTCTATCCGGGTATGGCAGTTGGTTTCGGTTTCACTTTCGGGATAGTTTTTATCCGTTCAGCGATATCTGATATTTTAGAAATGCAGAGCGATAAGCTGATCGGACGGGAAACTATTCCCGTGCTGGTCGGTAAAACGGGAACAAAAGTTATTCTTAACATTATTTCTGCGGCACTGTTTGCCGTGCTTGTTTTTTCTTATTTTGCCGGCTGGACGTCAGCGCTCGGTCTTTTTTTGCTCACCTGTGTATTATATATGTGGATTTGTTTGAGTCTTTGTGATAGAAAATCCGGACTTTCAGGGGCGGTTACTGAAGGACTTCTGGAAACTGTTTATATTATCGCGGGTTTATGCGTTGTTGTTTGGTCTTTTTTTTGAGAGAAGGATTCTTAAGAAGAAGGAGAGGTTAATATCCGGTGACCAGAAAATCGTATATAATATGTATTCTAGTCGTTTGCGTTTTTGCGCTGACTGCTTGCGTTAGTTTGCGTTTTTCGCAGGTGGACCCTGCCGCCAGGGATTTTCATCCGCAAAGTATAGCTATTTTAAATGCTGACGTCGGGCCTTATGAGGAAGCAAAAGGTATTGTCGAAAAGGTTGTTGCGGATGTTCTCAGAGAAAAAAGATGGTTTTCCCTCGTGGTTGATAATCAGAGTTTAAATAACCAGATTCAGGCCAACGAAGAACTGCGCAACGCGATGAATGAATATCTTTCCAAATTGAAGGCATTAAATTTTTCCGATCCGTACTTAAGCAGAAAGATTGGCGAAATAATCAAGGCGGATGCTTTCTTGATAGTTTCTGTCGATATTTGGAAATACATAGTGGAGGACGATAAAAAAATTGCCAAGGTAAGCATGGGGATGAAGCTTTATGAGACGGTTACCGGGCAGGTTATGTGGAAGGCGGGACATCACAGGGCGGAAAGTTACATGTTGATTAAGCCGGAATTGTCGAAAGTGGCGGGCAAGGTGGCAGACGATATGTTCGGGTATATGCCACGTTAAGAAGCTGGTCGAATATTTGTCAAAATTGAGGAGAGCACAGATGAAAGAACAGGTGCAAAAAGCTATAGAACTCATCAGGCCCGGCCTGCAGGCTGACGGCGGTGATGTGGAGCTTGTTGACGTCAGTCCGGACGGCGTGGTTAAGGTTAAGTTGACCGGCGCTTGTCAGGGTTGTCCGATGTCACAAATGACTCTGAAAATGGGCATAGAAAAGATAATTAAAAACCAAGTTCCGGGCATTAAAGAGGTTGTGTCCGTTTAGTGATCAGTTCGCTGGGGACATCGGTCCAAAATGATGTGAGACTTGAAAGAGTTTGTCTCAGAAGCGAAATCACTGGATTTTGCGTAAAAAATTTGTTTGTAAAAACAGGGAAAGCGTTAAGGAAATAATTTTTTGTAAAAGGAGAAGAAAGTCATGGCGTATGTGATTACTGATGAATGCATCGCTTGCGGTTCCTGTGAAGGTGAATGCCCTGAGGGCGCTATTTCGGAGGGCGAGGAAAAATATGTTATTGACCCCAAGCTTTGCAATGATTGCGGAAACTGTGCCGAACAATGTCCGGTGGAGGCGATTGTGCCGGGAGATGAAAAGTAAACGAAATAATTAAAGGCGGACAAATACGGTCAAATCGTCAGAGAGAAGATTTGACCATGCACGTCTTGCTTATAAACACTAAAAAGTAAATCTGTCTATTCTGAAAATCGCGTTGGCTGGCGGGTAACTTGCAGCATTTTCTCATTTGATTGTACAGCGGGGGCTAGGCTAATGAAAGGATTGATTACCTTCGAAGGCATTGAAGGTTCCGGTAAATCGACTCAAATGAGGCTTGTGGCCGATTTTCTACTGGAGAAAAAAATTCCGTTTTTTGTCACGTCGGAACCTTCCGGCACCGACATTGGTCGGAAAATCGGCGGTATTTTATTTGACAGAGGCCATCGTGACATGTGCGCGGAGACGGAATTGTTTTTGTTTTGTGCTGCCCGGGCGCAGCATGTACGGGAGGCGATTGTTCCCGCGTTAGAGGCGGGCAAGATTGTTTTATGTGACCGTTTTTCTGACGCCACCTATGCCTATCAGGGCGCTGGCCGGGGGCTGAGCGGGGAATTCATAAAAATTGTCAATGACTGGTCATCGCTGCGACTTAAACCTGATTTAACACTGCTCTTTGACTTGCCGGTGGAGATGGGGCTGCAAAGGGCGATTAAGCGGAATGATTCTCTGGCAGATTCATCTTCCTCCGACAGATTTGAGAGGGAAAATGTCCTTTTTCATGCACGGGTTCGCGAGGGATATCTAAGTATTTATAAAAGCGAGCCTGGACGCTTTCGTTTGATAGATGCAACGATGGATATAGAAACAGTTCAAAAAGAGGTGCGCAGCCATATTATGGCTTTTCTCAACGCGCATTAAAAATATTTTTGCCTTAAAATGTAATTTAATATGCCCTTTCGCGATATTTTCGGTCACGATAAGCAAATAGAAGTGCTTCAAAAAACATTGCTGCAGAAAAGGATAGGACATGCTTATCTTTTCAGCGGCATTTCTTCCATCGGTAAGAGAACGCTCGCGGTGGAATTCGGCCGGGCCTGTAATTGCGAAAAGTCAGGCCTGATTCACGATTCCTGCGGAGACTGCGTTTCTTGCCGGAAAATCAGCCAGAATATTCATCCTGATTTTTTTTCCGTCAAACCGGAGGGACAGTTTATTCGTATTAACGCTGTCCGCGAGATCCAGCAGCAGATGAATTTTAAGCCGCTGGAGGCTTCCTGCCGGATTTTTATTGTCGATGATGCCGATAAAATGAACGAGCAGGCGGCCAACGCTCTGCTCAAGACGCTGGAGGAGCCGTCGGCGGCAAATTTGTTAATTTTGGTTACCAGCCGCCCTTATTCTCTGCCCGCCACGATTCTATCGCGATGTCTGCATATGCGCTTTAATCCGCTGCGCCAGGATGACGTGGCCAAATTTCTTATGGAAAAAATGAAAATGGAAGAAAAAAGAGCCTTTTTACTGGCGTCTTTGTCTGGAGGCGCTATCGGCCGAGCTTTGAATTTGAACAACGAGGAGACAATGTCTTTTCGTTCCGATATCCTTGCCAAGCTTGCCGCTGTAAAAAAAGCCGAACCGTTCAGCATGATAAATTTTGCCTCTTTTTTGAATCAAGATAAAAAGAAGATCAAGGTTGCTTTGGATATAATCAGCGGCTATTTCCGTGACGTTTTGATTTACAAGGAGACAAAAAAGTCTCAAATGCTGATAAATCAGGATAAAATGGATTTTGTTGGTTCGGCAGCCGGTCGTTTATCCGGCGAGCAAATTCTCTGGAATATTGAGTCGGTGGAAGAGGCGCAGCGGTTTATTGAACGCAACAGCAACAAATTATTGACATTGGAAACAATGGCATTTAAGTTAAATTATTA
>DIEW01000066.1:30020-33466 GCA_002418825.1 Syntrophaceae bacterium UBA5764 | reverse complement strand
GTAAAATTTAAAAAAGAAGGCAGGATTTACAGTTTCAACACTTCCGATAATATTGTCCGCGTGGGCGACCAGGTTATCGTAAATACGGAAAACGGCTTGTCGATGGGAATCGTCGTTACGGACGTTAGCAGATGCCCGGAATCGGCACTTCCGCCAAATCTTAAAAAAATAGTGCGTAAAGCAAGCGCTCAGGACATGCAGGAAAAAGAGGAGAATGAAAAACTGGAGGAAGAGGCCAAAAGGTTTTGTCAGGAAAAAATACAGGAACGGGGATTATCCATGAAGTTGATCGATGTGGATTGTCAGTTCGACAGAAGTAAAATAATTTTTTATTTTACCGCGGACAACCGGGTTGATTTCCGGGAGTTGGTTAAGGACCTTGTGCAGAAATTCAAAACACGTATAGAACTCAAACAGATTGGTGCCCGTCAGGAAGCCCGGATTTCAAAAGGTATGGGTATTTGCGGTCGAATAATATGTTGTGCGGGGATACTGCAGAATTTGGAAAGAGTTACAGTGAAAATGGCCAAAGAACAAAGTATGTCGCTCAATCCGGAAAAGATTTCCGGTTTGTGCGGGCGTCTGATGTGTTGCTTGGCTTTTGAGCATGAGGAATATCTCGGAGCCAAAAAAAACAAGCAGTCTGCGCAGGATGATACTGATAAACAGACGGATCAGATATTCCCGGAAGAAAAAGAAATTGAAGATTTGGAAAAAATGGATGAAGAAAACGGTTTTTCTTAATAAACAGTGAAAAGGTTTTTATATGTCGGAAGCTTTTTATATTACCACGCCTATTTATTATGTTAACGCTTCGCCGCATATCGGGCATGCCTACACGACTATCGTTGCGGATGTCCTGGCGAGGTTTTACCGTATGAGCGGAGTCGATACTTATTTCGTTACGGGGACGGACGAACACGGGGATAAGATAGCTGAAGCGGCAAAGCAGGCCTCGGTTACGCCGAAGGAATACGCGGATGGAATCAGCGCGCAGTTTCGCGCCCTGTGGCCTGAACTTGCCGTAGAACACGATTATTTCATCCGCACAACGGATAAGAACCATATCGAAACCGTACAGTATATTTTACAGAAGGTGTACGACGCCGGCGATATATATTTCGGCAGCTACGGCGGTTATTATTGTTTTGGCTGTGAAAGATTCTTGACCGAAAAAGAGATTGTGGAGGGTAAATGCCCGGAGCATGGCAAAGAACCTCAGTATATCGAAGAAAAAAACTACTTTTTTAAAATGAGCAAATATCAGGACTGGCTGATTAAACATATTAAAGACAATCCCGATTTCATCCGCCCAGAAAGATATCGCAATGAAGTTTTGTCTTTTTTGAAGGAACCACTGGAAGATTTGTGTATTTCCCGTCCCAAGACGCGCCTGCAGTGGGGCATTACTTTGCCGTTTGATGAAAACTATGTGACGTATGTGTGGTTCGACGCCTTAATTAATTATATCACCGCGCTTGCTTACCCCACAGGAGAAAAATTTAAAAAGTTCTGGCCTGTCGCCCAGCATCTCATCGCCAAGGATATTTTGAAGCCGCACGGCATTTACTGGCCGACCATGCTCAAAGCCGCCGGAATTGAGCCATACCGGCATCTCAACGTTCATGGATATTGGAATGTTGAGCAGAGTAAAATGTCCAAAAGTCTTGGCAATGTTGTGCGACCGCTGGATTTAAAAGATAAATACGGTTTGGATGCGTTCCGCTATTTTCTGCTACGCGACATGGTTTTTGGATTGGATTCCAATTTCTCTGAAGAAGCGTTTGTACAAAGATTGAATTCCGACCTTGCCAACGATTTGGGAAATCTGGTGAGCCGCGTCATTGCCATGGCGATGAAATATTGCGACGGTAAAGTTCCTCAGGGTGTTGCCGGAGATAAGGATTCAATGCTGCAAAATGCTGCGCAGGCCGCTGTCGCGGAAGTAAAGGCATCATTCGCGGACATGTCCTTGCATAAAGCGTTGATAGTCACCTGGGAGTTTATTAACACGGTCAACAAATATATCGTGGAAAAAGAACCGTGGGCGTTGGGAAAAGATTCATCAAAAAGGCAAGAATTAACCGGGATCATGTATGAATTACTCCTTGCGCTGCATGCGGTTGCGGTTTTGATATTTCCCTTTATGCCGCAATCGTCAGAAAAAATATTAAAGCAAATCGGTGCGGGTGATGGGCGGAAATTAAGTTTGGACAGTATAGGGAAAGAGGGTGTTTTGATTGCGGGCGGGACGTTGTCGAGAGGAGAATCATTGTTCCCCCGTGTTGAGATACCGAAGGAAAAACAGACGAACGAAAGGAAACGTGTCTTGACGGATACAAAACCGGAAATTGATTACGAAGACTTTTCCAAAGTTGATTTGCGTGTGGCACTGATACTGGAAGCGGAATTTGTTCCCAAATCAAGTAAACTCATCAAGCTTAAAGTGGATATTGGCGAAGCAAGAACGATTGTTGCCGGTATAGGCAAGGATTATAAGCCGGAAGATTTGATCGGCAAGAAAATTGTAATGGTCGCCAATTTGAAACCGGTAAAATTAATGGGAGTCGAGTCGTGCGGAATGCTGCTGGCGGCGCATGGAGAAGAAGGGCTTGTGTTGCTGACGGTGGATGGCGAAGGAGCGGCAGGAGCAAAGATTAGTTAGCGCTCTGATTCCGTGGGGCATCGATGGAAGAAGTCGGCGCTACTGATTTAAGAGGTTGTCGATTATATCTTTTTCAAAACCGTCAATGGCATTGCCCTTCAAGTGAAACGTTGGTGTTGCCCTTATTCCGGCCTGAGAGGCCATCTCCCGGTGAGTTTTTATCGTATCATCGGCTTTTTTGTCGTTACAAATGTTAAGCGGCGCGTTCTTGTCCAGCTTGCCGGACATTACATCTTCATAAGTTTTAACTTTATTTTCAGAACAGATGATATGCCTGATCTTTCTTTCCGAATCATGGGAAAGCGGAATTAAAAACACATAAACGGTTACATCCTTGCGCGCGGCAAAGTATTGGAAAGCCTGGCGGCAGTAAGGACAGTTGGGATCCGTAAATTCAATGACAGTTGTTTTTCCTTTACCTATTTTTAAGGCGCTTTCCAGCGGAAGTTTGGCCATTTTTGCCGCCATTTTCTTTGAGTTGCTTTCCCGGGTAAGATTTACACCGTCTTTGGTGATGATATTGCCGGTAATGACCACCTCTGCTTCAGGCATGAAATAATAAATCTGATTGCCGGTATAAACCTCATAAACACCTTTGATGGAAGTGGGGCTAATGCTCTCAAATTTATGTTGGGGGAAAATTTTTTTGAATGCTTCATCAACGGAGAGATTGCCGGCATCTGAGGAGAAAGGATAAAAAAGCAGAAAGCAACAAGCGAATAATATCTTTTTCATGTTTTGAATCCTTTTAAAAAAAATTTGGCGGAAGTGCATGGGAATC
>DIEW01000066.1:0-30002 GCA_002418825.1 Syntrophaceae bacterium UBA5764 | reverse complement strand
GCCCACCAGTGACCTTGGCACTTCCCCAGGGGAAAACTGTTGCGTAAATCTAACTTTAAAACATTGGTGTGTCAACAGGCAAAAAACATTGATACTAGACAGATAAAAATGAATCTGTTTTGAACAATGAATCATCCAGTAACTGAACAGTAACTTTATCGCCTTTTTTAATTTTTGTTTCTTTTTCGCCGAGAATAATTAGTGCGTTGGCTGTGACCATTGATTTCAGGATGCCGGAGCCCTGATTGCCGGTCGTCTTTACGATGTATTTGTCTTTTTCCCGCTTAACGATGGCACGCAGAAAATTTTTAACGCCTGCCTTCTTTTCCAGATTTTCCACGCTTATCGCTTTAAGAACGGGCCGGAAAATATTTCTATGACCCTGTATCTTCAAAAGATAGGGACGGACAAATTGTTCAAAGGAAACCATCGTGGAAACCGGATTTCCCGGCAGGCCAAACAAAGGGACTCCTTTGATTGCGCCGAAGGCCAGAGGTTTTCCCGGTCGCATGGCCACCTGCCAGAAGTACATGGAATTTCCCATATTGACCATGATATCCTTTACTAAATCGTAATCCCCTACGGATACGCCGCCGGAGGAAATGATGACATCGTTTTTGAGCGCAGTACTGAACTTTTGTTTCAGAGCGGATTTATTGTCCCTGGTAATGCCCAGAATAACGGGAACGCCTCCGCAGTCGTCCACCAGAGTGGCCAGGGAGTAGCTGTTGCTGTTGACGATTTTTCCCGGAGATGGATTGGTGTCGATATCCACAAGCTCGTCTCCGGTCGCCATTATGGCCACGCGGGGTTTTTTGTAAACAAGCGCGGACTTTTTACCCAGAGCGGCCAACATGCCGATTTGTGCGGCACCCATCACGCTGTTTTTGTGAATGACAAGTTCGCCTTTGCGCACGTCTTCGCCGGCAAACCGAATATCTGTTTTTCGGGCCACGGGCGTCAATACGGCAACAAGGTTTCCTTCTCGGCGCGTATTTTCCTGGCGGATGACCGCGTCGGCCCCGCCGGGAATAATTGCGCCGGTCATAATACGGGCGGCTTCTTTGGAACGTAGTTTTTTTCGCGGAATTTTTCCCGCCGGTATTTCTTCGATAATTTTGAACCAAACCGGTTTTTTCGGGGTTGCTCCTCTGGTGTCAGCCGCGCGGAGGGCATATCCGTCCATCGCCGAATTATCAACGGAAGGAATATCGCGGCCGGCATATATATTCTCGGCAATCGCGCGCCGTTGAGCATCGAGAATATTGATTTTTTCCGTGCCCATAAGCCGGGCGCTTGCCAAAATTGTTTTCAGAGCTTTTTCTACAGAAATCATCTTAAAATCCCCCCTGTTGATTTAAAAACAGCTTACCAAACGTATAACGATTGTCAACTGATAAGAAGTGGTTAAATTAATTTTCAGACGTCTGGTGGCCTTGAATAAAACATGTAATTGTTATAGAAAAATACGTTTTTGAGAAGAAGCAGAAAACGGTCTGGAATGATTTTACCCGGAAACAAGGGTAAATGGCTTCGCTGTCAATGGAGAAAAATATCTTGGAGAATAAAACAGAAAGCGGCTCATCTCTTAATGAGCTGTTGAGGAAAGTAGGACAAACGAGGGCAAAGCTCAATGTCCGTGCCTTTGAGACAGCAATTCGGCCTTTTTTGGCTGCTGTTCTTTTTCAGAGACTGGATAACACTCTGCTTATTGTTTGCGCTGAGGAAAAGGAAGCCGCGACTTTTGCCGGCGATTTATCCTTTTATCTCGGGGCTGACGGTGTTTTTTATTATCCTCCGTCCGATTATCTTGCGGCGGATGTTTTATCGCTGCAAAGGGAGGAAGAGCTGATAAGGCTGGCGGTACTCGGTCGCCTGCGAAGCGGCAAAAAAATAATTATTGTCACTTGTGTCAGCGCCTTGATGCAGAAAGTTATGCCCCTGTTTGAATTTAGTAAAAATACGCGTGTGGTTTCTTCTGGAGACAAACTGGACAGAGATGACCTTGCCTCGTTTTTGGATATGGTTGGTTACAAAAGAGTCAGCCTTGTCGAAGAAACGGGGGAGTTTAGCGTCCGCGGCAACATTATTGATGTGTTTCCGCCACTGGAAAAATCTCCCCTGCGCGTTGAAATGTCCGCCGATGAAATTGAATCCATTCGCGTGTTTGACAACATTTCTCAGCGCTCTTTGCGGATTGTCGATTCCTTGCTTGTATCGCCAGCTAGCCAGATGATCACCACCCCTGGAAAAAAAACGCTGGCCGTGCGAAATGTTAAGCGGCGCGCCGATGAGCTTTTGCTGCCGCGTGAAGTGCGCAGCCGTTTGGCGGAAATCGTGAAAGGCGCTGCGGCTGATGAAATAAACCCCGTTTTTTTACCCCTGTTTTATGAAGAATTTGGTGCGGAAAAGGACAGACTGTCCAGCTTCTTTGATTATCTGCCGCAAGATACATTATTGATTTTGAATGAGCCTTTCGCTGTCGGCCAGGCGCTACAAAAAGCGCAAGCGAGAATGGAAATGTTGCTGTTTAATGCGCGGGAAAGCGGCAAATTCTATCTGGATATAGACAGCGCTTATTTTGATGAGGCCAAGGTTTGGGCATTGATGCGCGATTTCCGGCAAATATCTTTTGCCGGATTCAGTCTGGGACGGGAAACGGAAGATGCTGAACCGGCTGTTGTTATTGAGGCGTGTCGCGAAATTCCATTTTTGGATATTGTTTCCGGGGAAATTAAGGAAGACGCCCTTTTAAAGCAAATCGTGCAGAAAATCGGAGGATGGATTGCCGATGGCATGCTTGTATTTTTTGTCTGCCCTACCTCGGAAGATGTCTTTCGCATGAAACAGCTTCTTATGTCTTACGATTTGCCGGTGCGGCTGCCGCTGTGGAGTTCCGTTATGGATGTAATGAAAGAACGGGGAAAGAGCGGCGGTATCATAATATGGGAAGGGAAGATTTCCGCGGGTTTTACTTATCCGGCGCTGAAACTGGTTTTTTTAAGCGAGGAAGAAATATTTGTCAGAAAAAAGAAGCCGCGCCGTTTGCGGCCGCCGCGGGAAGCTTATTTCCTTAAATCCTTTGGCGATCTGAAAGAAGGGAATTATGTCGTTCATACTGATTTCGGGATCGGTATTTACCGGGGCTTGAAGAGAATCGCGGTCGGCAAAGTTGAAAATGATTTTTTGGTTATTGAATATTTGGATGCGGACAAGTTGTATGTACCCGTTAATTCCCTCGAAAAAATACAGCGGTACATAGGGCCGGAAGGTTATGTTCCCAAAATCGACCGGATGGGAGGAACTTCCTGGGAATCGGTAAAGGAGAGAGTGAAAAAATCGGTGCGCGAAGTTGCCGAAGAATTGGCTTCCATTTATGCCGCGCGCGAAGTGCTGGAAAGGAAATCTTTTTCTATGCCCGGTCAGATGTATGAGGAATTCTGTTCTACTTTTGAATTTGAAGAAACCCCGGATCAGTTTAAGGCGATAGAGGATGTTCATCAGGATATGGGTGATGTGAAGCCGATGGATAGACTGATCTGCGGTGACGCCGGTTTTGGTAAAACGGAGGTCGCCATCCGCGCGGCATTCCGTGCCGTCATGGACGGCAAGCAGGTAGCGGTTTTGGTGCCCACGACTATCCTGGCCGAGCAGCATTATCAGACGTTTTCCGACAGGCTCGGAGATTTTCCCGTGCGCGTCGAGGTGCTTAATCGTTTCAAAAGTGTTGCCGCACAGAAGAAAATTTTGGAAGACTTAAAGAACCAGAAAATAGACATCATTGTTGGTACGCACCGCCTGCTGCAGAAGGATGTCGAGTTCAAGGAACTGGGTTTGGTGGTTATCGACGAAGAACAGCGCTTCGGCGTGGAGCATAAGGAAAAATTGAAAAAAATGCGCGCGCTGGTGGATGTGTTGACTCTTTCCGCCACGCCGATACCGCGTACACTGCACTTGTCTCTGGTTGGTATCAGGGACTTGTCCATAATTAATACGCCGCCGGAGGAACGCTTGCCGATTAAAACTTACGTTTTGGAGTTCAACGAAGACGTGATTAAATCGGCGATAGAAAAAGAGTTGGAGCGCGGCGGGCAGGTGTTTTTTGTGCATGACCGTGTGCGTTCCATTTATTCCGTTGCCCGTGTGCTGCAAAGCCTCGTGCCGCGGGCGAAAATTGGTGTCGTTCACGGGCAGATGAAACCGCTGGAAATAGAAAAATCGATGGCCGCGTTTGTACGGCGGGAAGTCGATGTTCTGGTAAGCACGACAATTGTTGGTTCGGGATTGGACATTCCCACGGCAAACACCATAATTATTAATCGCGCCGACCGTCTGGGACTGGCGCAGCTCTACCAGCTGCGCGGTCGAGTGGGACGCGCGGCAGTAGAGGCTTTTGCGTATCTTTTATTGCCCAGGGGAGCAATGCTCTCGGTTGACGCGATGAAAAGGTTGCAGACGATAAAAGAATTTTCTCAACCCGGTTCCGGCTTCAGGATTGCCCGGAACGACCTGGAAATCCGCGGTGGCGGAAACCTACTGGGTGTCTCCCAGTCGGGACATATTCGCGCCGTTGGTTACGAGCTGTATGCGGAGTTGATGGAAAAAACGATGCGGGAAATAAAAGGCGAAAAAATTGCAGAGGAAGAAGAGATGCCGGAAATACAATTGGGAGTTTCCGCTTTGATTCCCGAGGAATACGTGCAGGATGTTTATCAGAGACTGGTTTTGTATAAAAGGATATCACTCGCGGCAAATGACGAAGAAATCACTGAAATCAGAAACGAGCTTGCTGACTGTTACGGGGCTTTGCCTGAGCCGGTGGAAAATTTATTAAAAATCATCAGGATTAGAAATCGTCTCAGATTGCTGCAGGGTAAAAAAATGGGTTATGACGGCAAAAGGATATATGTTTTTTTCAGAAAAACCGCGCCGCTCGACCCTCAGCGGATTATTTCCATTTTTCATAAAGAAAACAATCGTTTGCGCTTTACTCCAGATGGCAAGCTACTTTTTCCTTTTTCCGCCCTCTCTCCAGGGCAGATATTGGACCAGGCAAATTTATTGTTAAAGATGCTTGCTCAATAGCGATAAGCGAGATATAGAATTAAGATTAACCAAAACAGGTAAAATTTTTTTATGGAAAAAAATGAAAGTATGATGTCCAAAAAATCTTATGTTTTTTTATTGGCGCTGTTTATCCTTCTTTCCTGTGAAAAGATGGATTTTTTTCCCCGGGCGTATGTCGCCACGGTAAATGGCGAAAAAATTTATCTGGAAGAATATCGGTATAGATTAAACCAGAAAATGGCCATGTTGCCCAAGGATGTTGCGGCAAATGAAACCCGGTATATAAATCGCTTGGAAGAAGAAGTGCTGGAGAACATGATTACGGAAAAGATAATGCAGCAGCGTGCGAGGGAACTCAATATTTCGGTAAATAACAGCGAATTGGAAAACAAAATAAGTGAAATAAAAAAGGATTATGGTGATAATTTTGTTTATCTGCTGGCGCAAAAAAATGTCAGGTATGACCATTGGAAAGAAGAGTTAAAGAGAGAATTGCTTATCCAAAAGCTTATCGCGGCGGAAATCAGCGATAAAATCAGAATATCGAACGATGATGCGGAAGATTATTATAATGACCACCGGAACAATTATCGGGTAGAAGCGCTGGTCAGGGTCGCACAGATAGTGGTGAGGGATTTGGATACAGCCAAGCAAGTATTGACACTGTTGAATGCCGGGGAGGATTTCGCCGCTTTAGCCGAAAAATATTCTACCGGACCTGAAGCCAGTAACGGCGGTGATTTGGGGTATATTACCAGAGATGTGATGCCGGAGCCGTTGGACGATGTTATTTTTAAACTGCCGCCGAATAAAATAAGTCATATTGCAAAAAGTTCCTATGGATTTCATATTTTCAAGGTCACGGATGTACAGAAAGCGAGAACCAAAAGTTTTGAGGAAGTCAAAGAAGAAGTTATTGCCGAAATTCGCGCGCAAAAAGAAGAGGCGGCTTTTGTCAATTGGCTTAATACCTTAAGGCTGAACGCCGTAGTGAAAAAAGAAAGCGCGGTATTAAGAAAGAAAGTGAGCAGATAAAAATGAAAACGAGGAGGTTTTTGTGATTTTCTATCGACAGGTTATTTTGTGTATATTGAGCGTTGTCTTTTTATACCTGACCGCTACTGCCGGGGTTGTTGATAAAATTGCCATCATTGTTAATGAAGAGATAGTCACTCTTTCCGAATTTAATGCGGCTTTTGAACCTTACGTCAAAAATATTGAAGAAAATTATAAAGGGACGGACAAAGAAAAGGTTATCTCGCAGACACGAGATATGTTCCTGAAACATTTTATCGACAACATACTGATCGAACAGGAGGCAAAAAAATCTCACTCGCCTATTGTCGTGAAAGATGAAGAAGTTATGGCGGTAGTGAAAAATATTCTAGCAAAAAGAAACGTCAGTATGGGCGAGTACGAGAAAGAACTCGCCAAAGAAGGCAAAACGCTGGAAACGATGAAGAAAGAAATTAGAAGTCAAATGGTGCGCATGCGATTGCTGCGTAGGGAGGTTCAATCAAAGATAATTGTCAGCGAGGAAGAAATAGGAGCCTATTATCACAAACACCGGGAAAGCTACGAGGGCAAAGAAACGGTACATGTCAAAATGATATTGTTGAAATATCCGCCTGATGCCAATGGTGCCGCCCGCGCAAAAGTTAAAAATGACGCCGATAAACTGCGCAAACGTATTGAAAACGGTGAATATTTTGAACAGATTGCGGTGAAATATTCTCAGGGAGCGGCGGCATCCATGGGCGGTGATATTGGTTTTGTCGAGCGGGGAATAATTATGCCGGAGATAGAAGAGGTTGTCTTCAGTCTTCCGATAGGCAAGGTCAGCGAGCCCATAGAAGCGGGCGACGGTGTTTACATCGTTACTGTCGTTGATAAAAAAGGTGCCGGTCTTAAACCTCTTGATGTGGTCAGGCAGGAAATAAAGACAATAATCGAAGAGGAAAAGCTGAACAAACAATATGACGAATGGATTGCTTCTGTCCGAAAGAAATCTTATATCGACATAAGAATGTAGACAAAAATTAAACAAAAGATGAATGCGATAAGAATCAAAGGCGCATCTCAACATAATTTAAAGAACATCAGCCTAGATATACCCCGTGATAAACTCGTAGTGATTACCGGTGTAAGCGGTTCGGGAAAATCTTCTCTGGCTTTTGACACTATTTACGCCGAGGGTCAACGGCGTTATGTCGAGTCTCTTTCCACATACGCGCGTCAGTTCATCGGCCAGATGGACAAACCGGATGTGGAGTCAATAGAGGGTCTTTCTCCGGCGATAGCGATCGAACAGCGCGCATCGAGTCACAATCCCCGTTCCACGGTAGGTACGGTAACGGAAATTTACGATTACTTGCGTTTGCTGTACGCCGGTATCGGCATCTGTCACTGTTACAGTTGTGGCCGGGAAATCAAATCACAGACTATCGACAGTATTTTGGAGAGCCTTTTGTCCATGCCCGCGGGGACGCGGTTCAGTGTCATGGCCCCTCTGGTGCGCGGAAAAAAAGGAGAATTTCAAAAAGAATTAAAGAAGCTTCAGAAAGACGGGTTTGCCCGCGTCCGGGTTGACGGCGAAATACGTGACTTGGCCGAAGACATTGTGCTTGGCAAAACTAAAAGGCACGATATCGACCTTGTTATTGATCGCTTGGCGATAAAAGAGGGGATAAGGAAAAGATTGCGGGACTCTTTGGAAATCGCCGCCGCCCGTGGTGACGGCTTGGTGCGCGTAGTTACTGTTTCCGGCGAGGAGATGCTTTTTTCGGAAAAATACGCCTGTCCTGATTGCGGCGTAAGCATTTCCGAAATAACGCCGAGAATGTTTTCCTTCAACAATCCCTACGGGGCCTGTCCCGAATGCAACGGTCTTGGTTCGCGCATGCGTTTTGCTGTTGATTTGATTGTGCCGGATGCCGGACTTTCCTTGCGGGAAGGCGCGATCGCGCCGTGGGCATCGCGCAGTTCTGTATATTACTACAGCATGCTGGATGCGCTGTCGAAGCATTATGGTTTTGATATCAACACGCCGTTCAACAAACTGTCGAAAAAAGTTCAGGATGTCCTTCTTTACGGGTCAGGCGCGGAGAACATAAAATTTTATTACGATCACTCCGATAAAAGATATTTTGTCTACCGTTCCTTTGAAGGAGTGATAAAACAGATGGAGCGCCGCTGGAGAGAAACAGCTTCGACGGCGGTGCGCAATGATCTGGCGCGTTATATTGATTTGAGCGCATGCGAACTATGCGGGGGGGCAAGACTGAAAAAAGAAAGTCTGGCTGTTACCGTGGGAGGGAAAAACATTTTTGAGCTTTGTCAAATGTCCATCCGCGAATGCAGCAACTTTTTTGAAAACATGCACCTTGAGCCTCAGCAGGAACTCATTGCGGAAAGAATCCTCAAGGAGATAAAGAATCGTTTGCAGTTTTTGATTGATGTGGGCATGGATTATTTAAACATGGCCAGAGCCACGTCGACGCTGTCCGGCGGGGAGAGTCAGCGCATAAGGCTGGCTACGCAGATTGGTTCCGGGCTGATGGGTGTTTTGTATGTTCTTGATGAACCGACGGTAGGGTTGCATCAAAGGGATAACCTTCGTCTGATTGATACGCTGAAGAAGCTGCGTGATATGGGCAATACCGTTTTGGTTGTGGAACACGACGCGGAAATGATGATTTCCTGCGATCATATTGTGGATATGGGACCGGGCGCCGGCGTACAGGGAGGCCGAATAGTTTTTCAGGGCACGCCTCAGGAGATACTGGCCAGTCCGGAGTCGCTTACCGGCAGATACTTATCGGGAGAGGAATACATTTCCATACCGGCAAAGAGGCGCGTCCATAACGGGCGGTACATTATTTTGGAAGGCGCCAGTGAAAACAATCTCAGGAACATCGACATAAAAATACCTGTGGGGATATTAACGGCGGTAACGGGAGTATCCGGTTCGGGTAAAAGCACGATGGTTGTGGAAACCATTTATAAAGTGGTGGCCCGGCGTTTGAACCAGCACCGCGGTTCCATGGGAAAAATAGAAAAAGTCGTGGATTTGGGTGATATCGAGCGGGTTATTTTGATTAATCAGCAGCCTATCGGACGCACACCGCGCTCCAACCCGGCAACTTATACAGGGGTGTTTTCGTTTATTCGTGATTTGTTTACGTCTCTGCCCGAATCACGCGTTCGCGGTTACAAGCCCGGCCGTTTCAGCTTTAACGTTAAAGGAGGTCGTTGTGAAGCGTGCGAAGGCAATGGTTTGATAAAAATAGAAATGCATTTTTTGCCTGATGTTTATGTGACCTGTGATGTTTGTCACGGTAAAAGGTTTAACGCGGATACATTGGATATCAAATACAAAGACAAAAGCATCGCCGATGTTTTGGACATGACCGTAAGCCAGGCGCTGACGTTTTTTTCCAATATTCCTTCGATCAAATCACATCTGCAGCTGCTTCACGACGTCGGGTTGGGCTATATCCGTTTGGGGCAATCGGCAACCACGTTGTCCGGCGGCGAGGCGCAGAGAATCAAGCTGGCCAGAGAACTGGGCAAAAAAGCTAACAGCAACACTCTTTACATCCTTGATGAACCGACCATCGGCCTGCATTTTGCCGATATTCAAAAGTTGCTGGATGTTTTGAAAAGGCTGGTTGATATGGGCAACACCATGGTCGTTATCGAACACAACCTGGATGTTATCAAATGCGCCGATTACATAATTGATCTGGGGCCGGAAGGTGGGCCGGGCGGTGGTCAGATTATTGCTTCCGGTACAGTGGAAGATGTGGCCGGTGAAGAAAAATCAGTGACCGGCCGGTTTTTGAAAAAAATCCTTTACGGCTAAATCGAGAAAAAAGTATTCTTGTTTTTCAGTGTGCAAATCATATCTGACGGATTACGTTTTCTTTAAAATCTTGACATTGACGGATGAAAAGTACAAAATATTTGAAAAGCAATGTTTCTCAAAGGCAGGAATATATGGGCGCGCCGGAAAAGGAGACTCTCAAGTACAGGCATTCGATATTGATCGTGGATGATGAGGAGTCTATTCTGAACGCTTTTAGGCGTATTCTCGCTGATGAAGATTATGACGTACATACCGCCGGCAACGGGAAAGAAGCGCTGGAGACATTACGCGCCGCGCGGGAACCTTTTTCGCTTATTATTTCCGACCAGAGAATGCCCGTTATGAGCGGCGTGCAATTTCTGGCTGCCTCCAGGGAAATTTTTCCCGATGCCGTCCGCATTCTTCTTACCGGTTATGCCGATAAAGAGGCGATTATCGACGCCGTTAATAAGGGGGGCATTCATTTTTATTTAACGAAGCCATGGCGGGAAGAAGAATTGCTTGCGCATATCAGGCAATCTCTTTTAAAAACGGAGCTGCTGATGGAAAATAGGCGGCTGGTTGAGTTGATTAAAAGACAAAATGAAGAGTTGCATGATTTGAACAGGACTTTGGAAATAAAGGTGGAACAAAAAACCAGTGAACTTCTCGCCAAGACTCAAGAATTGAAATCCAGTTACGAAAAGGCCCGGATTATTTTGGATGGCACGGTTAAAACAATGTCCAAAATCGTGGAAACGCGCGATCCTTACACTTCCGGCCATGAAATAATTGTGGCAAAAATATCATGCAAAATTGCCGAAAAGATGGGATTGTCCTCGGAGCAGATAGAGGCGATTAACATTGCCGCGACTCTGCATGATATCGGGAAGATATCAGTTCCCGCGGAAATTCTGACCAAGCCCGGGCGTTTGACTGATCTGGAGATGGAAATAATTAAAACGCATTGTCGCGTCGCCTATGACATTTTGAAAACAATCAGGTTTCCCTATCCCGTTGCCGATATAATATTGCAGCACCATGAGAGAATCGACGGGTCCGGATATCCGCAAGGATTAAAAGGTGACCTGATATTGCTGGAAGCGCGCATAATTGCCGTAGCCGATGTTATTGAAGCGATGGGTTCTCATCGGCCTTATCGTCCGGCACTGGGTGTCGATAACGCCATGGAAGAAATAGTTAGGCACAAGGGAAAACTTTACGACAGCGATGTTGTGGATACCTGCGTAGCAATATATAAAGTCCAAGGCGAAAAAGCTTTTCTGCAGGGAGAAAATTCCGTATCCGATTCCGTGTTTACTTCCGCACCGCGCACAAAATAAAATCTTACACGCAGGTTATTTCCGCTCTCCGAAAATCGCGCGCCCGATGCGGACAATTGTTGCCCCTTCCTCGATGGCTACCTCGAAATCATCCGTCATGCCCATGGAAAGCTCGTCCATTTGTATGCCCGGTATCATCGCCTCGGAGATTTGCCGCCCGAGATTCTTCAAGGCACGAAAATACGGGCGGGAATCTTCAGCGTTGTCGGAATACGGAGCCATGGTCATTAGACCGCGCACGGAAATATTTTCCAGAGCCGCGATTTTTTTTATCAGCTCTGGTGTGTCCGGGGCGGCGATACCGCTCTTTGTTTGCTCTCCGCTGACATTTACTTCGATGAGCACGTTGAGGTTATATCCGGCCAGACGCGCTCTTTTGTCAAGTTCCAGCGCCAGCTCGATACGGTCCACGGACTGAACGCAGTCGAAAAGAAGGACGACGTATTTCGCTTTGTTGGTCTGCAGACGGCCGATCATGTGCCACTGGACGTTTTTTCCCAGCGCGGTAATTTTTTCTCTGGCTTCCTGTACGTAGTTTTCGCCAAATAGAGTAATCCCCGCGTCAACGGCCTCTTTTATGCGTTCAACTGCAACGGTTTTGGTTACCGCCATCAGCTTTATCGCGTGAGGATCACGGCCGCAGCGCGCCGCGGCATTGGCGATACGGCGTCTGATTTCGGCTATGTTTGCGGCAATGTCTTTGCTCATTTTTAAATCACCTGAAGTTTAGCGCCCCCACTTTTTTAAATTCCTCCAGTACTTCACAAAGCGGCAGGCCGATGACGTTCGTGTATGAGCCATGGATGGATTTTATAAAATAGGCTCCTTTCCCCTGTGCGGCATAGCCGCCTGCTTTATCGTACGGCTCTTCGCATGAAATATACCATTTCATTTCTTCCGGGGTGATGTTTTTGAACCTTACCGCAGAGTGGATGATACGGGTTTTACGAATGGATAACGCCCCGCGCGCTATGGTAAATCCCGTGTAAACTCTGTGGGTACGGCCGCTAAGCTGTTGCAGCATTTTTTTTGCCTGTGTTTTGTTTTTCGGTTTCCCCAAAATTTTTCCGTCGACAACCACAATTGTGTCCGCGCCCAGCACCCATGCATCCGGATATTTGGCGGCGATAAGTTCGGCCTTGTTTTGAGCCAGCCGGCGGACGTGTTGTCGCGGTGTCTCGCCGCTGATATAATTTTCCCGCACAGAAGCGGGGACGATTTTGAATTTTAGCCCGGCTGAACGCAATAATTCCTTGCGCCGTGGTGAGGCGGAAGCCAAAATAAACTGTTTTTTTAAAGAGATATGCATTAAAAATCTTTCTGCCGATTTAACTGAGCGAGTTTTATCACAAATTAAAATTTAACTGTCAATTATAAATTATGTTTGCATATGGGAAATCTCGGCGCTATGATTGAGGCGGAAACATATCCCAGGGGTGTCGGATGAAAAAAAGATTCATCGTTTTTTTGGTGTTCGTTTTTCTGCTCGTTGTTTCAGGCGCGACGTTCGCGGAAGAAAAAATCGTGCGGTTAACCGTGCCCGGCTGTGCCGCCTGAGGCGCGAGCAGCAGGATAGGTGCTATCCTGAATAAAGTAGAAGGCGTAAAAAAATACGAATTTAAGCGCAAAGATTTTTTGATTATCACTTTTGACGATGAGGTTGTCTCGATAGAGGCTATTATCGATGAACTCAACAAAGGAAAAGATAAACTCAGGGGGAAACCCCTGTTTTTGAAGTAAGAGATTACAGGTACTTTTTCTTTTTTTCTTTTTCCAGTTTTTCGACGACTTTTTTCACGTTTTGAGAAAAGCCCTTTTTACAAATCAGAAGGGCGTCTTTTGTGTCCACGACAATCAAATCTTCTGCTCCTACTATGGCCACAAGTTTTTTCGGACTGTAGACATAGCAATTCTGGGTGTTTTCGAAAATAGCCTCGCTGCTGCAGGCGGCGGCATTACCCTGGGGATTCTTGACGGCCAGTTCATAAACGGTATCCCAGCTTCCCACGTCGCTCCATCCAAAATCAGCAGGGAAGACGAATGCGTTATTGGCTTTTTCCATAACACCGTAATCGATGGAGATGGAGGGAAGTTTTTTGTAAACATCGGCCAAAGTCCGCGCCTCGTGAGCCGTTCCCAATGCTTTTTTGATTTTCACAAGACCTTTGTGCAGTTCGGGCAGAAATCTTTCTATCCGGTCGAGGATTGCCGAAGTTTTCCAGATGAACATACCGCTGTTCCAGTAAAAGTTTCCGCTTTTCACAAAAGACTGCGCCTGAATCATGTCCGGCTTTTCACGGATGGAACGGACGCGAAAAACTTCCCGGCCGGATATCCGGCCGCAGGATTCACCCCGCTCGATATAGCCGAAACCGGTGTGTGGACTGTGCGGTTTTATGCCAACAGTGACAAGCGTGTCCGGTTGGGCTGCCGCCTGGATCGCGGCGGATAATACTTTGCGGTATTCGTCGGAGTTGCCGATGGCATGGTCCGCCGGCAGTACCGCCATGATGTCATCGCCGGACTTCTTTTGTATGTGTAGAGCCGCAAGGCCGATGCAGGCTGCAGTATTTTTCCCGTATGGTTCGATAATGATGTTTCCCGAGGGCACATGCGGCAATTGTTTTTTCAGTTCCCGCGCCTGCTTTTTTCCCGTGACAACCAAAATATTTTTCGGGTCGATTATCGGCTTTATGCGGTCAACCGTTTCCTGAATGATGGTTCTGTCGCTGGTGATATCCAGCAGATGTTTGGGTTTTTTCTCCCTGCTGCGCGGCCAGAACCTTGTTCCCCTGCCGCCGGCCATAATTACTGCGTGCATTTTTTGCTCCGTTTACCGGGTGATGGATTTTTAATTATCTGCTTTACTACATAATACAATCAGCCTTGCTATTTCAAGCCGGAAAAGATATTTTTAACAGGCTATGTCAAAGAGGAATTATCCGGAAATAACCTTAAAAAAAGGCAGGGAAGAGGTGTTGAGACGCGGGCACCCGTGGGTGTTTTCCCGGGCCGTGGAGAAGATTGCCGGCGGGCCTGCCGCCGGTGATGTGGTTTTATGTGGGGATTATGAAGGGGAGCCGCTGGCTTTAGGTTTTTTTAATCCGCGCACGGACATCATTTTTCGTGTTTTGACGCGGAGGTGTGCCGATGTTATTGACGCGAATTTCTGGCGCGGCCGCGTTGAAGAAGCGCGTTTTTTACGGCGAAAAATCATCAATGCGCAGACCGACGCCTATCGGCTGATTAACGCGGAAGGCGACGGGTTTCCCGGGCTGATTGCCGACATCTATTCTTCCACGGTGGTTGTTTCGGTTACAACCGCGGGAATGGAAAAGCAAAAAAATATTATTGTGGGCGCGCTTGTGGAGACGCTGAAGCCGAAAAATATTTATGAAAAAAGCGAAGGTCGTTCTCGCCAGTTTGAGGGGCTTGAAGAAAGAAAAAGATTTATTTACGGTGACGAAAATCCCGCGGCGATTACTGTAAAAGAAAACGGTAAGATTTTTGAAATTGATTTTGTCGGTGGACAGAAGACCGGATTTTTTCTGGACCAGCGCGTCAATCGCGAAAGACTGGGCGCGTTGAGCGGCGGCGCCGATGTGTTGAATTGTTTTTCCTACAGCGGAGCGTTTTCCGTTTATTGCGCTGTTGCAGGGGCGAAGCGCGTGGTTTCCGTGGACGTGTCCAAATCCGCTTGCGCCCAAGCTTTAAAAAACTTCAAGCTCAATGGCATTAATTCTGACGACCACCCCGTACTGGAAACAGATGCTTTTGATTATCTGCGCAACGCCGCGGAAAGTTTTGACTTGATTATCCTCGATCCGTCCGCTTTTGCCAAGAATAAAACGGATGTCGCCCATGCCGTCCGTGGCTACAAAGAAATTAATATGCAGGCAATCAGGCGGCTGTCAAAGGGGGGATTTCTTGCTACTTTTTCTTGCTCTCATTACGTGGAGGAGGATTTGTTTTACAAAATTGTTCTGGGCGCCGCGCGCGATGTTGGTGCCGAATTGCAGATTGTGGAGCGTCTCGGGCCGGGGCCGGATCATCCTGTTTTACTTGGACACCCGGAAGGAAGCTATCTCAAGGGGTTGCTTTTGGCCAAAAGGTAGCCTTAGTTGCCGTTGCATGAAGTTTCCCGAACAAAGAAAAGTAATAAACAGGCAATAAGGGATAGCGTCAGGGATAAATAAAAAGGCGCTTGCATGTTTATTTTATCCCACAACACGCCGGCGATTACCGAAGCCGGCAGGGCGCAAATGCCAATGGCCATTTGAAAAACTCCCAATCCGGTAGCACGGAAACAATCTGGGCAAAGTTCTGAGGTGTATGTTTTTTGCACAGTTTCCAGTGCCGCTTTGTGGATACCATAAAGGACGAAAACGGCGATGATGGCGACGGGAGTGGTGGAAAGAATAAGGCTTACACAGATTGCCGCCCATAAAAGGAAGGCCAGAAGCATCAGCTTTTTTCTGCCGATTTTATCCGATAGCTTCCCCATGGGCAGAGAAAAAATCGCCGCCGTGACGGTGATGATGAGATAAAATACGGGCAGGTACACGGCATTGAAACCGCTTTTGCCGGCAAAGATAAGCAAAAAAGAATAGCTGAAAGCGCCCAGAGTGAAAACAGAGTTCAGAAAAAGAAATAATTTAAAGTTGGCATCCAGATCTTTGAGGGTGAAACGGGCGTATAACTTTTGTTCGGAAGCTTTATTTTCTCTGATGTGTTTATAAATGAGAAAAGCGCTGGCCAGAGAAGGCAGGGCGGCAAGAAGGAAAAGATTTGTAAAACCGATTTGTTCAAAAAGCAAAAGGCAAATGATAATGCCGCATACGGCGCCGAGGTTGTCCATAGCTTTCATTAAGCCGAAATTACCGCCGCGGTTCTGCTCGGTGGAAATATCCGCAACGAAAGCATCGCGCGGTGCGGCGCGTATTTTCCCGGAGCGGTCTAATATTTTAAGCGGTAACAGCCACTGCCATGCAGGTGCGAAAGCGTAGCCCACGCGCGACAATGAACCAAAAAGATAGCCGGACCAGATGAAAATTTTCCTTTTTCTTATTTTGTCGGAAAGGTAACCGGAAAGAGCTTTGGAGATGGAAACAAAAGCTTCACCCACTCCGTCGAGTAACCCCAAGACGGCCATATTGGCGCCCAGGAAGGAAGTTACAAACAAAGGCCAGACAGGATAAATCATGTCCGAACCTAAATCATTCAGAAAAGATGCCCAGGCAAAGACGGACACGGATTTTTTGTTTTCGTTTTTGAATTTATTAATCATATGGGCGATGATCTTGCCGGACGATCGGCGATTGTACCGTAAACAAAGCCATGTATCATTTTGTGTTTCTCTAATCCTTTACAGGCGAGATAGCGTATAAAACACGGAAGACAGAAGCGCCCAGATTAAAACACCCAGCGTGACCAGGATGCAGACATAGGCCAGAAGCTTTTGTTTGGCCGTTTCATCTCTTTTTTCGTTATAGCCCATGAGCATGGCCAGAAGTATTCCGGAAATCACGCCTCCGCCGTGCGCCCAGTTGTTTATGCCCTTGAAGATAAGGCCGAAAATTATCAGGCCGACAATCCAGCCCAGCGCCTGTTTGTATATCGCCTGTCCAAACTCACCGCCGCGGTTTTTCCCGTAGTAAACAATCGCGCCGATTAAGCCGCAGATGCTGGCGGAAGCGCCGATGGTGAAATCCACGCCAAAAATCAGCGAAACGGCGAAGCCGGCGATTCCCGTGAGGATGTAGATGCTGAAAAAACGGTGAAACCCGAAAACATGCAAAACAAAAGGCCCCAGCTGATATAAAGCCATCATGTTGAAAGCTAAATGTATAATTCCGCCGTGCAGGAAAGATGCGGAAACAAGGCTCCAGTAACGGTTGAATCCGAACACCGGAAATGTTCCCGTCGCGCCCAGAAGAAGCAAACTCTGACCGGAGGGTGACAGAAAGGAAAGGAAACCGCCGCCGGAAAATATGCCCGTCGGATTGAGCAGAAGAGAGACAACATAAAAAAAGATGTTTACATAAATAATAGTAAGAATGGGGTTGAGGGCAAAAATTTTTCTGATTATTCCTGCCATATTGAGCAGGCCGGGACGGGCCAGCCCGCAATAGGGACAGTTTGGTTCGTCCGCGCTGATCAGCTTGCGGCAGTTCGGGCAGAGAATGGATTTTTTTTCAGCAGGCATCGTTAGACATTCCTCAATGAATTTATTTCGCCGGATAGATAACAATATTGTCATCTGTTGTAAAGAAAAATAGCGTGTTGTATTGACCTGGGTCGAATGAGCGTGTTATTTACGCCCGTGTGGGGATAAACATGCAGATTAAAAACCGCGTTAATGTAAAAATCAAATCCATAGCCTTCGGCGGTGAGGGGGTGACGCGGGTGAATAATCTTGTCGTTTTCGTTGCCTTCGCCGCGCCGGGCGATGAACTGGAAGTGGAAATAGTTCAACGTAAAAAGAAATTCGCGCGGGCCGAGATTGTAAAGATTATTAAACCGTCGGAGGGCAGAATAGAACCCCTGTGCCGATATTACGGACATTGTGGCGGTTGCTGTTATCAGCACATGAAGTATGAAATGCAGCTGGCCGTGAAGAAGAAACAGGTGATAGATGCTTTCGAAAAAATCGGCGGGATTGCCGCGCCGCCTGTTCATGAAATAATCGCCTCGCCGAAAATTTATCATTACCGCGGCAAAGCCCAACTGCACGCGGCGCAGGAAGCCGACGGTCAGAAATTGGGTTTCATGGACGTATCCGGAGCCGATGTTGTGAATATTGAGCGCTGTGAGATTGTGGATGAGACGATAAACGAAAAAATAGAAATTTTGCGCCGCGACAAGTTATCGGAAGAACGCGGTGAAGGCGGGTACACAATCTGGTCGGGTGTTTGCGGGGTTCGGACGGAAAAAAAAGAAACGATTGCCCGCGTGGTCAAAGAAAAAGATTTTCTTGTGCCGCAGGAAGGATTTTTTCAGGCCAATCTGTATTTGACGGACAGACTGGTGGATGAAGTCTGCCGCGCGGCGGCGGTCGAAAAAATCGATACACTGGTTGACGCTTACTGTGGCAGCGGTCTTTTCTCCGTTTTACTGTCGCCTTTTGCCCGGAATGTTATTGGCATTGAGCAGGACGACAAAGCGATTGAGTGCGCGTGGTTAAATTCCTCTCGGGCGGGCGTGAAAAACATTGATTTTCTGTGCGGCAGGGTCGAAAAAATACTGCCGGGCGTATTTTTATCCGCTAAAAATAAAACAAACGTAATCCTCCTGGATCCGCCGCGCACGGGCTGTGGCCCGTCCGTTTTGCAGGCAATAGCCTTTTCGCGGCCGCGCAAAATCGTCTATGTTTCCTGCAACCCGGCCACCCAGGCGCGCGACGTTAAATATCTGACAGGGCAAGGTTATGAATTGACCGCTCTTTTGCCGTTGGACATGTTTGCGCAAACTCAGCATGTTGAAGTTATTGGCGTATTGGAAGCGGAGAGATAATTTTGGCAGCGGGGCGGCACGGGATGGAGCTTGGCTGGCGATGGCGTTAGTAAAGCAAAGCTATCCGACGGGGCGCCGCCAATTTTATTGTCGATATGGAAAATATTTTTGTAGCTTTCAGTGAAAAATATTGCTATTTAACTGCTGAAATCAAGAATTTAAAATAGTTGGAGGGGAAAATGCCGTCGAAGAGCAAAGAGGTGAGACTTGAGCAACGTCGAATTTTTGAAAAAAAACTGAACTTGCGCCTGCAGCAATTGGCCCAAAAGGGTATCAGCGAAGAAAAAGCAAAGCACGATCCCCTGGTAAAAAGCTTGAAAGCCAAAATAAGACGGACGGATATAAGAATCGCCGTATTTGAGAAATATGTGAAACAGGCGGAAGAATTAGCTCAGGCAAAAGCGCGGAAGTTGGTTGAGGTGCCAAAGGAAAAGGAGAAAAAACAGAAAGAGGAAAAGAAAGAAGCGCCCAAACCCAAAGACAAGCCTTCCAAACCGGCAACTGCGGCCAAGCCGGCGAAGGCAGAAGTGCCTGAGAAGACTCCTTCTCTCAGTCCGCCGGAACCGCCCAGATCCAAACCGGAAGATGAAGGAAAGTCTGTGCCGGAACCAGAAAAACCCGCGGCTCCGGCAAAAAAAGAATTAAAGGAAAAGCCGGCGAAGGCAGCGCCCAAAGAAGCCAAAGAAGGAAAAGAAACGAAGGCGAAAAAAGAACCTAAGAAAAAGGCAGCAGCGGAAAAGCCGAAACCCGCGGCAAAAGCTAAAACGGAGTCGAAAAAAAAGGAAAAATAGAATTCCGGCAAATAAAAAGGGCAAACATAGTTTGCCCTTTTTTATTTTGGCGTCCCCATGGGGAGTCGAACCCCAGTTACAGGCGTGAAAGGCCCGTGTCNNTCCTAGGCCTCTAGACGATGGGGACTTGATCAGTCTGCGCTCGTTCGAGAGTGCGCGCCTTATATTATGTTCAGAGTAGAATGTCAAGTAATGCCTCAATAAAATTAAAATAATGATTTGCCGTGGCTAAACGTATACAATAAGTCCGATTGGCGATGAAAAAAATGCTGACTAAAGAAACAATTATCCAGATTCTGGAGGAAATAGCCACGCTTCTGGAATTAACGGGAGAAAACCCCTTTAAGTCCCGCGCCTATCAGAATGCCGCCCGTAATTTGGAAAAAATTGAAGTCGATTTTGATGAACTGGTCAAAGAAAACAGACTTACGGAAATCGAAGGTATCGGCGAGGCCATCAGTAAAAAATTAACCGAGCTAATACAGACGGGAAAGCTGGAATATTACGAAAAGCTTAAGGATTCTGTTCCTCCTGGACATCTGGAAATGCTCAAAATTCCGGGTCTGGGCCCCAAAAAAATCCACGCCCTTTATGAACAGCTGGGCGTAAAGGATGTAGGTGAACTCGAGTACGCCTGCTTGGAAAACCGCCTTGTTGATTTGAAAGGCTTCGGCAAAAAAACGCAGGACAATATCCTTGCCGGCATCGCCAAACTCAAGGTTTACAAAGAGAGAAGGCTCTATGCCGAGATTTCCGCTGAGGCGGAAGTGCTTCTGGAATATTTGAAAAGGGATAAAAGTATTTTGTCCATCAGCATCGCCGGATCGCTCCGCCGCGGCAACGAGACGGTTAAGGATATCGATATTCTTGCTGCCAGCAAAAACCCTGAAAAACTGGGCGGGCATTTTACTTCTTATGAGCGGATTGAAACTGTGACCGCCAGTGGCGAGACAAAGGTCAGCGTTGTTTTAAAATCAGGCATCAATGCCGATTTGCGCATTGTGACGTCCGCCGAATATCCTTACGCCCTGCATCACTTTACCGGTTCCAAAGAGCACAATACCGCCATGCGTGGCCGCGCCAAGGACATGGGGCTAAAAATGAACGAATACGGCCTTTTCCGCAGGGATAAAAATATCAAGTGTGCAAGCGAAGAAGAACTGTTTGCCGCGCTGAAATTACAGTTTATCGAGCCGGAGCTGCGCGAGAATATGGGGGAAATCCAGGCCGCGGAAAAAAACGAACTGCCGAAGCTGGTGGAAGAAAAAGACGTGCGCGGGATTTTTCACGTTCATACCAATTTCAGCGACGGCGGGGAGACGCTGGAAAACATGGCGCGCGCGGCAAGAGAAATGGGACTGCAGTATATCGGCATATCCGATCACAGCCGTTCCGCGTATTACGCGGGAGGTCTGCAAATAGAGGATATAAAAAAACAGCATGAACTCATCGACAAGTTCAACGAAAAATTAAAACCGTTTCATATTTTCAAGGGAATCGAAGCGGATATTCTTCCTGACGGCTCTCTGGATTATGATGAAAAGACGCTGGCGCGCTTTGATTTTGTCATTGCCGCCGTTCATTCCAATTTTAACATGCCCGTAAGAGAGATGACCGCGCGCCTGAAAAAAGCCTTGCAAAACAAATACGCCACAATGCTGGCGCATCCCACCGGGCGGCTGCTTCTGTCGCGCGAGCCGTATGCGGTGAACTTGGAGGAAGTAATCGATACGGCGGCGAAATTCGGCAAGGCCGTCGAGCTCAACGCCAACGCGCACAGACTGGATCTGGATTGGCGCCACTGTATCTACGCCAAACGCAAGGGCGTAAAAATCGCGATTAATCCCGACGCTCATCAGATTGCGGGTTTGCGGGATGTAAGCTTTGGCGTCAAGATTGCGCGCAAGGGATGGCTCTCCAGTGAAGACTGCCTTAACTGCATGAGTCTTGTCGGGATGAAAGAATATTTAACGCGGAATAAATGACCGTATCCGTGAACTCGCAATGACAAAAGTTGGGAGGTGTTTTTATGAACATCAGAAATTTTCGCCAATCGGAATATAATGTAAACGAAATATTTTTGAACCGCTGGTCGCCGCGCGCGATGTCCGGCGAAGAAATTGACGAAAAGACGTTGTTTCAGCTTTTTGAGGCAGCCAGGTGGGCGCCTTCTTCCAACAACAACCAGCCCTGGCGCTTCATTTACGCCCGTCGCAACACCAGCCACTGGGAAGCTTTTTTCAATTTGCTGGAAGAGGGCAACAAAAACTGGGCGCATAACGCCGCCGCGCTGGTTGTTGTTATTTCCAAAACCACGTTCGACAACAACAAGCATGCGCGCACGCATTCCTACGATGCCGGCGCCGCGTGGGAAAACTTCGCCCTGCAGGGCTCGCTTTTGAATCTGGTTGTCCACGGCATGCAGGGATTTAGCTACGGCAGGGCCAAGGAGGTTTTGCTGATTCCCGAAGGTTACCAGGTGGAGGCGATGATTGCCCTAGGCCGACCCGGCAAACTGGAAGATTTACCCGATTATCAGCAGAAAAGAGAATTTCCCTCGGGCAGAAAAAGCATCGCCGAAACCGTCATGGAAGGCGCTTTCCGGCAATAAGAAATGTCATTGCGGGAAAGCGTGAATGCCCAGGTTATGCTGTTTTGTTTCTGTTACTACAGTAAAAACGGGAATCCGGTACTTTATCGTCTTTTCTTCAGATTTCTGTAATTCCGTTTGACCCGGAAGTGTTTTCAGTGTAATCAGATGCTGATCCGGGAAAATATGGGCTGTTGACTTTGCGCTTCTCGTTATTTTTCAGGGTCAATTTCATAAGCAAAGGAGACAACCCGTGAACGGCACCGATTCAGCCAAAATTACCGATATCAAAGTAAACAAAGACAATCTTTACAAAGAAGAAACTTTTACCGACCTGACTTTCGCCACCGTTCGTTGCCTGACGCCGGTGAAAATTGACGGCGCGGTTGATGAAAACAGAGAACGCGTCTTTACTGGAATGACCCAGCTCATGTCGCCCAAAGGTCCTATTCCCGTTCAATGTGTCATTGAAGGAGCAAAGACGCTCAGCGAGGCGCTGGACAAACTGCCAGCGGCCATTGATAAAACGGTCAAGGCGATGATTGAAGAGGCAAAGGAGATACAGAGGCAGGAGGCTTCCCGCATCATTATCCCCGGTCAGGAAGAATAACCCATCAGCATTTGTTGACAGGAGTATTTTTATGAACGCGGCTTCTGTTTCCGAAAAAGACATACAAATGGCCAGGCGTTGTCTGGAGTGCCCGGTATGTTCGCGCGCCAGAAAGAAACAGCGGGGACTTGCTTTTTGGTTTGTCAAAAATATCGAAAACGGCATCTGTCCCAACTGCGCGGCGTATGAGAGAGTTTACGGCAAAAAAGCGCACGAAGCTTAAATCAAAAGCGCGAGCGGAATTTGTTTCCGGCACGGATGTTTCTGCTTGATATTCAGTAAAATCCGGGTATATTTGACGCATGATTGAAAATACCGTAAAAGAATGGCACAGATTGGTTGGAGCAAGGGACGCCGTGGGTCTGGATAATATCCTGGCGGAAAATGTTGTTTTTCATTCTCCTGTGGTGCACACGCCGCAGGCGGGAAAACCCCTCACCAAACTTTATCTTACCGCCGCCCTACACGTGCTGAATAACGAAACATTCAGATATCTCAGGGAAATCATTTCCGGCAACAGTGCCGTTTTGGAATTTAACACTGTTATTGACGGCATTTCCATCAACGGCGTGGACATGATTACCTGGGGCAAAGACGGCAGAATCACCGACTTCAAAGTAATGATTCGCCCCCTCAAGGCCATCAACCTTGTCCACAAAATGATGGGCGAAATGCTGCAAAAAATTAAGTAAAGCGGCGAATTCTTTTCCCCATTCCCGCCGATATCTTCCTGCTTTTGCGTGGCATGAACGAGGAAATGCGCGCAAAAAGTAATCGCGCCGCGCAGGGTATAAACGCTTTTCCGGGAAAAAGAAATTGACTCTATTGCCCTCCGATGGCATAATAAACCCGACATTAAATCTCTTATCAAAACCGTTCACAGGTTATTTGCGAAGCTCTCTTTAAGATTCTGTTTGCCGCCGCGTGTAGAGGAAATTTCTTTTAACATTTAAGCGCCCGATAAAGGAGGCATCCCGATGCAAAAGTATTCTCTGCAGTTGACCGATGAGGAGAAGGAAATTTTGGCGGGCAAGCAGGGCGAAACAATGCGCAAGGCGCTGGAATCTGTCGTGCTTTACGGCCAGATTTTTGGAGCCGAACATCTCGCCCCGATTGGGGGAAGCGTTCATCTTGTTACGTCTTTTGGCATTCCGCTGCTCAAACCGGTGTTTTCCCTTGTTGATGAATTAATCGCCGCGGGATTGAAAACGGCAAAGCCTTTCACCGTTGACCCCCGCCCCATGGATTTCCAGAACGTTCCCGCCAACATTCTTGAAAAATTTATTTTCAAAAAAATCATGTACGGAAAACAGGCGCAGTACGAAGAACAACTGCGCAAGGTGGGGCTTAAAGATGACAAGTCTTTTACCTGCACCTGTTACATGGATGAAGTGGGCAACATTCCGCGAAAAGGCCAGATTCTTGCCTGGGCGGAATCTTCGGCGGTGGTTTATGCCAATTCCGTTTTGGGCGCCCGTACCAACCGTAATTCCGGTTTGCTGGAGTTGCTCTGCGGCATCACGGGGCGCGCCCCCGTGTTTGGCCTGCTGACTGACGAAGGCCGGAAGGCGGACTGGCTGATTGAAGTCAAAACCAAATCACTGCCCGAAGCCCAGATATTGGGCAGCGCCATCGGTATGAAGGTGATGGAAGAAGTTCCATTCGTCACGGGTTTGACGTCCTTTTTGGGAGAGGAGCTCAATCAGCGTGTAAAAGATTATTTAAAGGACATGGGCGCCGCCGCGGCCAGCAACGGCGCTGTCGGCCTGTACCACATTGAGGACTTGACCCCGGAGGCGCTGGAATTGTCGCGCGGTCTGCTGAAGTCTGGATACAAAACTTATGTTATAGACGACGCCGAGTTGAAAAGAGTGCGTGACAGCTACCCGCTGATGTGGAAAAATCCCGCGGCGAGCCCGAAAATTTGTTTTATCGGTTGTCCGCATTTGAGCCTGCGGCAGATCTACGAATGGCTGGAACATTTCGAGACCGAACTCAAATCTTCCGGAAAGAAAAAGCTTGCGGTAACTACTGTTATGACTGCCGCCCCCGCCGTTGTTGATGCCTTCAGGAACGACAAGGATTCTTACTCGCGATTAACGGGCATCGGCGCGCGTCTCACCTCCATCTGTCCGCTTATGTATATGAATAACCCTCTGTGCGTCAAGAAAGCGGTGATGACCAATTCAAATAAGCTGCGGACTTATACGACGGCGCGTTATTTTACCGATGCCGAAACCGCGCGTATCGCGGTAGAAGGAGGAATCCATGGCTGAAAAAATCAGAGAATTCAAAGGCAGAGCGGTCATGCCCGGCAAGGTGTCCGGCGAGGCGGTTGTCTCCCGTCAGGGATTTAATACGCTGGCCTCTTTTCAGAAAGGCGCGATGTCTAACAAAAAAATAATTAAATGCGGCGACCAGAATAATGCCGATGTTTACGGCAAAGCGTTGAGCGGCAAAGTACTATGCCTGCCCAAGACAATCGGTTCCACTACCGGCGGCATGGTGCTGCAAACCGCCGCTTCCATGGGCGCCGCTCCCCTGGCCATGCTTTTTTCCGAAAAGATAGATTCGCTCGCAGCGGCGGGCGTTATTCTGGCGGATGTGTGGAATGGGAACCGCATCGTCACTGTCGACAGTCTGGGGGCGGAATTTCTCGCTTTTGTTCAACATGACCAGAAAATAGACATTTTTGATGACGGCAGAGTGCTTGTTCATCAGTCGTAGGAGGTATGCGAAAACTTTTCCAACTTTCAACCATTTACACGAGGTGGATTATGGCAAATAAATACCATGAGCGCATGAAGGCAGTCGTGGAGAAACTGGGCACCTGGTATGAGGATAAATCGCGTTTGGAAGAAGGAATGCTTACTTCCAAACTTTACCCTTACACAGCGATGTTCAGCCCGCTACAGGTAAACAGCATAAAAATAAAAAATCGTCTGGTCATGGGGCCGATGGGCAATATCAGCATGGCGGAAGAAACGGGACGCCCCAACACGAAAATGATTCAGTACTTTACCGAAAGGGCGAAAGGCGGTGTCGGGCTTATCACTTCCGGCCTGGTGCCGATCAGCCACGGCGTGGATCCCACGGTAACGGAGCTCAATAACCTTTCCTATTTTCCGCGCATCGACGCTTCGCGCACGCGTTTCGCCGGCTGGCGGGACATTGCCGAACGCTGTCACGGATACGGCGCCAAATTTTTTATTCAGCTTACTCCCGGTTTGGGACGGGTGGGTTCTCCCGAATGCCTGATAAATAAATTTAAGCTTCCCGTATCGGCTTCGTGGAACCCTAATTTTTATATACCTGCGATACCGTGCCGGCCTCTTTCCGGACGCATGGCGCGCAAGATTATCAAAAACGCCGGCCAGGCCGCGGCGGATGCCAAGGCCGCTTTGATTGACGGCGTTTATCTGCACGGGCATGAAGGATATTTGCTTGAACAGATGACCAATACCGCTTTCAACCGAAGGTCTTTAGGCGCTTATTCCGACTGGCAGAGATTCGGCGTCGACCTGGTCAAAGAAATACGCCGCCGCGTCGGCGATTCCTATCCCCTCATGTACCGTATCGACCTTTCACTGGCGCTCAACGAAACGTACGGGGAAAAAATGAACAAGGTTAAATCCCTGCGCAAATTCAAAAACGAACGCACGACCGAACAGACGCTTGATTATATGGCTTCGCTCGTCCGCGCGGGCGTGGACATGTTTGACGTCGACCTCGGTTGTTACGACAACTGGTGGCTGCCGCATCCTCCGGGATTCATGCCTCCGGGCTGTTTTCTGGAAATATCGAAAATCGTCAAGGATTATTTCGCGGAAAACAAGATTCTTTCCAACGCCGGCATGGAAGTGCCGGTAGTGGCGGTGGGCAAACTCGGTTATCCCGACCTTGCCGAACAGGCGCTGCGCGATAAAAAGTGCGACATGGTCATGCTGGCGCGGCCGCTTCTGGCCGATCCGCAATGGCCGAATAAGGTTTACGCGGGAAAGGTGGAAAGGATTTGTCCCTGCATCGGCGATCAGGAAGGATGTATCAATGAATTCGTCGAAGGCGGGCATCCCCAGTGCACGGTGAATCCCCGCACCGGTCAGGAAGATATTTACAACGGCAGCGAAATGGCTCCCGCCAAAAAAATAAAAAAGATTGCCGTTGTCGGCGGCGGTCCCGCCGGAGTCAACGCCGCGATGATTGCCGCCCATCGCGGGCACGAAGTAACGCTATTTGAAAAAAGAGAAGAAATCGGCGGCATGCTGATTCCCGGTTCTCGACCGGCCATCAAATTCGATATTCTTAATTACCGGGCATATTTGAAAACGCTTCTTGATGAGACGATAAAAAATTGCGGCCTGAAGGTCGAATACGGGCGCGAGGCGAATCTTGATTTACTGCGCGCTGGTAAGTATGACGCGGTTGTCTGCGCCACCGGCACTGTCCAAAAAAGGCCTCCGGCCAAGGGCATAGATTCTTCCCACGTTGTTTTGGCGGTTGACCTTTTGCGCGAACCTTCTATTTGCGAGGCCGCGCAGAACATCGTCATTGTCGGCGGCGGCTCCGTGGGATGCGAAACGGCTTATTTCCTTGTCCATGAAAAAAAGAAAGACGTAAAGATTGTCGAAATGCTCCGGGAAATAATGAAAGGCGTGTGCACGTCGAACCGCGGCTTCCTCATCCACTATCTGGAAAAAATGGGTGTGGAGATGCTCAATTGCTCGCTGCTCAAGGAGGTGGGTGACAAAGAAGTTCTTGTCGCGCAGAACGTGTCGAAAACCGTGCCTGACCCCTACGTGACCTGGACGCCGCTTTTGCCGGAAAATATCGAAAACCCCTTTGTCAAAAAGATTAAGGAAGAGATTAAAGAGCGGCAACTGAAGGCTGAGCTTGTTGTCCTTTCCGCAGGCGCGCGCCCCGGCGATGAGCTTTATTACAACTGCCTGGCGGCCAACGTCGCGCCGGAGCTTTACAACATCGGCGATTCTTTTGCCTGCGGCAGATTGCTGGAGGCGGTGCGGGCGGCATACCAGCTGGGGACGGCGATATAAAAAACCGGCATTAATCCGCTGCGTCCGTTTGGACGGACGCAGCGGCCGGGCATCCGTAAAAAAACGCTTTTTTATTAGCGTTGCGGTATCGGTGCGCGCTTTTGCGGCGGGGGGCGGTTCAGCGTAAAAAAGAATTGAAATGTAATAAAATCCGGGTATATTTAACAGCATAAAGCGATTAAAACACAGTCAAATTCCATCGGCGAAAACAAGTCAGATGATTGACCCCGTCCCGGAAGCTTTAATTTTTGCTGATGGATATTTGAACCATAGCTAATAAACAGGAGGCTGTATGATTAGTGTCAGTGATGTTCTCAAAGCAAAAAACAAAGAAATTCAATCTATCGCTCCCACGGCAACGGTGTTCGAGGCGCTGAAAAAAATGAGCGAAAAGCAAATCGGCGCCCTGGTGGTGATGGAAAACAGCAAGGTTGTGGGAATCATCTCGGAGAGAGATTACGCGCGGAAAATTATTCTTCAGGGAAAAACTTCCAAAGAAACGTTGGTGAAGGAAGTCATGTCCACCACGTTGTTTTCCGTCAATCCGGATACGAGCGTGGAGGAGGCGATGGTGCTGATGACGGGAAAACATGTGCGTCATTTGCCTGTTTTCGAAAAAACAAAATTTGTCGGCATCGTTTCCATTGGTGATGTGGTAAAATCAATCATTTCCCACAAAGATTTTCTCATCTCACAATTGAGCAATTATATTACAGCAGGATAATTGTACGGGAAATGAAACGCTGATATCAGGCCGGGCATCATGACCGGAAAGTTATCAAGGCAGGGTCGATGGGCCCTGCCTTTTTTAAAGCTCAGGCATTTTTTAGAACGATGCCTCCCACGATGTTGGATACACTTTCACAAAGATCAATCGCTTGTTCAAGCCGCTCAAAGATTTCCTTCCATTTAAGCAGTTCGACGGCATCGGTTTCTTTCATAAAGAGATCGGTGATCGTGGCTCTTAAAAGGACGTCGCCTTCATTTTCCAGGGTGTGAATCTCCACACAGCCGTCCAGAATCATCTGGCTGTTTTTCATGTTACGCAAACCATGAACGACAACTTTAATTTTTTTGACCGCCAGAAAAAGAATCTCCGCCTGTTTAATGATTTCATCATCCGGCTTTTTAACCTTATACATGTGCAGGCGGCTGGCGGTGCCTTCGATGGCATCCATAATGTCGTCCATTTTATTGACCAATGCGTAGATGTCTTCACGATCAAGGGGCGTCAGGAAGGTCTTGTGCATTCTCTCGTATGTTTTATGAGCAATGCCGTCCGCTTCGTGCTCAATTTCCTTAAGGCGGGAAACTCTCGATGCAGAATAATTTTGATTTTGGGTCATTTCAAGAAAAAATTGACTGCCTTCTTCAATCTTGGCGGCCAATTCTTCAAAGAAATCGAAGAAATTTTCTTCTTTAGGGAAAAGACGCATAAGCAATACCTCCTGTAATTTTACCCGAGGGTAACCTTTCTTCAAATACTTTTAACACATGTTAAGTGACAAAAAAACGTTATCTTCCGGCGCCGGACAGCTTGTTGCTTTTGCCCGGTCGTTTGCCGCCTGCGGTGGCGATATCTTTTTGTTTCTGTTTTTGAACCGGATCTTTTTCCACATAAATTTTTCTGCCGGTTGCCGGATTGATTCCCGTCCAGTACATGAGCGCGGAGGTGGTGGAGGGAAGAGGGGTGAAAATCTGCACCTGCTGCGGCGTGGTGTGCAGTTCACGCGCGGCAAACGATTTTAAATCGCGCATGTCTTCTTCCGTACAGCCCGGATGAGCGGCGATAAAATAGTAAGTCAGAAATTGCTTAAGTCCCGCTTCTGTATTCATCTTTTCAAAAAGGTTTTTAAAATGAACCAGCGTCTCCGACTGTGGCTTGCCCATCAGTGCCAGCACGGCGGGTGTGGCATGCTCCGGGGCGACCTTCAACTGTCCGGAGATATGATGTTTAGTCAGCTCGCGCAGATAAGACGCGCCATGTCTTTTATCCGCCAGCACCAGGTCGTGACGGATGCCGGAAGCGACAAATACTTTTTTGACGCCGTCAATGGCGCGAAGACCCTTCAGCAGGTGAATTTGCCTTGCGTGATCGGCTTTAAGAGAGGGACAGGGCTGCGGATACAGGCACCGTTTATCGGGGCAGGCGCCCCGCTCGGGCTTGCGGGAGCAGTCGATGCCATACATGT